>CAYUPN010000118.1:7552-10814 GCA_964446605.1 uncultured Bifidobacteriaceae bacterium | reverse complement strand
CCCGCGGTCTTGCGCGTGCCGGCGGTCTTGCGCGTGGTCCTCTTGCGCGGGGTTGCCGCCGGCGCGTCGGCTGCCTCCCCGGTGGCTGCCGCCGCCGCGCGCGTGCGTCCGGTGGACGTGCGGCGTGCCGCGCCGCGATCCGCCGCCATGGCGCGCGTGCCCGTCCGGCTGCTGCGTCCCATCGCGGCGCCCCGGCTGACCAGCTTGTTGAAGTTGCTGGGGCGCCCTCCGCGGCGCGAGTCCTCCACGAGCAGCGCCAGGTTGTTCTCGTCGAACTGACGGAACCACTCGTTCCACGTGATCGGCTGCAGCGACTCCGCGCCGCTGAATCCCGGGAAGTCGAGCCGGATCATGCCGACGTCCCCCTTGCCCTTTCTCCCGCCCGTGCCCTTCACGCACGCCGGCTTCGCGCCGCGTGCTTCGGCCCATTCGCGGATGCGATCGTGATCGACAAGCGGCTGAGCTGACGCCATCGAGACACCTCCTCGCCGCGATCCCTTTCATGTCGCGTGCCACGATCGCGCGCGCCAGTCCGATCAGCGCGTCGCCGATCGCGCGCTCAGGGTGCGCCGGGGCGTGCCGGTCAGCGCGTCCAGCTGTGCAGAGTGCGGATGTAGTGCGCGCGCTCGAAGGCGGCGGGACGTCCCGACTTCGACAGGCTGGCGCTCCCCCGCACCGCATCGAGCGACTCGGCGCCGCTCCACGCGAGCCAGTCCTCGAGCGCGGTGCGGAGCGTTGCGACGTAGGCGGGCCCGTGCCGGAGGATCGCCGAGACCACCTGCACGACGTCGGCGCCGGCCAGCAGGGCCTTGATGCCGTCGGCCGGCGTCACGACGCCGCCGGTGACCGCGAGCGAGGCGCGCACACGGCCGTGCAGGATGGCCGCCCATCGCAGGCGCAGCAGCAGCTCGGCGCTCGTCGACAGCTCCGCCTGCGGCAGCGGCTCGCGCGTCCGGATGTCGATGTCCGGCTGGTAGAACCGATTGAACAGGACGAGCCCGTCGGCGCCTGCTTCGTCCAGGCGGCGGGCAACGTTTCCGAACGCGGTGAACCAGGGCGAGAGCTTGACCGCGATCGGAATCCGGATCAGCCGCTTGAGCTCCTCGACCACGCCGAGCAGCATCGCCTCCACGTGCGTGCCCGGCACGTCCAGATCCGTCACGACCTGGTACATGTTCAGCTCGAGGGCGTCGGCGCCGGCGTCCTCCAGCGTCTTCGCGAACTTCAGCCACGACTCCTTCGTGCGGCCGTTCAGCGACGCGATGATCGGGATGCGCACCGCCTCCTTCAGCCGGCGGACGTGCTCGGCGTACTCGCCCGGCCGCAGCGGATAGTCCCCGGCCGACGGAAAGTAGGCGAAGACGTCGTCGAACCCGGGGTCGAGCGCGTCCAGCCCGGCCACGCGCCCCTCCTCCTCGTACGTAATCTGCTCCTCGAAGAGCGAATGGAGCACGACGGCCGCGCAGCCGGCATCCTCCAACCGCTTGACGGTGTCGACCCGGTAGCCGAGCGGCGACGCCCCGGCCACGAAGGGATGGTCCAGCCGCAGGCCCAGATACGTTGTTGCGGTACGCACGACGTCACCCACGTCCGGCCCCGGGGCGCCGCAGGCCGGAGCCGGCAGGAGGTGGGGATGATGGGCGGCGCCGCCATGATCGTGGCCGTCCGTCCCGGCGCCGTCAAGACGGTCCGATCCGATCCGGTCGGGGGTTGTAGCCGGGGGTGCCCTGTCCGGTATAGTGCCCCTGTGACCGAGGGTGCACGTCTCCCAGTCGTCCAGCCGGAGGAAACCGGGGTCGGCAGCTACTTCGTCGCCAACTACCCGCCGTTCTCCGTCTGGAGCGGCGACGCGGTCGGCCGCGAGGCCCTGCCCGCCCTCGACGCCCCGCCCGCCGCCGGCGTCCCCCTCGGCCTGTACCTGCACATCCCCTTCTGCCGGAAGCGGTGCCACTTCTGCTACTTCCGCGTCTACACCGACCGGAACGCGCAGGAGGTCGCCGACTACCTGGACGTGCTCGCGCGCGAGTGGGAGCTCTACGCCGGCCGGCCCGCCATCGCGGGACGGCCGCTGAACTTCGTGTACTTCGGCGGCGGCACGCCCTCGTTCCTCTCCACGCGCCAGCTCGAGTCGCTCGTCCGGCGTCTCACCGCGGTCACGCCGTGGGACACGGCCGAGGAGATCACCTTCGAGTGCGAACCGGGCACGCTCACCGAGGCGAAGCTGAAGGCCATCCACGGCCTCGGCATCACGCGGCTCAGCCTCGGCGTCGAGAACTTCGACGACGAGATCCTGACGCTGAACGGGCGGGCGCACCGATCGCCCGAGGTGTTCCGCGCGTACGAGACGGCGCGCAGGCTCGGGTTCCCGCAGATCAACATCGACCTGATCGCGGGCATGCTCGGCGAGACGGACGAGAACTGGCAGGCTTGCGTGGAGCGCACGATCGCGCTCGGGCCCGACAGCGTGACCGTCTACCAGATGGAGCTGCCGTTCAACACGACGATCAGCCGCGACCGCCTGCAGCACACCGGCCGTTTCGGCCACCAGGTCGCGACCTGGGCGACGAAGCGGCGCTGGGTCCGCGAGGCGTTCGAGCGGCTCGAGCGCGCCGGCTACCACGTGAAGAGCGCGTACACCGCTGTCCGCGATCCCGGCCGGACGACGTTCGTCTATCGCGACCGGCTGTGGCAGGGGGCGGACATGGCGGGCCTCGGCGTCGCCTCGTTCGGCCACGTGAACGGCGTGCACATGCAGAACCTGGACACGTGGGAGACGTACGCGGCGGCAATCCGGCGCGGCGACCTGCCGCTCAATCGCGCGTACCGCCCCACCGGCGAGGAGCGCGTCATCCGCGAGCTGGTGCTGCAGCTGAAGCTCGGCGCCATCAGTCCCGGGTACTTCCGGGACAAGTACGACGTCGACATCCTCGATCGCTTCCGGGACGCGCTCGCGTCCCTCGAGACCGATGGCTGGCTCGAGCCGCCCTCGTCCGCGCGTGTCGCGCTGACGCGCGACGGGCTGCTCCGCGTCGACGCGCTGCTCGGGCGTTTCTTCCTGCCCCAGCACGCCGGGCTGCGCTACACGTAGCATGGCGGCGCCCCGCTGGTCCGAGCACACCCTGCGCCGGCGCGTGCAGTTCTACGAGGTGGACTCGGCAGGCATCGTCCACTTCAGCAACTACTTCCGCTATCTCGAGGAAGCGGAGCACGCGCTGTGGCGCGCCGCCGGCCTGAGCATCGCGTCACCCGGCGCCGAGGTCGG
>CAYUPN010000118.1:1891-7452 GCA_964446605.1 uncultured Bifidobacteriaceae bacterium | reverse complement strand
CGTGCACCAGGGGCGCCGGCTCGCGGAGCTGCTCGAGGCCATCCACGGCCGCAATCCGTTCTACACGCGCAAGCTCGAGGCGGCGGGCATCCGGCCCGCCGACCTGCGGCTCCCCGACGATCTCCGCGCGCTGCCGCTGACGACCAAGGCGGAGCTCGTGGCGGATCAGGAGGCGCACCCGCCCTGGGGCACCGCGCTGACCGAGCCGCTGGACCGGTACACGCGCTACTGCCAGACCTCGTCGACCACTGGACGCCCGCTGCGGTGGATCGACACGCGCGAGAGCTGGCAGTGGATGCTCGACTGCTGGAAGGCGGTCTATCGCGCGGCGCGCGTCGGCCCGGGCGATCGCGTCTTCTTCCCGTTCTCCTTCGGCCCGTTCCTCGGCTTCTGGACCGGCTTCGAGGCCGGCTGCCAGGAGGGCCTCCACTGCATCCCGGGCGGCGGCATGTCGACGCACGTCCGGCTCGGCACGATCGAGGCCACCGGCGCCACGGTGGTCTGCTGCACGCCGACCTACGCGCTGCGGATGGCGGAGGTCGCCGCGCAGGAGCGGCGCGGCCGGCCGCTGGCCGGCGGCCCGGTCCGCGTCGTGATCGTCGCGGGAGAGCCGGGCGGCAGCATCCCCGCCACGCGCGCCCGGATCGAGGAGAGCTGGGGCGCGCGCGTGATCGATCATCACGGCCTCACCGAGGTCGGGCCGATCAGCTTCGAGTGCTGGGACGCGCCCGGGTTCCTGCACCTCAACGAGGGGGAGTACATCTGCGAGGTGCTCGATCCGGGGACCGGCGAGGAGGTCGCCGACGGCTCGCCCGGCGAACTGGTCGTCACGAACCTCGGACGGACCGCGAGCCCCGTCATCCGCTATCGCACCGGCGACATCGTCGTGCGCCGGCGCGGCGCGTGCGCCTGCGGGCGGACATGGGCGCGGCTGGAGGGGGGCGTGCTCGGGCGCGCGGACGATATGATCAACATCCGCGGCGTGAACGTGTACCCGGCGGGCATCGAAGCGGTGGTCCGGAGCTTCCCGGAGGTGCTGGAGTTCCGCACGATCGTCACGCAGCCGGGGGCGCTGCGATCACTGAGAGTCGAGATCGAGCTCACGCCCGGCACGCCGCAGCCGGCCGCGCTGGCGGCGGCGGTCGCCGGCGCGCTGCGTGAGTCCATCGGTCTCACGGTGCCGGTGCGGCCGGTGGAGACGGGGACGCTGCCGCGTTTCGAGATGAAGGCGCGGCGGCTGGTGATGGAGGTGTGAGTCGGTGACGAAGGACGGGCATCCGGACGTGGTGGTCATCGGCGGGGGGCCGGCCGGCTCCACCGTCTCGACGCTGCTGGCGCAGCAGGGCGTCCGCGTGCAGCTCTTCGAGCGCGAGCGCTTTCCGCGCTTCCATATCGGCGAGTCGCTGATACCCGAGACCTACTGGGTGCTCGAGCGGCTGAACATGCTGCCGAAGATGCGGCAGAGCCGCTTCGTGCAGAAGTACAGCGTGCAGTTCGTGAACGCGCAGGGGAAGGAGTCGGCGCCGTTCTACTTCTGGGACAACAAGCCCCACGAGTGCTCGCAGACGTGGCAGGTCGTGCGCAGCGAGTTCGACACGATGATGCTGCAGAACGCGCGCGAGCACGGCGTCGAGGCGCACGAGGGGGTCCGCGTCCACGACGTGCTGTTCGAGGGTGATCGTGCCGTCGGTGTCCGGATCAAGGACGGCGACGACATGCGCGAGGTGCGCGCGAGGGTCGTCGTCGACGCCAGCGGCCAGAACGGCCTGCTGATGAACCGGCTCCGCCTCCGGGTGTGGGATCCGATCCTCAACAAGGGCGCGATCTGGACCTACTGGGAGGGGGCGTACCGCGATACCGGCCGCGACGAGGGGGCCACGCTCGTCATCCAGACCGGCGATCGGAAGGGCTGGTTCTGGTACATCCCGCTGCACGACGACATCGTCAGCTGCGGCGTCGTGAAGCCGGCCGACGAGCTGTTCAAGGGGCGCCGCGACTACGGGAAGACGTACTTCGAGGAGGTCGCCAGCTGCCCGGGCGTGAAGGATCGCATCGCGTCGGCGCGGCAGGCGACCGGCATCTTCGCGACGAAGGACTATTCGTACCGGTCGAAGCAGGGCGCGGGCGACAGCTGGGTGCTCGTCGGCGACGCCTTCGGCTTCCTCGACCCGCTCTACTCCTCGGGCGTGCTGCTCGCGCTGAAGTCCGGCCAGCTGGCAGCCGACGCGATCGTCGAGGGGCTGCAGCGCGGCGACACGTCGGCGGCGCAGATCGGCAAGTGGGTGCCCGACTTCCACCGCGGCGTCGACCGCATGCGCCGGCTGGTGTGCGAGTACTACGACGGCTTCAGCTTCGGGAAGATGGTACGGACGTACCCGGAGATGCGCGGCACGCTCACCGACCTCCTGATCGGCGACCTCTTCACCGATCGCGTGGACGTCGTCTGGAAGCCGCTGGAGTCGCTGTATCCGCCCGACAAGCGAACCATCCCGATGTGGGATGCCGGCGTACCCGCCGAGGCCGATCCCGCGCGCGCGAACGAGCTCACGCTCCCCGACGGCCGCCGTCCCTGAGGTACGGGTGTCTGACACCCGTACCTGTACAGTACCGGTGTCAGACACCCGTACGGATTTCATTCACGCTCGAGCTGTTCGATGACGCGGCGCAGCCGCTCGTCGGCTTCCCGCGCGACCTGCTCCAGCTCCGTGTTGCCGACGATGCCCATTGCGGGCAGCGGCGCCATGGCGGCCACGGCGGCTCCGCCGTTGCGCTCGTAGACGATCACGTTGCACGGCAGGAGCAGGCCGACCTCGAGCTCCGCGGCAAGCGCCCGGTGCGCGAGCGCCGGATTGCAGGCGCCGAGGATCACGTATTTCCGGAACTCCCGGCCCAGCTTCCGCTTCAGGGTCTCGCTGATGTCGATGGACGTCAGCACGCCGAAGCCTTCGCTCTGCAGTGCGGCCTTCGTGCGCTCGACGGCCTGCTCCCAGGGGACGTCCAGGTCGGCGCGCAGGCCGTAGCGTGTCTCTTCCATGCGGCCCCTCCCTGCGACACTCATGGTCGCACAGTCGCATGTACCGCGCGGCAGGGCTGCAGTGCGCGCACGCCGTGATAGGGTGATCGCTCGCCCCCCGGAGCTGCCCACACGATGCGCCTTTCTCCAGGCGTCGCGACCTTCTCCTACGCGGCATTGGCTGCGTCGCTCATCGTCTGCGACGCTTCCGCGGCCCTGGCGCTGCAGGATGCGATCGATGGCGCCGCCGAACCATCCGGCCGCGAAATCTACCAGCGTGCCTGCGCCGCCTGTCACGGCGCCGACGGGCGCGGCACCCCGCAGCCGCAGCTCGGATTCGACACGGCGGTTCCCGACTTCACCGACTGCAGCTTCGTCACCGTGGAGCCGGACGACGACTTCATGGCCGTGTCGCACGGCGGCGGACCGGCGCGTGCCTTCGACGCCCGCATGCCGGCGTTCGGCGGCGCGCTGACCGACGAGGAGCTGCAGCGCACGATCGACTACATCCGCGGGTTCTGTCCGAGCCGCGCCTGGCCGCACGGCAACCTCAATCTGCCTCGCGCGCTCGTGACCGAGAAGGCCTTCCCCGAGAACGAGGCGGTGCTGACGACGAGCGTCGCCACCACGGGGACCGGCGCGATCGGCAACGAGCTGCTGTACGAGCAGCGGTTCGGCCCGCGCAGCCAGTTCGAGATCGCGGTGCCGATCCAGCTGCAGGAGCGCGCCGGCGGCGACTGGCGACGGGGTCTCGGGGACATCGCGCTGGCGGTGAAGCACGCGCTCTACCACGACGTGGCACGGGGGCACATACTCAGCGTGGCCGGGGAGGTGATCCTGCCGACCGGCAAGGAAACCGAGGGGCTCGGACGCGGCGTGACGGTCTTCGAGCCGTTCGTGTCGTTCGGGCAGATGCTGCCGGGCGATTCCTTCGTCCAGGCGCAGGCGGGCTTCGAGCTCCCGGCCGACACCGCTATCGCCGACCGCGAGGCGTTCTGGCGCGTGGCGGCCGGACGCACGTTCACGCAGGGGCGGTTCGGCCGCGCCTGGACGCCGATGCTCGAGGTCCTCGCTGCACGAGCGCTGGAGGACGGCGCCCCGACCCACTGGGATCTCGTGCCGCAGATGCAGGTCACGCTGAACCGGCGGCAGCACATCATGCTGAACGGCGGCGTGCGGGTGCCCGTGAACGACCGCGAGGGGCGCCGGACGCAGGTGATCGTGTACCTGCTCTGGGACTGGTTCGACGGCGGGTTCCTGGAGGGCTGGTGATGAGCCGCGGGCGGGTGTGCCGCATTGCCTGGCTCATCGCCGCGTCAGCTGCCGTGTGCCTGGCCGGACCGGCCGTCTTCGGCGCCGCACCCGGCACGCCACCGTCCGCGCGGCAGGTGGCGGATCCGCCGACGCATCCACCTGCCGGCGACCCGCTGTCGATGTTCTCGACCTCGCACGACTGCCTGGCGTGCCACAACGGCCTGACCACTCCCGCAGGCGAAGATGTCTCGATCGGGCTGTCCTGGCGCGCGTCGATCATGGCCAACTCGTCGCGCGATCCGTACTGGCAGGCGGGCGTGCGGCGGGAGGTGCTGGATCATCCCGAGTCGGGGCGCGCGATCGAGGACGAGTGCTCGATCTGCCACATGCCGATGTCGCGGACGCTCGCGCACGCCGCCGGCGGGCAGGGCGCCATCTTCGCGCACCTGCCGATCGGCGCCTCCGGCGCGCCGCTCGACCGGCTGGCGGCCGACGGGGTCTCCTGCACCGTCTGCCACCAGATCGGCCCCGATCGGTTCGGCACACCCGAGAGCTTCACCGGCGGCTTCGTCATCGAGCCGCCGGGACGGTCCGGCGAGCGGCGGATGTTCGGCCCGTTCGCGGTCGAGGAGGGTCAGGCCAGCGTGATGCGCTCGGCCACGGGCATGACGCCGGCGGAAGCCACGCACATGCGCGAGTCGGAGCTCTGCGCGACCTGCCACACGCTCTACACGCAGGCGCTCGGGCCGGACGGCCAGGTCCTGGGTGAGCTGCCGGAGCAGGTGCCCTACCTCGAATGGCGGCACAGCGACTTCCGGCGCGAGAAGAGCTGTCAGGCGTGCCACATGCCCGAGGTCGACGCGCCCACGCCCATCACGTCGGTGCTCGGCGAGCCGCGGGAGGGGCTGAACCGCCACACGTTCATCGGCGGCAACTTCTTCATGCTCCGGATGCTGAACCGCTACCGGACCGATCTGGGCGTCGAGGCGTTGCCCCAGGAACTGGAGCGCGCCGCCGAGGCCACGCTGTCGCTGCTCGCGCAGGAGACGGCCACGCTCACGCTGGCCGCCGCTCAGGGCGAGCCGGGCACGCTCGCCGTCGACGTCACCGTGCAGAACCTGACCGGCCACAAGCTGCCGACGGCGTATCCGTCACGCCGCGCCTGGCTGCACATCACGGTGGAGGACGCCGGTGGCGCCGTCATCTTCAGCTCCGGCGCGGTCGACCCGTCCGGACGGATCCGCGGCAACGACAACGACGACGACGGCGCGCGGTTCGAGCCGCACTACACGGA
>CAYUPN010000118.1:0-1791 GCA_964446605.1 uncultured Bifidobacteriaceae bacterium | reverse complement strand
GACCGTCGAGCTGCGCTACCAGCCGATCGGGTTCCGCTGGGCCCACAACCTCCGCCCGTACGAGGCCATGGAGCCGCAGCGCTTCCTGCGCTGGTACGAGGAAATGGCCTCGGGCTCCTCGGCCGTGCTGGCGCGCACGTCGCTGCTCGTGCGGTGATGCAACGCCGGCCGCACGGGCCCTGGGATCAGAGCGCTGCCGGTCCGGAGCCTGGATAGATCACGGAAGCTGTCGACGAATCACGCCCGGACGGTGAGCACCGGACAGGGCGCCTGCCGGACGACGTGCTGTGTCGTCGATCCGTAGAGGACCAGCTGCAGGCCGCTGCTGCCCTGCGCGCCCATCACGACAAGATCGAAGGCCCCCTCGGAGGCACGCGTCAACACCTCCCGGTATGCGCGATTGACGACGACCGCCTCTTCGATCTCGCACGACGTCCGCGGCTCCTCCGCGAGCTCCCGCCGCAGGCGCTCGCGCGCATGCTCCAGCACGTGGGCGCGGTACTTGCGGATGTCGAACTCGACGTGCTCGCAGGGCTCCTCCTCGTCCATGTACTCGATGGCGTGCAGCACGGTGACACAGCCGTTCGCCTGGCGTCCGAGTTCGAGCGCGTAGCGGAGCGCACGCCGGGACGAAGGGGAGAAGTCCACCGGACAGAGAATTCGCCTGAACAGGACCGTCTCGGCCCGGGCCGGCGCTCCCGGCGGCACCGTGAGCACCGGCGTCGGCGAGGCGGCGAGCACCCGTTCGGCCACCGATCCGAGGAGCAGCCGGTTGAACCCGCCGCGTCCGTGCGTCCCCATGACGGTGAGGTCCGCCGGGAGCGCCGCCGCCTGCCGTGCGATCACGTCGGCCGGCTTTCCCTCCTCGGCGACGAGCGTCGCTCCGTGCGCGACAGGACCCGTCGGCTCCACGAACCGGCGCATCTCCGCCACGACCTCCTCGCGCGAATGCGCCGTGAAGATGTGGCCCGGCACACCGGGCCGGATCGACGGCTCGACCACCGTTTCGAAATCCGGTACGACGTGCAGGATGGTGAGGGCCGCGTCGTACCAGGACGCGAACGCCGAGGCGTACGCGAGCGCACGCGCCGACGTCTCGGAGAAGTCGATAGGACACAGCACGTGTCTGAAGGCAATCACCGGTTCTCTCTCCTGGACGTTGAGCCTTGGGCGTTGAGCCGCTCCAGGCTCTGGGCTCTGGGCTCTGGGCTTGGGCTCCGGAAATCATACGCTGCGTGCCCGGCCGGCGCAGGCACGCGGCGATTCAGGATAGAGTGCTGGGCTGCGCATGACGGAAACGGCCATCATCGGGCTGATCATCGCCGCGCTCGGCGGCGCGGCGGTCGGCCTCGAACGCCAGTGGTCGGGACACGCCGACGGTCCCCATGCCCGGTTCGCGGGCATCCGCACCTTCACGATGCTCGGCGGTATCGCCGGCGTGAGCGGCTGGCTGTGGACCGCGGGCATGGCCGCACTCTCCGCGACGCTCCTGGCCGGCGCGGTCGCGCTGACGGTCATCGCCTACATCGCGGGAAGCCGCAGCGACATCGACGGCACCACCGAGGTCGCCGCGCTGGTGGTGCTGGCGGCGGGCGTGCTCGCCGGCATCGGCTCGATACGGATGGCCAGCGGCATCATCGCCGTGCTCACGCTGCTGCTCGTCGAGAAGTCACGCCTGCATGCCCTCGTGGCCCGCCTGGACGACGTCGACCTGCGCTCGGCCGCACGCTTCGCCGTGATGGCGCTCGTCGTGCTGCCGCTGCTGCCGGCAGGGCCCTTCGGACCGTTCGG
>CAYUPN010000117.1:4020-10907 GCA_964446605.1 uncultured Bifidobacteriaceae bacterium | reverse complement strand
CCGCGAGCAGAGATCACCGAGCGGGCGCGCGGACCTGATCAGACCTGATCAGACCTGATCAGACCCGATCCGACCTGATCCGACCTGATCAGACCTGATCTGACCTGATCTGACCTGATCCGACCCGGAGTCTGTCACACTTTTCCGCCTCACCGGCTTGTACCCGGTAGCCGGGCATCGTGCCCGTTGCCGGGGAGCCGCACATGAGCATGAACCGCATCGTCGAGAGCATCAGGCAGGGACTCCATTACGCGCTGACCTGCCGGTCCCTGTGGCTGTTCGGGTTCTTCGTCGGGATGACCAGCGCGGGGGGCAGCGGAGGGGGCGGGGGCGGCGAAGGCAACGGCGGCGGCCTGAGCTTCACGGAGTTCCTGCCGTTCCTCATCGTCGCGCTCCTCGCGACGGCGGCCCTCATCGTCATGCGCTTCGTCAGCGAAGGCGCGCTCATCGAGGGCATCGCGCGGGCCCGCACGGGAAGCGCCCAGACGCTGCGCGACGGGTTCCGGGCGGGCTGGGCGCACTGGGGCGTGCTGCTGCGGATCGCGCTGCTCTACGTCGCCGCGACCGCCGGCAGCGTCCTGATACTCGCGGCGCCGGCAGCGATCGCGTGGCGGGCGGTCGGCCCGGCCGGCGGCATCGCGCTCGCGATCCCGGCGTTCCTGATTGCCGTGCCGTGGCTGGTGACGCTCTATCTCGTGCAGGCGTTCGCGTCGCGCGTCGCCGTGCTGGAGAACCGCCACGCGCTCGACGCGATCCGGAAGGCGCGGCTCTTCCTGCACGGCCGGCTCCTCCACGGGCTCTCGCTCATCGTCTCGGCGTTCGCCGGGACCGTGCTGATCGGCGTGGCCGGCGCCATCGCGATCGTGCCCGTGGCGCTGCTCGTGGTCGCGCTGCTGCTGGTGCTGCCGGTCGCCCCGGTGATCGCCATCGGGGTTCTTGCGCTGCTGCCGGCGGCTTTCGTGCTGACGGCGATGGTCGGCACGCTGCGGTCGTCGATCTGGACGGTCGGCTATCTCACCGAGGTCGAATCGTGATCGCAGGCGCGATGCCGCTCCCCGCGGCGGCATGGCCGCTGGCCTCGCTCTTCGCGGCGCTGGGTTCGCGCTTCGGAGGCGAGGCCGAGCCGCTGCCCGAGGACGCCATCGCGCCGCTCGTCGAGCAGGCGCGCGCGGGCGACGCCGGCGCCCGGCAGACGGTGTACCTGCAGTTCGTCGATCGCGTGTTCCGGACCGTCCGCGGCATGCTGCACTCCGACGCCGACGCCGAGGACGTCACGCAGGACGCGATGCTCACCGTGCTGACGTCGCTCCACCGGTACACGCCGAGGCCCGGCACGCGCTTCGCGGCATGGGTCGCGACGATTGCCGTCAACACGGCGCGGCGGCGGTTCCGCCGCCGGCGCCCCGAGCTCACGGAGACCGGCGAGCTGCCCGATCGGCCGGACGAGAGCACCGACCCGGCCGAGCGGCTCGACGCCGCGCGTCAGCGCCGCGCGCTGCTGATCGCGCTGGCCGAGCTGCCGGAGCGCGAGCGCACGATCGTGAGCCTGCGTTACGGCGCGGAGCTCGATGCCCCGGACATTGCGGCGGCGTCCGGTCTCCAGCCCGCCACCGTGCGCAAGATCCTCGAGCGGGCGCGCACGCGCCTTGGCGCGCGCATCGAGGTCCTGCTCGCCGCCAACAGGGAAACGTCATGACCGACGCCGAACTCCATCAGGCCTGGACGACACTCGAGCCCGACAACCGGTCGCGCCGGCGCATCGACGCGCAGGTGTCGGCGTGGCTCGACGCGCACGACACCACGCTCGCGGCCGAATGGCTCGGGTTGATACGCGCCGCGCCGCTGGCAGGACCGGGTCTCGCGCTGGCGAGCGCGGCGTCGCTCTCGGCGTTCATCGCGCCCGCGCTCCTCTGGCTCACGCGGGTGTTCGGGTGAGCTCTTCCACGCCGTGGGACACGTCCGCGCGGACCACGAGGTTGTCCGGGCCAGAGATCCCGTTCGCGATTGCGGCGCGAGCACGCGTCAGGGACTCGTCGCGCCGCCGGTTCCCCGGCTCGCGGGTGCTGGTATAACCTGATCGGTTCAGGCTCTCATTCGACGTGTCAGCGGCCCGGGCGATCGCGCGTGGCGCGGACGGCACGTTCTGTCGAGCGCGACCGGAGACCATGACACCAGCACGTACCCGGAGACTCACGGCCGGGATCCGTTCCGCGACGGGCGCGCCCGTCGCGATCCTTCTCCTCACCGGCGCATTCGTGGCCGGAGCCGGCGGGAGCGTCCTGGCCCGGCAGGGCCAGCCGGCGGCCGTCTCGGTCTGGGTCGACGTCGAGGAGGTCGTGCCCGACGAGGTCCGCGACACGCCCGGCGCTGTCACGACGCTCACCGACCAGGAGCTCCGGACGTTCCGCCCCTACACCCTCCACGACGCGTTCACGTACGTCCCCGGCGTGCGCACGATCGACGACGACGTGCTGGGCCGGCGGTCGGGGATCGGGGTGCGCGGCGCGCCGTCGCGGCGGTCGCGCAAGACGCTGCTCCTCGAGGACGGCACGCCGATCAACGCGTCGGCCTACCTGGATCCCAGCGCGCACTACACGCCGCCGCTGGAGCGGCTCGAGCGCATCGACGTGCTGAAGGGCACGGGGCACATCCTCCACGGCCCGCTCAACAACCACGGCATCGTCAACTTCCGGAACAAGCGTCCGACCGCAGCGCCACTGACGACCGCCGAGATCGGATTCGGCAGCCAGGGCACGTTCAAGCGCCATCTGATGCATCGGCGCACCGACGGCCCGATCGGCCTGGTGCTGGCGTACTCGGGCGCGCACGGCGACGGCGCGTTCGACGTCGAGCGGCACCGCTTCGACGACCTGTTCGCCGGCGCCGACTGGGAAGTCGCCGAACGCCACGAGCTGAGCGTGTCGTCGACGTACTTCCGCGAGCGCTCGCACTACGACGAGAGCAACCTGACGCCGCAGGAGTTCGCGGTGGCACCGCGCACGAAGCGGGGGCGCTTCGGTCAGGAGATCAACACCATCGCCGTGAACTACGCGAAGGTCGACCTCGTGCACCGGTTCCGATCGGCCGGCGGGCTGTCCGCGTCCACGAAGCTGTTCGCGACGAACCTCGATCGCCCGCGCTTCACCGTCGATCCGGGCGACTCGCCCATCGACCGGCTGCCGCTCGTGATTCCCGAGGATCCGTTCGTCCCGGGCGCCGAGGGGACGATGGTCAGCCGCGACCGGCACTACCGGACGTACGGCGTGGAGAACCGGATGGAGCGCGCGGGGTTGCGGGCGTTCGGGCGCGACCACGCGCTCCAGTGGGGCGTGCGCGTGGAGCGGCACCTCTTCGACGATCGGCGGACCGAGGGGGCCCCGGGCCAGGTGCTCGACGCGGGGGACCGCGGCGTGCTCGTCCGCGACGAGGCCTACGATGCGTCGGCGGTCTCCGCGTTCGTCCAGGACGCGATCCACGCCGGCCGGTGGACCGTGACCCCGGGGGTCCGCGTCGAGCGCTACACGCAGCGCAAGCACCGCAAGCCCTCGCGCGACCGGCCCGCCGGCGCGCCGCCGGAGGAGGACGCCAACACGCTGGTGCTGCCGGCCATCAGCCTGCTGTACAACGGCTGGCGCGACACGCATCTCTTCGTCAACGCCGGCCGCGGCTACACGCCGGCCTTCGCGCGCACGGCCGCGGAGTTCCCGCTGGAGCCGGAGACCGGGATCAACACGCAGGTCGGCGTGCGGTCGGCCGCAATCAAGGGCGTGGATCTCGAGGGTGCGTTCTTCTACAACGTCATCCACGACACCGTCGTCCAGCTGCCGTTCACGATCGACAACCAGAACATCTTCCTGAACAGCGAGGACTCGCGGTCGTTCGGCGTCGACGCGGGACTGCGGATTAACTCCGCCCCGTTCACGAACGCGCCGTACAACGTGTTCGGCCAGCTCGCCTGGACCTGGACGCACGCGGCGTTCACCGCAGGGCTGGTGGAGGGGAACCGGATTCCGGAGGTCCCGCGGCACTCCGGCAGCGTCACGCTCGGCGTCGAGCACCGCGCCGGCTGGCACGTCAACGCCACCGTCAGCCACTTTGGCCGCTTCTTCACCGATCCGCTGAACACGCCGTCGTGGATGCTGGCCGACGAGGACGGCGTGGTGCTGGGACGAGACGAGGACTTCGACGTGCGCGAGCCGGTGGTGCTCGGCCCGGTGCCGTCACACACGCTGCTGTCGGTGAGCGCGGGCGTCACCATTCCCGGCACGCCGATGACGCTGTGGCTCCAGGGGCGCAATCTCACCGATCGGCTGTACGTCACGGACCTCGCGAACGGCCTTCGGCCCGGCGCACCGCGCACGGTTACGGCGGGATTGAGGATCGAGTTCTAGCGGAGTCCTGCGGTTGACCGCTCACTTCGCGGGATCGGGTCTGATCAGGTCAGATCAGGTCAGATCAGGTCTGATCGGGTCGGATCAGGTCAGATCAGGTCAGATCAGGTCTCGCCCGCGCGTGCGTCGGTCGCGCGGGCGGATCGGGTCGGATCAGGTCGGATCAGGTCCGCGCGGCCGCTCGATGATCTCTGCTCGTGGCCGCGCGATCAGGTCTGATCAGGTCTGATCAGGTCCCGCCTTCGCCCGCATGCGATCGTTCGCGGGCCTCGGCGGATCAGGTCCCGCCTCCGCCGAACGCTCGCTTCGCTCCCGCCTCCGCCGAACGCTCGCTACGCTCGCGGCTACGGCGGGCAGGCTGCGGCTACGGCGGGCAGGCTGCGGTTTCGGCGGGCAGGCTGCGGTTTCGGCTGGCCTCTTTTTCGGTCTGCTGTAGCGGCGGGGCTTCAGCCCCGCATTCGAGAGCGTTCGGCGGGACTCGTGCTAGTCGCCCAGCCGGGCGCGCCAGGCGGCGGCGTCCGCGGCGCGGCCGCGCGCGGCGTAGAACGACGTCAGGCGCTCGACCGCCGCGCGCACGCGCGGCGCGGGTGACGAGGGCTGCGCGCGCAGGCCTTCGTAGCCGGCGAGCAGCAGCCGCTCCGCGGCGTCCGTGTCCCCCTGCGCGGCCAGGACTTCACCCAGCGTGCTCTCGACCTCGCCGCGCAGCCACGGGTAGCGCGCCAGCGGCGGCGTCCGCGCGCTCTCGAGCAGAGCCAGCGCCTCGCGCAGGTACGGCTCCGCCTCGCCGGCGCGCCGCTGCGCGACGAGCGCATGGCTGAGCGCCACGAGCGCGCTGACGACGAGGCGGTCGTTCGGCGCGTCGCGGAACATCGCCAGCGCCTCGCGGGCGGTGGCTTCCGCCGCGCGGTAGTCGCGTCGGGCGTTCAGCACGTGCGCGTAGCTGGCCGCCATGCCCCGCGTGACGCGGTGCGCGGACCCGAACGTGCGCAACCCCGTGTCCAGCGCCGACCGCACGAGCGGCGCGGCCTCGGCGTAGCGCCCCTGCTTCCAGAGGAGCCATCCGAGGTTGTGCCGCATGCGCGCCGTGTTCCGGTGCGCGTCGCCGTACGTGCGGCTCGCGTTCGCCAGCGCGTCGCGCATGAGCGCGATCGCTTCTTCCGTGCGCCCGAGATCCTCGAGCACGCCGGCCAGCAGGTCGAGCGCGTTGCCGAACCCCGGGTGATCCGCGCCCATGATCCGCCGGCGGATCTCGAGCGCCTCCCGCGCGTGCGGCTCGGCCTCGCCGGGGCGCCCCAGGTCCTGGAGCAGCCGCGCGAGGTTCGACAGCTTCGTCGCGACCTCCGGATGATCCGTGCCGAAGCGCGCGCGGTCGATCGCCAGCGCCTCGCGGTACATCGCCTCGGCGTCCTCGAGGCTCCCTCGCTGCCACAGCACGTACGCGAGGTTGTTGAGCCCGACGGCGAGCTGCGGATCGCCGGCCGGCAGCTCCGCGCGGCGGATGCGCAGCGCTTCGCGCATGAGCGGCTCGGCGTCGTCCATCCGGCCGCCGAGCATCAGCATCACGCCGAGGTCGTCGAGGCTCGACGCGACCGTCGGGTGCGACGGCCCCAGCGCGGCGCGCCGCAGGTCGAGCGCCTCGCGCGCCACCGGCTCGGCGTCGGCGTACTTGCCCGCCAGGTAGAGCACGTTCACCAGGCGCGCGCGCGTCTCGGCGCGCACGAGCGGGCCGGCGCCAGCCGCGTCCTCCAGCGCCATCGCCGCGCGCAGGCGCGTCGGCTCCTCGTCGTGGATGATCCGCGCCGCCTCGGCGAACGGCTTGCGCTCGACGTCGTACGGCGGCTGCCCCGCGATCGCTTCGTACAGCAGGACGCCGCGCGCGTAGACGTCGGAGCGCGTGTCGAGCGCGGCGACGTCGCCGGCCACCTGCTCGGGGCTCATGTAGCGCAGCGTCCCGAGCACTTCGCCCGCCGCCGTCCGCAGCCGCGTCACATCGTCCGCTGCCGCCGCGCGCGCGATGCCGAAGTCGAGCACCTTCGGCTCGCCGGCGTCGGTGACGAGGATGTTGGCCGGCTTGAGATCGCGGTGGATGATGCCGCGGTGATGCGCGTGCTGGACCGCGTCGGCGATGGCGGCCATCAGCAGCAGCCGCGCGCGCAGATCCGGATTCGCCGCGCGCAGGTACTCGTCGAGCCGCCGCCCGCGCACCAGCTCCATCGCGAAGTACGGCTGCGGCCCGTGCTCCGAGTGTTCGATGCCTGCCTGGCAGATCTGCGCGATGCCCGGATGCTGGAGCCGTCCGAGCAGCTCGTATTCGAGCTCGAACCGGCGCAGCACCGCGGCGGGCACCGCGCCCGGACGGACGATCTTCAGCGCGACGCGCCGCGCCGGACGCTCCTGTTCGGCCTCGTAGGCGATGCCCATGCCGCCCTCGCCGATGACGCCGAGGATGCGGAACGGGCCGATGCGCGCGGGATGGGACCGGTCGTCCGGCAGGGG
>CAYUPN010000117.1:0-3920 GCA_964446605.1 uncultured Bifidobacteriaceae bacterium | reverse complement strand
CCGGCGGGTGTCCCGCGAGATGCACCTGCTCATCGTGACGATGGTGATCGCGGGCGCCGTGCTGCTGCTGCTCGCGCGCTTCCGGTTCCCCGGCGCGCCGGCGGCGGCGATGGATGCGACGCAGCCGCTCGAACGGCTGGCGGCGCGCGCGTCCTCCGAGGAGCTCGCGGGCCGCGTCGCGCGGTTCGAGCGGACGATGGCCGGCAGCCTCCTCGTGCTGCGCCTGGAGCAGGCGGGGACGCCGCCCTCGCTGCGCTTCGCCGACCTGCACGCGCACCCGCCGCCGCACGGCGGCGTCGAGCACGTGCCCGCGCTCCGCCTCGACGCCGGCACCGCGCTCGCCGTCATTCCGCCCGACATGGAAATCCGCGGCGTCGTCGGCCGCCAGGCGGGCGCGACGCTGGCCGCCGTCGATCCGGTGCGCCACGTCGCGCGCGTGCGCGTGGCGGCCGAGGAGCCGCCGGCCCCGCTGCGTCAGCTCGCGCTCTCGAACCTGCAGACGCCGACGTACGTGATCGCCGTCGAAGGCACGCGCGCCGGCGTCGCGATGCGTCCCGTCTTCGTCGCGCGCGCGGATCGGTATCAGTCGCCGCACTGGCCGCGCCCGCTGCTCCCGCTCGGCGGCGCCGCGCTCGCGTCCGGCGCGCTGCTCTTCACGCTCGACGGCGAGCTGCTCGGCTGCGCCGTCGTCGACGACGGCATGTCCGCCATCGCCAGCGCGGCCGACGTCGTCGAGGCCGCGGGGCGCGCGCGGCTCGGCGTGCGCGAACCGGTCGATCCGGGACTCACCCTGCAGCCGCTCACCGCGCCGGTGGCGGCCGCGACGGGCGCGACGGCCGGCGTCGTCGTCGCCGCCGTCGAACCGCGCGGTCCCGCCGCCACGGTCCTCGAACCCGGCGACGTCATCGTCGCGATGGAGGGCGCGGCGGTGCCCGCGCCCGCCGAGCTCCTGCTCGATCTCGGCACGCGGCTGGCCGCCGGCCCGGTCCGGATCGCGTTCGTGCGGCAGCAGCAGACGCACGAGGCGGAGCTGCGGCTGGCCGGCCCCGCGGCCGGCGGCGGACCGTGGACGCTCGAGCGCGTGCGCGGGACCGGCGCCCGCGTGACCGCGCTCGACGGCGCTTCGGCGCTCGCGCAGGCCGGCGTCGCGCCCGGCGACGTCATCGTCCGCGCCGGCACCATCGCCGCGCCCACCCCCGCCCAGATTGACGCGCTCCTGCGACACACCCGCTCCGAAGGCGCCCCGCTGCTCGTCGTGCGCCGGGGCGACAGCCAGTTCGTGACGGCTGTCCGCATGGAGGACCGCGACGGTGGCGCCGGCCGTTGACACCCCGGAGATCGGGCGCGACACGCTCGATCCGCCGGGTACCCCCACGCTCTGGACGCGCGTGTTCCCCGCGCGCCGCTCGGCGCTCGGGCTGCGCGCCAGCTCCGCGCCGGCGCTCCCCTTCATCCTGATCGGGATGCTGCTCGGGCCCGGCGCGCTCGGCGTGCTGACGCCGGGCGTCCTCGCGCGTCTCGACCCGATCGTCTCGATCGCGCTCGCCGCGCTCGGCATCTTCGTCGGGCTCGGCATCGCCAACACCGAGCCCGGCGGACGGGCGCGGCTGTACGGCGCGGCGCTCGTCGAGGTGCTGTTGACGATCGCCGTCGTCGGCACCGGCGTCTACGCGCTGCTCCACAGCTGGCAGCTGCCGGTCGTGCCGGGCCCGCTGCTCTTCGCCCTCGTCGCCGGCATCTGCGCCAGCGCGTCGGCCGCGGTGCGCATCGAGGGCGCGGGGCACGGCGCGCGCGCCTCCCGCATCGCCGACTTCGACGACGCGCCGCTGGTGGTGCTTGGGACCATTGCCGTGGCGGTCTGCGGATCGCGGCCGGTGGCCGTCGGCTTCGCCGTGGTGGCGGGCGCGGCGCTGCTGGCGGGCACGGCCGGCTGGATGCTCTTCGAGCGCGCGCGCGGCGAGGCCGAGCGCGGCGCCTTCGTCGCCGGCATCGTCGCGCTGCTCGGCGGCGTCGGCGCCTACACCGGGACGTCGCCGATGCTGGCCGGCGCCATCGCCGCGCTCGTCTGGGCGTGGAGCCCCGGGCGCGCGGACCGCATCATCGCGGCCGACTTCCGCCAGCTCCAGCATCCGCTGGTCGCGCTGCTGCTCGTGGTCGCGGGCGCGTCGGTACAGTGGGAAGCCCGGCTGCTGTGGATCGCGGCCCCGCTGGTGCTGCTCCGGCACATTGGCAAGGTGCTCGCCAGCATCGCGAGCGCGAAGATGATCGGCGTGCCGCCGGGCCTGGCCGCGATGGTGCTGCTGCCCCCGGGCGTGCTGGGCGTTGCCGTGGCCCTCAACGTGCAGCAGGCCCTCTCGACGCGCGACCTGCTGCTGGTCTCCGGCGTCACCGTCGCGACGGCCGTGTCCGAGCTGGTCTCGGTCGTGCTCCCCGTCGCCCGCACGACGGACGAGGACTCGTGATCTTCCGCCTCAACGCGCTGCTCCTCGTCGTCGCGACGATGGTGTTCGTCCGGCACTTCACGGGCGAGGGCGGCCCCAGCATCGCGCTGGCGCTGGGCTTCGCGCTCATCGCCGCGCTGATGCTCGGCGAGGCCGCGGAGCGGCTGCGCCTGCCGCGGCTCAGCGGCTACCTGATCTTCGGGCTGCTCTGCGGCCCGTACATGCTGAACCTCATCACCGCGCAGATGGCGCGCGAGCTGCAGGTCGTCAACGGCCTCGCGATCGCGCTCATCGCGCTCGTCGCGGGGCTGGAGATCAACGTCGTCCGGCTCTGGCCGCGCATGCGCGCCATCGCGACGGTCGGCGCGGTGACGATGGGGCTCATGTACGTGGGCCTCGGCGCGCTGCTGTTCGCGGTGTGGCCGTGGCTCCCCATCGCGCCCGCGGCCACGGGCGTCGAGCGGCTCGCGATGGTGCTGGTGCTGACGGCGATTGTCGTCAGCTTCTCGCCGACGGTGACCATCGCCGTCATCGCCGAGAGCCGCGCGCGCGGGCCGCTGACGGAGCTCACCCTCGCGGTCGTCGTGCTCGCCGACCTCGCGTTGATCCTGGCGTTCACGCTGGCGATGCAGTTCGCCCGGAGCGTCACCGGCGGCGCAGACCCGGAGGTCTCGGGCCTGATGATCCGC
The DNA here is from genome assembly GCA_964446605.1 of uncultured Bifidobacteriaceae bacterium. GTDB lineage: Bacteria > Acidobacteriota > Vicinamibacteria > Vicinamibacterales > JAENWD01 > JAENWD01. Next base: position 790 of record CAYUPN010000117.1, on the reverse strand, counting down.
CTGACGTGGGAGATCGTCGGCTCGCTCGCCTTCGGCGCGCTGCTCGGCAGCCTCTTCGCGATCTATCTCCGCTTCGTCGGCCGCGAGCTGACGCTCGCGCTGCTGGCGCTGTGCGTGACGCTGAGCGTGGGCGGGCCCATCTGGCACCTGGAGCCGCTGGTGGCGGCGCTGGCGGCCGGGCTGGTCGTCGAGAACCTGGCGCCGTCGCGCGCGGACATCCTGCGCGACGCGGTGGAGCGCAGCGCGCTGCCGGTGCTGGTGGTGTTCTTCGCCGCGGCCGGCGCCAGCCTGCACATGGACGCGCTGGCGGTGATCGGCATGGCGGCGCTGGCGGTGGCGCTCGTGCGGATGGGGGCCATCCGCGCCGGCACGCAGGCGGGCCTGCGGGCCGCCGGCGTCACCGACGATACGAGCCGGATGCTCTGGCTGGGGCTGGTGTCGCAGGCCGGCGTTACCCTGGGCCTCGCCGTCATCGTCGGCGCCGAGTTCGGCGAGTGGGGCGCGAACGTGCAGACGCTCATCGTCGCGATGAACGGCCTGCACGCGCTGCTCGGCCCGATCCTGTTCAAGGCCGCGCTCGTGCGCGCCGGCGAGGTGGGACAACTCGATCGCGAGCCGGCGGCGAGTGCGGGGCACCCGCCGGCGCACGCGGGCGTGCACTAGCCCGCCCCGAGCTGAGCGCGCGAGACCCGATCAGACCTGATCCGCCCGCGCGACCAGTGCAGGGCGCGGGCGGGACCTGATCCGACCTGATCCGACCTGATCCGACCCGATCCGACCTGATCCGACC
>CAYUPN010000116.1:0-10931 GCA_964446605.1 uncultured Bifidobacteriaceae bacterium | reverse complement strand
GGTCTGATCAGGTCTGATCAGGTCCCGCCTTCGCCCGCGTGCGATTGGTCGCGGGCTTCGGCGGATCGGGTCTGATCAGGTCTGATCAGGTCTGAGCGCTACTAGCGTATTCGGCAATCTGGAGGCCGGCGTCCCGCATGGACCGTCTCGAACGCTTCCGCACGGCGCAGGATTCTCCGCATGCCGGATTCGACGCGGCGCTGCGCGAGCTCGAGTCGGGGCGCAAGCGCGGGCACTGGATCTGGTACATCCTGCCGCAGCTCGCGGGCCTTGGCATGTCCGAGACGTCCCGGTGGTACGCGATCGAGGACGAGCGCGAGGCTGTCGAGTACCTGCAGGATCCCGTCCTGCGGGATCGGCTGCTCGCCGTCGTGCGCGTGATCGCGGACGGGCTGGCGCGTGGCGTGCCGCTGAGCACGCTGATGGGATCCGGCCTCGACGCGCAGAAAGCGGTGAGCTCGCTCACGCTGTTCGGCGAGGTCGCGTCGCGGATGGCGAATCGGGGCGACGCGTCCGTGGCGCCGGTGGCCGAGGCCGCCGCCCCGGTCCTCGCGGCAGCGGAGCAGCAGGGCTATCCACGGTGCGCGTTCACGCTGCGACGGCTCGGCGCGACGCCTGACAGCAGCGGTACCGGCGAATCCTCCTGATCCGGTGGATAGACGGTTCTCTCAAGCGGAGCCGGAATATTCGCTTGCCGCGCCCGTGTGCGCGCCTGCACACTCACCGGTGTCCGACGATCCATCTCCCCAGCTGTCCTGAACCGGAAGGAGGCCGAATGTCAGTCGCCAAGGTGTCCGAGATCAGCGCGACCTCGTCGAAGAGTTTCGAGGATGCCATCCAGACCGGCCTGGATCGGGCCGCGAAGACGCTGCGCAACATCCGCAGCGCGTGGATCAAGGAGCAGCAGGTGCGGGTGGAGAACGGCCGCATCACCGAGTACCAGGTGAACATGAAGATCACGTTCGTGCTGGACGACTAGTCGGAGAGGGCGGAGCTGCGCTGGGGCTCCGCCCTTGCCGTGTACGCGTGGGCCGAACTGAAGTTCGGCCCTGCTGGGCCTTGGGCCTCCGGCCTTGGACCTTGGGCTCCACTGTGAACCGCGGCATCCGGCCGCTTTCAGTTGCGACCCTCGCTGTCACGTCTGCATGGCCAAACTGAAGTTCGGCCTTCACTTCGCCGCGAAGCAGTAGAACAGTCCATCCCCGCCCGTCGAGACGAGCGCCTGCTGGCTGCAGCCGCGCGAGCCGTGCGCGCTGTTCCAGGAGTTCGGCCGCGGTCCGCCGCCGGTCTTGTCGTGGTGCCCGACCTGCGCGCTGCCGTCGCCGTTGCTCGTCCAGTTGTTGCAGGTGTGATCCTGGCCGTCGGTGAAGGCCGTGCCGTCCGGCTCCGAGCCGGTCAGGATGTCGTGCTTGTTCGGATTGTCGCCGCGGCCGTTCACGACGTCGCCCTTCTCGGTGAGCGACGACTCTTTCCCGAGCTTGTTGTTGTCGCTGTGCAGGTCGTCGACGCTGGCCGCCACCTGCATCCCCTTGGCGTTGACCCACGGGCCGTTGCCGATGCGGTCGCGTGCGTTGACCGGCTTGCCATCCTCGGTGCCGCTCAGATACGCGCGCCACGTCCGGTTGCCGGCGCCCGCCGCCGCGGCGAGCTTCTGACAATGCGCGTCGGCGCCTTTGAGTCCTCCGAGGTTCGCACCGTCGCCCGTGCCGACGCTCGTGATGAAGAAGCTCATGGACGGCTGCTGCTGCGCGCCGAGCGCGCCGGCGTACATTGCCAGCATCGCGGCCGCCACACACATACCCAGCTTTCGCATCGGAAATCTCCTTCGACGAAGTCCACGCATCGGGGAGCGGGAGCGCCGATTCTATCCCGAGGGGCGCCCGCGCCCGAATCGGTGCCAGCTCGGCGGTGACGGATGGCCCGCCGGGCTGCTGGCGTCGACCTTGCGTCAGGAAGGGCATGCTCGCCCGCCTGGGCTTCGTCGCCGCGGTGCTCTCGGAGGACATCACCACCAGCCGCACCTGCCGGCTCCGCAATGCCACCCGCATCCGCTTGCGCGAGCTGATTCGCGAGAACCTCGACGCGCTCGGTCAGGTGGTGAGCTTTCTCGAGCGCAAGCGCATCCGGCTGTACCGGATCACGAGCAACCTGATTCCGTTCGCGTCACATCCGGTCAACGAGGTGCGCTGGTGGGACGAGTTCGCCGGCGACCTCGCGGCCATCGGACAGCGATTCCGCAGGGCGGGTGTGCGCGTCTCGACGCATCCCGGGCAGTACACCGTGCTCAACGCCCACGACCCGGCGATCGCCGCGGCGGCGGTCTCGGAGCTCGAGTACCACGCCCGGCTCCTCGAGGCGATGGGCGCGGACGCGTCCGCGAAGATCGTGCTCCACATCGGCGGGCTCTACGGCGCCAGCGAGCAGGCGGCGATGGATCGCTTCTGTGAGGCAGCGGCGTCGCTGCCGGACGCGGTCCTCGCGCGGCTGGTGGTCGAGAACGACGACCGGCTGTTCGACATCGAGGAGGTGCTCGCGGTCGCGTGGCGCGTCGGGGTTCCCGTCGTGTTCGACTGGCTGCACCATCACGCGAACCCGTGCCGCGCGCGGCTCGAGGACGTGCTGCCGGCCGTCTTCGACACCTGGCGCACGATCGACGGCCGGCCGAAGATTCACCTGAGCACGCAGGCGCCGGATGCGCCGGCCGGCGCGCATGCGCCGTTCGTCGACGTCGCCGACGCGCTCGCGTGCTTCGCGTGCCTGCCGGACCGCGCGTTCGACTGCATGCTGGAAGCGAAGCAGAAGGACCGCGCGCTCCTGACGCTGCGCGCCGACCTGCGCGCGCGCGGCATCGTCGAAGCGGACCTGGCTGCCGGCGTGTAGTGGTACGGGTGTCTGACACCCGTACTTGTACGTGGTACCGGTACCAGGTACCGGTGTCAGACACCCGTACGGCGAGTCACGATCGCCGCGAACCGCATTGCCCCTCCCTGGCCGGCGCTGAGGTCCACGACTCCGGTCCTCGTGACGAGCTGGCCAGCCAGCCGGGATTCTAGAATCCGCGAGATCCGGCGCACCAGGCGCTGCAACACCCCGCGACCCGGTGCGCGCGGACCGTACCGGTACGGGTGTCAGACACCCGTACGGTTGTGCGACAGTGCGCCGGCGTGCGCCCATGCGACGAACGCCGCCAGCAGGCCGAGGCCGATGGTCGCCGGCAGCGCGTCGAACCCGCCGCGCTGGACGTGAAACATCAGCGCGCACCCCATCACCACAGCCAGTCCCCCGGCGGAGATCGGCACGAGCGCCTTCGCCCTTCCCGTCGCCGCCGGCGCGATGAGCCCGGCGGCCGCGGCGATCCCCGCCACTCCGATCACGCGCACGACCGCAGACGGCAGATCGGCGGCCCATGGCATCTGCTGGGCGAGCGCCGGCATCGGCGTGATGGCCGCCACCAGCCCCATCGCGCCAACTGCAATCGCGAGCACCGACTGCGCGAGCCACACCAGATGAGCGGGGACGTGGCACGCACGCGAAATCGTCGAGGTCGTCATTGGTCTTCCTCCTGCCGGCGCGCGTCGCCCCAGGGGCGGCGCCTGCCAGGCTTGACTGAGATGGTCCACATGATATATCTCATATGAGCTATGACGCAAGGGGCCAGCGCGCAAGGGGGCAGAAAGTCCAGAAATCACTGGGAAATCGCGGTTCTCGCGTTCCTCCGCGAACGGCCGATGCACCCCTACGAGATGCAGCGGCTGCTGCGGGAGCGCCGCAAGGACGAACTGCTGGCGCTCAAGCGGGGGTCGCTCTACCACGCCATCAACCGGCTCGCCCGCGGCGGGCTCATCGCCGCCGTCGAGACCAGCCGCGAGGGCGGCCGTCCCGAGCGCACGACGTATCGGCTGACCCCGGCGGGAGAACATGAACTGCTGGTGACGCTGCGCGCGATGGTCGCCGAGCCGCGCGCCGGAGCCTCCGAGTTCTTCGCCGGCCTCAGCTTCCTCGTCTACCTCACGCCGGAGGACGCGGCCCGGCAACTGCGCGAACGCGTCCGGCGGATCGATGCCGAGATCGACGCGCTGACGACCGGGTGCCGCGCCGCGCTCCGTCATGGGGTCGGGCGCATCAACATCCTCGAAGAGGAGTACCTGCTGACGATGTGGCAGGCCGAGCGGCAGTGGATCGCCGGCGTGCTGGAGGACCTGCGGACGGGACAACTGACCTGGGACCTCGAGGCGATGCTGACCCGCATCCGCGAGGCCTACGGGCGAGGCGCGGGACCGCGCCGCGAGGAGGCATGATGACGATCGATACGCCCCGGCTGCCGTTTCGCGATCGCTCCTGGGCGCCCGCGCTCACGCTCGTGTTGCTGTCGCCGCTGGTCGGCGAGGTCCTGAACGGTGCGACGCGCCTCAGCTACATCGCCGTCTACGTGCCGGAGGTGATGGTGTGGGGATGCGGCACGCTGCTGATTCGCGAAACGGTCCATCGGTGGGGCGGCGGCTGGCCCAGCACGATTGCGCTCGGCGCCGCGTTCTCGATCTTCATCGAGTTCCTCGTGCTCCAGACGTCGGTGGCACCGATCCCCTGGCTCGAGATGGCGTCGATTCCCGTCTACGACCGCATCTGGGGCATCAACTGGCTCTTTTTCATGTACCTGCTGGGCTACGAGATCGTCTGGGTCGTGCTCGTGCCGATCCTGTTGACGACGCTGATCTTCCCGGAGCGGCGGGACGAGCCGTGGCTGCGCGCGCGGGGATTGAAGCTGGTCGCGCTGGTGTTCGCAGCCGGATCCGCGGGGCTCTGGGTGCTCTGGACGCGCTTCGCGGTGCCGCTGACGTTCAAGCAGCCGATCTACAACCCGCCTGCCTGGACGGTCGCGGCTGCGTTGCTGGCATGCGCGCTGGCGGTTGGAATCGGCCGGGTGCTGCGGTCGTCGCCGCGCGCCCAGGCGCCGGCGCCCGGTCGGCCCATGGCGCCGTGGCGGCTCGGGCTGCTGATCGCGGGGTTCGCGCTCCCGTGGTGGCTGCTGATCGTGCTCGTCTTCGTCCCGCGGCCGCTGCCGCTGCCAGCCGTCCTGGGCGCCGCGGCCGCATGGGCGGGCGTGGCGACGTGGCTCATCGCGCGTGTGTCGCGCGCGCCAGGCTGGGACGACCGCCATCGCTTCGCCATCGCCTGCGCCGCGCTCCTCGCCACCATGGCGGCGGGCTTTCTCGGCAGTCAGTTCTGGCTGGCGATCGACGTCGTCGCCAAGGTCGTCATGAACGTGGCCGCCACGATCTGGCTCGTGTGGCTGGGCCGCGCCGTGTGGCGCCGCGCGGCCCAACCGGTCACGAGTCCCGTGCACTGATCGCGGCCCGGTTCAGACCTTGATCGCCCGTGTCGTCAGGTAGTCCTGCCGGACGGTGTTGCCGTCGAGGTACGTCGCGATGAGCGCGTCGAGCTCGCGCCGGAACTGCGCGAGCCGCCCCGGGTCGCGCTCGCCCAGCGCGGCCACCAGCTTGACCACCGGGCCCGCCGTCCGCTCCATGAACGTCCGATTGTGCTGCGGGCTGAGTGCCGACGGCGCCATGATGCCCGTCGTGAACGCCAGATCGCGTACTGCGTCGCCGAGCCGTTCGCGGATGACCGCGGGTTCGCCCCACAGCGCCGGCGAGGGCACCTCGACGGGTGGCGGCGGCATGTAGCGGCTCACCAGCCCGACCACCCGCCCGACGAACAGATCCGGCGGCCATGTGCTGAACGCGATCGTGCCGCCGGGCTTCAGCACGCGAAGCATCTCGCGAACGGCCACGTCCGGCCGCGGCGCGAACATGTGCCCGAACTGGCTGACGACGACGTCGAAGGCGCGGTCCTCGAACGGGAGGGCCTCGACGTCGCCTTCGTGGAACGCGACGGCGACCTCCGCGATCGCGGCGTTCTGACGCGCCCGCTCGAGCAGTTCCGGCGTGAGGTCGAGCCCGGTCACGTGCGCTCCGCGACGGGCGGCCGTCACCGAGACCACGCCGGTGCCACAGGCGACGTCCAGCACCTGCTGCCCGTCCCGAATCCCCGCCTGGCGCACGAGCGTGGCCGCCGCCTGCGTCGTCCAGACCTCGAGGGGCGCGAAGTGGACCCATCCTTCCTTCTGCGCGGCCTTGAACTGAGTCAGGGGGTCCATGTCCACCTCCAATGGGTCGAAGGGTTTCGTCCCGCTACGCGCGTGCGCAGCTCTCATGCGATATCCGCGAGGCGCGCACGGAGCTGTTCGCCCCGCGTGCCGTGCCCAGGCCAGCGTACCTGATTCACGGTGTGGCGTGCATCCGTCGCGGCACCAGCTATCATCTGTGCCATGGTTCCGACCGTACGACGTGCTTCCCGTGCCGCGCGGCTCACGACCGCCGCCGCGATCGCGCTCCTCGTCGGCGCGCACGCGGCTCTCGATGCCGCCGAGGAGTCCCCGTCCGTCGCCTTCGAGCGCTGGGTCGATCAGCAGGCGCGCCGCGCGGTGGACGAGGGGGCGCGCAAGCGGAAGGCGGTGAAGTCCGCGGAGGAGGCGCAGCGCCACGCCGAGTGGGCCCGCGATCGCATTCTCGCGGCGATGGGCGGTCTGCCCGGAACGAAGACGCCGCTGAACGCCCGGATGACCGGTCGTCTCGATCGCGACGGCTACCGGATCGACGGGCTCGTCTTCGAAAGCCTGCCCGGGTTCTACGTGACGGCGAGCCTGTACGTCCCGGACGGGAAGGGCCCGTTCCCGGCGGTGCTGGGGACGGCGGGGCATTCGGCCGAGGGGCGCGCGGCGGAGCCGTACCAGCACGTCTGGGCGAATCTGGCGCGGCGCGGCGTGCTCGTGCTCGCCTTCGACCCGCCGGGACAGGGGGAGCGGCTGCAGTACTTCGATCCCGCCACCGGGGCCTCACGCATCGGGGTCGGCACGCCGGAGCACAGCCATGTCGGCCGGCAGTGTCTGCTGACGGGCACGAGCATCGCGCGGTATCTCGTCTGGGACGGTGTCCGCGCGCTCGATTACCTGCTGACGCGTCCGGATGTCGATCCGACGCGTATCGGCGTTGCCGGCAACTCCGGCGGGGGCACGCAGGCCGCCTGGCTCGGCGCGCTCGAGCCGCGGCTCGCCGCGGTCGATTCGTCCTGCTACATCACGTCGTGGAAGGAGCTCTGGAAGGGTTCCGGACCGCAGGACATGGAGCAGGTGCTCCCGGGATTCCTGGCCGACGGGCTCGACTTCGCGGACGTGATCGCGGCGGCCTCGCCGCGGCCGTACCTGGTCTCGAGCGCCATCCGCGACTTCTTCCCGATCGCCGGTGCGCGCGACTCCGTCGGGCAGATGCGCCGGTTCTACTCGCGGCTCGACGCGCGCGACCGCGTGCAGCACGTCGAGCACGACGCGGAGCACGGCTGGTCGCAGCCGCTGCGCGAAGCGGCGTACCGGTTCTTCGGACAGCTCTGGCTCGACGACACGACGCCTGCGCCCGAAGCGGACACCGTCATCGAGACCCCTGCGGCGCTCCGCGCGACGAAGACGGGGCAGGTGGCGACCTCGTACGACGTGCGCACGATCTTCGACTTCAACCGCGAGCGTGCGGAGGAGCTCGCGCGGACGCGTCCTCCGGCGACGGCGGAGCGGCTGCGTGCGCACCTGCAGGTGCCTGCCGATGCCACGGCGCCGCGTGTGGTGCGGCGGAGTGCGTCGGCGCCGATCGACGGGCTGCGGACCGAACGGCTCGCGCTCGAAACGGCGCCCGGACTCGAGCTGCCGGCGCTGCTGGTTCATCCGGACGGCAAGCCGCAGGGGACGGTCATCATCGCCGACGGGCGGGAGCCGGCGATCGACGCCGCGGCGCGTGAGGCGGCCGGCGCGCGCTGGGCCGCGCGCGGATATCTCGCGCTCGTCATGGACCTTCGCGGCGTGGGCGCGCTCGGGCCGTCACGCGGGCGGTCCGGCTACACCGCGGACTACCAGCAGGCCGCGCGGGCCTGGCTGCTCGGCACGAGCGTGGTCGCGTGGCAGACGCAGGATCTGATCGCCGCGCTGCGGCTGCTGGAGCAGGAGGCGCCCGATATGTCCAGCCGCGTGCTGGACGCCGCCGGCCTGACCGTGCCGGCCGCGATCTTCGCCGCGGCGCTGCATCCCGTCACCGAGCTGCGGGCGGCGAACGGAATCGTGAGCTATCTCGATCTCGCGACGACGCTGCACTACCAGGCGTCGGCGCGGCTGTTCGTACCGGGCATCCTGGAGGTGGCCGACCTCAGGGAGGCAATGAACCTGGCCGCTCCCGCGACGGTGCACCTCGTGCGGCCGACGCGCGCCGACGGTGGCGCCGTCGAAGACGTGCGGGAGCTCGCCCGGCTGCTCGGTGGCGCCGTGCCGGCCAACGTCAGGCTCGAGGCCGCGGAGACGAGCGCGGCCTGGTTGGGGTCCGCGTGTTGTGACCGGCCGGACTGACGGTCGGCCCTGCCTGTGACGGGCCGGGCTGACGTCCGGCCTACGTTCGACGCCGGAGCGGCAGCAGCGCGCGCACGCGATCATCGCGCAGCCACAGCCCGGCCCACACGAGCACACCGATGTAGACCGGGAACAGCATGTGGCTGAAGAGCGGGTTCCCGAGCCTGACGTGGGTGGCCACGGCGCCGCCCAGATACGCGGTCAGCAACATGGCGCCGAGCACGGCCGTCCGCGGCACGAGGAAGAGCGCCAGGCAGGCGGCCTGGATCAGGCCGATCGGAACCACCGTGCCGGCCGGATAGCCCAGCTCGGTCGTGCCCTCCACGGCGGCCTGGACGGCGAACACCTTCATCGACGCGTCCATCAGCAGGAACGCCGCCGCGAGTCCCGTGATCACGCGGCCAGCCAGCCGGCCGCGCGTGTTCGCACTCGCTGCCTCCGGACCCTGCACCACTGCCATCGCATCCTCCTGTCGATGCGGCCCCGATAGGGCCTCAGCCGGTTCTTGACTGCGGGCCGGCCCCGCAGTCATCGGATCGGGCAGAACGGGCGGCGCTGGCGTCGGATCAATCGTCCAGATGCGCCGGCAGCCCGAACAGCGGGAAGAGGGTGTCGGTGTCGAGGAACGCGTGCCACGCGGCGATGCGATCGCCGGCCAGTTCGAGCACCGTGAGCGCGAAGGGGCGGTGCCCTCCGGCGGGATCGACCCGGTACTGGCCGAAGGCGGGCAGGCCCGACGCACGCGTCGGGATCAGCCGCGAGCCCCGGCAGCCGGACCCGCGCCCGAGCAGCCAGGTCCCGACGGTGGAGGCGCCGCGCAGCCACAGCGTGAACGGCGGCATCGAGAGCGTCGCGTCCTCGCGCAGCAGGCCCACGAGCGTGTCGACGTCGTAGCGATGGAACGCGTCGAGATACCGCTCGAGCAGCACGGTCTGCTCCGCCGTGAGATCGGTGCCGCCGGTTCCGGGGGACTCCACGCCGCGGCGCGCCAGCGTCGCGCGCGCCCGCTGAAGCGCGCTGTTCACCGCCGCCGTGGAGGTGCCGAGGCATTCGCCGATCTCGGCGGCGGACCAGCCGAGCACTTCGGCCAGCAGCAGGGCCGCGCGCTGCCGCGGCGGCAGATGCTGCAGCGCGGCCACGAAGGCGAGCCGGATGCTCTGGCGCATCGCGGCCTGCTCGAACGGGTCGGCGTCGGCCGGGATCACGCGCGCGTCCGGAATCGGCTCGAGCCAGTGGGTCCGCGGCCGGGTCTCGAGCGGTTTGTCGACCCAGCCCTCGGGTTCGCTGTCGAGCGACAGCACCCGCCGGCCCCGGCTCGCGAGCAGGTCGAGGCAGACGTTGGTCGCGATGCGATACAGCCACGTCCGCAGCGCAGCCCGGCCCTCGAAACCCGGCAGGCTCCGCCACGCCCGGATCATCGTCTCCTGGACGGCGTCCTCCGCGTCTCCGGCCGAGCCGAGCATGCGATAGCAGTGCCCCGTCAGGGCCGCACGGTGCACCTCGAGGTCGACGGTCTCGGCAACGCTCATGGCTTTCTGATAACACGGGAACGGGGGGAATGGGAAACGGGAAACGGGAAACGGGAAGGGGCGCGACTGCTCGGTGAGATTGGTCTCGCAGTCGCGCGGTGACCGCCCGATGGCAACAGCTTCGCGGTCGCACGGCCGCAGGCCGCACGGCTTCGCGGTCACACGGTCGCCCACGGCTCGCGGCCTATACTGGTGCGCATGATGCCACTTCGTCCCACCCTTGCCGCCGTCGTGCTCCTCGGCGCCGCGCTGCTGCTGCCGCTGCGCGCGGACTCACAGGCGCTGCCCGAATGGACGCCGCTGTTCAACGGCCGGGACCTCACCGGCTGGGTCAACGTGAACACCGCCGAGGACACCTGGCAGTTCAAGGACGATCTGCTCGTCTGCTCCGGGCGGCCGATCGGCGTGCTGTGCAGCGAGCGCCAGTACGAGAACTTCATCCTGCACATCGAGTGGCGCCACATGGAGCCGGGCGGCAACTCCGGCGTGTTCGTCTGGAGCTCGGCGCGCCCCGACGAGCGCTCGCGGCTCCCCGACGGCGTCGAGGTGCAGATGCTGGAGCTCGACTGGCCGAAGCTGAACATGCGCAACGGCGTGATGCCGCCGATCGCGTACGTGCACGGCGAGCTGTTCGGCGTCGGCGGCGTGAAGACCGTGCCCGACAACCCGCGCGGCGAGCGCAGCAAGTCGATCGAGAACCGTGCGAAGGGGCGCGGCGAGTGGAACACCTACGACGTCGTCGCCGTCGACGGCGTGATCAAGCTCGCCGTCAACGGCAAGTTCGTCAACGGGATCTCGCGATCGACGCAGAAGAAGGGCTATCTCTGCATGGAGGCGGAAGGCGCGGAGATCCACTTCCGGAACATCCGGCTGCTGGAGCTGCCGCCCGGCGTCACGACGCCGGAGCAGACCGCACCCGAATATCCGCGCGATTGAATCAGGTCGGATCAGGTCTGATC
>CAYUPN010000115.1:8742-11128 GCA_964446605.1 uncultured Bifidobacteriaceae bacterium | reverse complement strand
CTGATCCGACCTGATCCGCCGGCGCGACCGGCGCAGGCGCCGGCGGGACCTGATCCGACCTGATCGGACCCGATCCGACCTGATCCGACCTGATCGGACCCGATCCGACCTGATCAGACCTGATCCGACCCGATCGGACCTGATCCGACCTGATCTGTGATAGCGTGCGCGCCATGATTGCCACCCGCTCCCTCTCACGTCGCACGTTCCTGGCGCTGGCCGGGGCGCTGCCGTTCGTGCCGCGTCTGGCGCGGGCGCAGGGCGCCGTTCCGGTCGGCCTCGAGCTGTATTCCGTCCGCAACTTCCTGCAGAAGGATCTGACGGGCACCGTGCGTGCCGTCGCCGGGCTGGGATACGAGGTCGTCGAGTTCTACTCGCCTTACTACTCCTGGACCCCGGAGACGGCCGGCGAGATCCGCAAGCTGATGGACGATCTCGGTATCCGGTGCCTGTCGACGCACAACGGCGCCAATGTCTTCGAGCCGGACAACCTGCAGAAGGCGATCGATCTCAACCACACCATCGGCAGCAAGGCCATCGTCATGGCCGGCCCGGGCCGCGTCTCGACGCTCGACGACTGGAAGCGCCTCGTCGAGAAGCTGAACGCCGCCACCGAGCGCCTGAAGCCGCACGGGATGTCGGCCGGCTTCCACAACCACCAGCTTGAGTGGCGTCCGGTGGACGGCACCCGGCCGATGGACCTCATCGCGAAGGGAACGCCGAAGGAGTTCATCCTCCAGCTCGACGTCGGCACCGCGATCGAGGCCGGCGTCGACCCGGTCGCCTGGATCAAGGCGAACCCGGGGCGGATCCGCAGCATGCACTGCAAGGACTGGGCGTCCGACGGCCGCGGCTACGGCGTCGTGTTCGGCGAGGGGCAGGCGCCCTGGAAGTCGATCTTCGAGGCGGCCGAGTCGGTTGGCGGCATCGAGTGCTATCTGATCGAGCAGGAGGCGGGCCCCGTCGAGGAACAGATGCAGCGCGCCGAGCGCTGCCTCGCCAACTGGAAGCGGATGCGCACCTGATCCGGCCGTGCGCCCGTCCCTGACGCGCCGGCCGGCATTCGCCGGCCGGCGTCCGTGTCCGTACCCGCCTGCGACGCCATGAGCCCACTTCTCACGCTCGCCGTGTCGATGATCGTCGTCATCGGCCTCATCGTCCGTCTCCGGCTCCATGCGTTCCTCGCGCTCCTGGTCGGCGCGATGCTCGTGGCGGTGCTCGCGCCGGCGGTGCCGCTGGCCGAGACGCCCGGCGTCGTCGCCGGGGAATTCGGCGCCATCGTCGGCCGCATCGGCATCATCATCGCGCTCGCGTCGTTCATCGGCATCGGCCTCCACCACAGCGGCGGCGCCGCGCGTGTCGGCGCCGCCTTTCTGTCGCTCACCGGCCCGAAACGCGCGCACCTGTCGATGTGGGCCAGCGGCTACGTGCTCTCGGTGCCGGTGTTCTTCGACACCGTGTTCTACCTGCTCGTGCCGCTCGTCAAGGCGATGCACGCACGGGCGCGCGAGGGCTACGTCCTCATCCTGATGGCCGTCATGGCCGGCGCGGCCGCAACGCATGTGTTCGTGCCGCCGACGCCGGGGCCGCTGGCGGCGGCCGCGTCGCTGAACGTCGACCTCGGGCTGATGATCATGGTGGGTGTGGTCGTCGGGCTGGCTGGCTCAATCGGCGGGCTGTTCTATGCCGGCTGGGCGTTCCGGCGCTGGCCGGACGCCGCCGCCGGTACCCGCCGGACGATCGAGGCGGAGGCCGTCATGGCCAACGGGCCGGTGCACGGCGAGCCCGGGCTCTTCCTCTCGTTCCTGCCGATCGTCCTGCCGGTGGTGCTGATCGCGTCGCGCACCGCGGCCACCGCCAGCGGCTACGACGGATCGCTCGCCCGGTTCATTCTGTTCGCCGGCGAACCGAACGTCGCGCTGTTCCTCGCGACCATTGCCGCGATGTGGCTGCTGCTCTCACGGGGCATCCGGCTCGATCGCATGGCCGAGCTCGCCGAGGAGGCCTTCGCCAGCGCCGGCACGATCATCCTGATCACGGCGGCCGGCGGCGCCTATGGCGGCATGCTGACGCGGGCCGGGGTCGGCGCGAGTCTCGCGGACGGCGCGGCGGCCATCGGCCTGCCGCTGCTGCTGCTCGCGTTCCTGCTCGCCTCGCTGCTCAAGTTCGCCCAGGGATCGAGCACCGTGGCGATCATCACGAGCGCGTCGGTGCTGCAGGCGACCTACGCGGCGTCCGGCGGCGCCGGGCTGCCGCATCCGGTCTACGCCGCGCTGGCCGCAGCGGCCGGGTCGCTCGTCGGCAGCTGGATGAACGACAGCGGCTTCTGGGTCATCGCGAAGATGGGCGGGCTGTCCAACGCCGAGGCGCTGAAGCTCTGGTCGAT
>CAYUPN010000115.1:1958-8642 GCA_964446605.1 uncultured Bifidobacteriaceae bacterium | reverse complement strand
GAGCACCGAGGCTTCACAGAGTCGCGGTCAACGGATACCCTGATCGCCGGCTCTCGAAGCGAGATCCCCCGTGTCCCCGGTGCCCTCGGCGTCCCGGCTGTCGCCGCCGGCCCGCCCGCGTGAGTTGACCATGACACTGCTCAGGTATGTCTTCATCGCATCGCTGCTGCTGGCCGGCCCGCTGCTGCGCGCCGACGAGTGGCGCCCTCTCTTCAACGGCCGCGACCTGACCGGATGGGCGCACGTCGGCAAGGGGCGCGTCTACGTCGAGGACGGGCTGATGAAGACGGAAGGAGGCATGGGCCTCCTGTGGTACACCGGCGAGAAGTTCGGCAACTGCACGCTCCGCGTCGTGTACCGGACGACCACGCTCGACGACAACTCGGGCATCTTCATCCGGATTCCCGAGCCGCCCGGGGATCCGTGGCAGGCGGTGCACACCGGGTACGAGATCCAGATCCTCGAGAACTTCCCGGCGCACTACGAGCGCTCGGAGCACCAGAAGACGTACGGGGACAAGTGGCACACGACCGGCGCGATCTACTCGTTGAGTCCCGCGCTCGCCGAGCCCCAGCGGCCGCCGGGGGAGTGGAACACGATGGAGATCGAACTGCGCGGCCCGCGCACGGTGATCCGGTTGAACGGCGTGCTGGTCAACGACTTCACCGAAGGGCAGCCGGTGCCGCCGCGCCAGCACGACTACGAGCCGATCCGCGGCCCGCGTCCGGAATCCGGCTACATCGGAATCCAGAATCACCATGCGCCGCAGACGGTGCATTACCGGGAGATCAGCGCCAGGTGCGGCGCGCGATGATGCGGCGGAACGGCCGGCCGGCCCGTCCGGCGGCCGCTTCCACCGGGAGGATGCCATGACACTCAGGCAGGGCGTGACGCGGCGGCAGTTCGTCGCGGCGACCGGCGCGGCGGCGGCAGCGTTCCTGTCGCCGGGCCGCGCGGCGGCGGCGGGGAAGCGCCGCTACGCCATCGTCGGGACGGGGGTGCGCGCAATCGGCATGTGGGGGCGCCCCATCGCCCAGCGCTACCAGGACGTCGCCGAATTCGTCGGCCTCTGCGACATCAACCCGCTGCGCGCGCAGGTGGCGCAGCGCGCCATGGGCGTCTCGTGCCCGCTCTACACGAGCCTCGACGAGATGCTGGACAAGGCGAAGCCCGATCTGCTCTGCGTCACGACCGTCGACAACACCCACGCCGAGTGCATCGTCAAGGCGCTCGACCGCGGCATCGAGGTGATCACCGAGAAGCCGATGGTGATCGACGAGGCGCAGTGCGCGCAGGTGCTCGACGCCGAGAAACGCGCCGGACGCCCCATCATCGTCGGGTTCAACTACCGCTATCCGCCGAAGCATCAGAAGATCAAGGAGCTCCTGATGAAGGGCGAGATCGGCACCGTGACCTCGGTGGACTTCGCCTGGTACCTGGATACCAGCCACGGCGCCGACTACTTCCGCCGCTGGCACCGGCTGCGCGCGAAGAGCGGCTCGCTCTGGGTGCACAAGGCGACGCACCACTTCGACCTGATCAACTGGTGGCTCGACGCCGATCCGGTCGAGGTCTCCGCGCTCGCGAGCATCCGCAAGTACGGCAAGGCCGGTCCGTTCCGCCACACGCACTGCCGGCCGTGCCCGCACAAGAGCTCGTGCCGGTTCCACTTCGACATCATGCAGAACCGGAACCTGGTCGAGGTGTACGTCAACACCGAGTCGGCCGACGGCTACCTGCGCGACGGCTGCGTGTTCCGCGAGGACGTCGACTCGCCCGACACGATGAACGCGATCGTGAAGTACTCGAACGGCGTGCAGATGAGCTACTCGGTCAGCACGTACATGCCGATCGAGGGCTACCGGCTCTCGTTCACGGGCACGAAGGGGCGCATCGAGGTCCGCGACTACGAGCGTCAGCCGTGGGACCCGGGCGAGGAGACGGAGGTCTATCTGATCCGGAACTTCGGCCAGCGCGAGAAGATCGCGCTGCCGCCGCCCGAGGAAGGGCACGGCGGCGGCGACGAGCGCATCCGGGAGCTCGTCTTCCGGAAGCCCGGCTCGGTGCCTGCGCACCTGCAGCTGCCCGGGTCGCGCGCCGGCGCGATGTCGTGCCTCACCGGCATCGCCGCACGGCGCAGCGCCGACGAAGGGCGCCCGATCAGCATCGCGAGCCTCGTGCCCGGGCTCTCGAACTGAGGCCGAACGAAGGAGCGGCCGGCAGGGACTGGCGGCTGTCCCTGCCGGCCGCGGTCGTCACGGCGGGCCGGCCGCACCGGTCTGCGGTCAGCGGCGCCGGACGACAAGACCGATCAACGCGATCGCGACGAAGTTCGCGGCGGCGAGCACGAACACCGCCCCCACTCCCGCTCGCTCCGCCAGCTGCCCCGCCACCCACGGCATGGTCATGCCGCCGCTCAGCGCAATCGTGAACAGGATGCCGAAGACCGTCCCGGAGTTCTCGCGAAACCGCGCGCTCGCGATCCCGAGCACCGTCGGGAACAGTCCGCTCACCGCCAGGCCGAGCAGCACGACTCCCGCAACCGCGACGCCCGGCGTTGGCGCGGCGGCCACGAGCAGCGCGGCTGCCGCCGAGACCAGCGCGGCGGCGAGCACCACGGTGTGCGGGCTGGCGTGCAGCAGCACGCGACTGAGCACCGCGCGCGTGGCCATCAGCGCGGCCCAGTAGCCGCCCAGCGCATACGACGCGGCCTCGATCGACAGCCCCATCTCGCGCGTCAGGTGCGTGCTGATGTAGCCGCCGAGCGTGAACTCGTTGCCCGACAGGAAGAACAGCAGCAGCGCGAGCAGCAGCACGACCGGCATCCCGAGGAACTGCGGCATCCGCGCCAGCGGCCAGCCCTGGTGCTGCTTCGGCGGCGGGAACGCGAGCGCCGCCGCGGCGACGGCCGTCGCCGCGCAGAGCGCCGCGCCCGCGTAGAGCAGCGGCGCGACGCCGAAGGTCGAGGTCAGCGCGCCGATGCCGAACGGCAGGAACAGCGCGCCGAAGCCGAAGAACATCCCGAGCAGGTTCAGCGCCGCCGCCTTCTGCCGCTCGTCGTCGTGGAGGTCGGCGACCAGCGTGTTCGCCGCGCCGTTGACGAACCCGCCGCCGAACCCGAGCGCGACCACCGCGGGGATCAGCTGCGAGTACTCGCCCGCCCGGCCGATCAGGACCAGCCCGGCGGCGACGAGCGCGGGGCCGGAGGCGAGCGGCAGCTTGAGCCCGAACCGGTCGACGATCAGCCCGAGCACCAGGCTGGCGACCAGCATCGCGAAGTTCATCGCGAGGAACAGCGTGCCGACGTCGCCGAGCTCGATCGCCAGCCGTTCCGACAGCGGCGGCACGATGGCGCCCACCAGCGCCATGACGATGCCGAACACGAACATGCCGGCCTGTGCGACGGCGCCGAGCGGCCGGACGGCGATCTGCGGCGCCATCGTCTTCGTCATCGCACGACCGGATCGGGCGCGCGCTCGTACCAGCGCCGCGCGTACTCGTCGAACACCCGCAGGTTGTGGTCCTTCTCGACGCCGGCGACGTTCGGCGACACGAACGTGTGGAACGCATGTCCGCGCGCCTGCAGGTGCGCGGCGGTCTCGGCGACGATCGCCATCGCGATCGCGACGGCGGCCATCGTCGAGCCGGCGGCCACCTTTTCCCGGCGGCCGATGTCCACCTGCGCGTCCTCGGGCTCCACGCAGTTGTCGATCGCGATGTCGGCCGCGTCGGCGAGCGCGCGGCCGCTCGAATGGGTCTTCGTCGCGACCGTCAGGTTCGCGTGCGACGAGACGCTGATCACCTTCGCGCCGCGCTCGCGCGCGTACAGCGCCGCCTCGATGGGTGCGGCGTTGAGGCCGCCGTGCGAGAACACGATCAGCGCATCGGAGGCGCCGATCGGATAGCTCTGGAGGAACTGCTGGACGTAGCCTTCCCGGCGCTCGATCCACAGCAGCTCGCGCGCGCCGTTCGGCCCGATGACGTTCGACCACATCAGGCGCGGGTCGTAGAGCGGATAGAAGCCCACGTAGCTGCCGTAGCGCGGGAAGACGTCCATCACGGGGATGACCGAATGGCCGCTGCCGAAGAGATAGACGCGGCCGCCGCCGGCGATGACACCGGCGGCCAGCTCGCCGGCGCGGGTGATGGCGTCCTGCTGCGTGTCGCGGATGCGGGCGAGCACGCCGTTGATGCGTTCGAAGTAGAGAGAAGCGGACATCGGACTCCGTCAGAGAAGGTCGAGCGCGAGACGCGCGGCGCCGAGCAGCCCCGCGTCCTCGCCGAGCTCGGTGAGGACGATGCGGCAGCGCGCCGCGGCGATGGGCTGGGCCCACCGGCGGACCTCCGCCCGAATCGGTTCGAGCAGCAGATCGCCGGCCCCCTGTCCGACGCCGCCGCCCAGCACGACGGCCTCGGGATTCAGCACGCTGATCAGGTTCGCGATTCCCATCCCGCCGTAGCGAGCCGCGCGCTCGAACGCGGCGCGCGCGGCGGGGTCGCCGCTGCGGGCCGCGTCGGCGGCCGCCTGCGCGTCCGGCGTGCCGGCATGGCGCGCGATAGCGGGCCCGGCGGATTCCGCTTCCCAGCACCCCGTGCGGCCGTACTCCTCCGTCCAGCGCGGATCGAGCGCGAACCAGCCGGCCGCGCCCGCGATGCCGTGCGCGCCCCCCAGCACGCGGCCGCCGGCGAGGATGCCGATGCCGATGCCGGTGCTGAGCGAGACGAAGGCCACGTCCCGCAGCCCGCGCGCCGCGCCGCGCCAGCTCTCGCCGAGCACGTAGCCGGAGCGGTCGCTGTCGATCGCCACCGGCACGTCCAGCCGCGCGCGCAGCGCGTCGAGCAGCGGCACCTCGTCGGTGCCCCAGAGGTTCGGGCACCACGCGCGTCCGCTGCCCGGCGTGTAGATGCCGGGCACGATCACGCCGACCGCGCGCACGCCGGATGCCGCGCCGGCAATCTGCGCGACGCTGCCCTCGAGATCGTGCGCGGCCGGCAGGCGGCAGCGGTCGCGCACGGTCCCATCCGGGTCCACGCGCGCGAGCGCCGTCTTCGTCCCACCGAGATCGACGGCGAGGACCGCCGTCACCGCGCGCCCCGCGACACGAGATCCAGGACGACCGCGTAGCGGTCGCCGCGCATGATCGCGGCGACGTGCTCGAGCGGCCGCCCGTCGGCGAGCGACGTGAGGCGTTCGGCCGCGAGCGCCGGCGAGCCGGGCGCGACCTGCAGCCACCGCGCGTCCTCGGCGTCGACGGCGACGGCGCGGTGCGCTTCGCGGGCGCGCGCCGGCTGGAGGCCGTAGCGCTCGCGCAGCACGCCGTAGAGCGACGCGTTCGTGAAGTCGATCCGGTCGATGCCCGGGACCAGCGCTACCGGCAGGCAGGCGGTCTGCAGGCCCATCGGGCCGCCGTCGGCGAGTCGCAGGCGCCGCAGGCGGAACACCGGTTCTCCCGGCAGCAGTCCCAGCGCGGCGGCGACATCGTCGGGGGCCTCGATCGTGCCGCTCTCCAGCACCTGCGAGGAGGAGCCGAGCCCGTACCGGCGCATTTCGTCGGTGAAGCTGGTGAGCGCCCGCGGGCCCTGCTCGAGCGCGCGGTTCCGGACGAACGTCCCGCGTCCCTGGCGGCGGGTGATATAGCCGTGGTCGGCCAGTTCGCGCAGCGCATGGCGGACCGTGATCCGGCTGACGCCGAAGCGGGCGCTCAGACGGTCTTCCGCAGGGAGCTGGTCGCCGGGGGCGAGCCGGCCGGCTTCGATTTCGGCCAGCAGCGACGTCATGACCTGGTGGTAGAGCGGGATCGGGACGTCGCGATCGAGAATGCTCATGGTGCGCGGGACGCACTATATCATCAGGTCGTTATGACGACTAGACGAATGCCCCGTGGAGACGGAACGACGGTGGGATCTGCGGAATTGGCGGGCTCTGCCAGGCGTGTCCGGGTGCACGCCGCGGCCGGGCGCCTCCTGCCGGTGCTGCTGGCCGCGATCGCCCTCTCAGGGCAGGCGCCCGTTCCCGGCGTCGAGCTCAACGAAGGGGCGATCGTGCGCGGACCCGTGGACCGGCAGCGGCTGTCGCTGGTCTTCACCGGGCACGAGTTCGCGGAGGGGGGCGACTCGATTCTCGATGCGCTCGCCGCGAGGAACGTCAAGGCCTCGTTCTTCCTGACCGGCGCCTTCCTGCGCAACGAGGCGTTCGCGCCGCTGGTCGCCCGGATGGTGCGCGAGGGGCACTACGTCGGCGCCCACTCGGACGAGCACCTGCTCTACTGCCCGTGGGAGGGACCGAAGGTCACGCTCGTCACGCGCGAGCAGTTCGAGTCGGACGTGACGCGGAACTACGAGCGGCTGGCGCGCTTCGGCGTCACGCGCGATCGGGCGCCGTTCTACCTGCCGCCGTACGAGTGGTACAACGAGGAGATCGCGGACTGGACGCGCGGTCTCGGACTGACGCTCATCTGCCACACGCGCGGGACGCGATCGAACGCGGACTACACGGAAGAGGGCACGCCGCAGTTCGTGCCGTCGCAAACCATCTTCGCCAGCATCCTGCGCCGCGAGCACGAGGATCCGCACGGGCTGAACGGCTTCATCCTGCTGCTGCATGTCGGCGCCGGGCCTGGGCGCACCGACAAGTTCCACCC
The DNA here is from genome assembly GCA_964446605.1 of uncultured Bifidobacteriaceae bacterium. Classification (GTDB taxonomy): domain Bacteria; phylum Acidobacteriota; class Vicinamibacteria; order Vicinamibacterales; family JAENWD01; genus JAENWD01. The sequence continues at coordinate 2,001 of CAYUPN010000115.1, read as the reverse complement.
GCGCGTCGGCGCGCTCGTCGACGTGCTGCGGGAGCGCGGCTAC
>CAYUPN010000115.1:0-1858 GCA_964446605.1 uncultured Bifidobacteriaceae bacterium | reverse complement strand
GGCCGGCCTTCAGGCGACCCAGGAGGGCCGGCCTTCAGGCCGGCGTTTGACGAAACTCCACCAGTCTCCTCCGCTGCCGCCCCTCGTCGTCGAAATTCTCCGGCGCGAGCCATCCGTCGAACGCCGCGCGCAGCGCCGGCCACTCCCGGTCGATGATCGAGTACCAGGCGGTGTCGCGGTTGCGTCCCTTGTAGACCATCGCCTGCCGGAACACGCCCTCGAACGTGAACCCGAACCGCTCGGCGGCGCGTCGCGACGCCGCGTTCAGGCTGTCGCACTTCCATTCCACGCGCCGGTACCCGAGCTCGTCGAAGGCGCGCCGCAGCATCAGCGCGATCGCCTCGGTGGCGGCGCGCGTGCGCTGCAGGCGCGGGGAGAAGTTCAGATGGCCGATCTCGATCACGCCGTTGGCGGGATCGATGCGCAGCCAGGCGGCCACTCCGGCGGCGGTGTTCGATTCGGCGTCGACGACCGCGTGGAAGAGCGGGTCTTCCGAGAGCGCCGCCTGTCTGACCCAGCGCGTGTACTCGTCCAGCCCTTCGAAGGGTCCGATTGAGAGATAGGTCCAGTTCGAATGCGATGCGTCCAGCAGGTTCGCCTCGAACAGCGGGCGCGCATGGCGGCCGGCGTCGAGCGGCTCCAGCCTGCACCACCGGCCGATCATCGGCGTGCGCGGCGGTCGGGGCCGGGGTGTCCACCCCGGGACGGCGGGGCCGACGGGCGGATCGGCTTCGTTGCGCATCGCGGTCCACGGATTGTGCCGGGTCCCGGTGCGTCACGCAAGCATCGGCGCGGCGCGCACCGCCCGGCGCGCGGCGGATGCCGCGCGCGCCGGGCGCATGCGCGCCGCCCGCTCAGGTCTGCCAGGCGGGCGTCGACGCCGCCGGCACGTGCGACACGGGGTTCATCTGCTGTTCGGTCGTCCTGTCACCTCCCATCAGGAGCAGGAACAGAATCACCAGCGCCGCGATCGCGAGCACGACCCAGAACCAGATGCGCGCGCCACTGCGCTTGTGGACCACGTCGATGTCAGCCACGGCGTCCTCCCCGGTCGGGCGCATCCGACCGCTTGCGCGGGGTGCCACCGGTGTCCTCGGTGACGTTGCCCTCGCCCTGAACGTCGAACCGCTCCTTGCGGATGTCCGCCTCGACGTCCTCCGTCTCCGTCTCGACGTCCTTCGAGACGACGAGCTCCTCCTTCACGACGGGCCGCTTCTCGACGACCACGTCCTCTTCCATGATCGGCACGCGCACTTCGCGGTCGCCCATCCCTTCGGTCGTCCGCTGCTCGCCGCTCACCGGGCGGCGCTCGACGCGCACGCGCTCGACCTTGCGCTCGACCGGCTGTGTCACGCGCTCGGTCTCGACGTGCTTGCCGACGACGACCTCGCCGGCTTTCGATTCGCGCTTGCCGATCCGGAGCTCCTCCTCCGCGCGTGTCAGCCGCTCCGTCTGGCCGCGATCGTGCGCCTGCGCGAACGGATCGGGGCCGCCGGCCCGCCCGCGCCGCTCGCCCGTGCGCAGGTCCTGTCGGCTCATGGTCTTCAGCACCGCCTGGTGCTGCTGGTCCAGCAGATCGATCTCGTCGATGTCCACCAGGAGGTGCTCCTCCCGCGTCGGGGCGTCGTCGAGTTCGATTTCGAGATACCGGACTTTCATGGCTGCCGTGTCCACGATCAGTTCGTCGACGGTGCCGACACGCTGACCGCTGTGGTCGATCACGGCCCAGCCGGTCGGGTCCGGATCCTCGGGGGAGACGCGCAGGTCGCCCACCTCGTGCAGCCGGGCGTACTGTTCGCCTCCGCTCATCTGTCCTCGCTCCATGGGACCTCCAGCCGGTGGAACCACCGGCGCTGTT
>CAYUPN010000114.1:0-11135 GCA_964446605.1 uncultured Bifidobacteriaceae bacterium | reverse complement strand
GTCGGATCGGGTCGGATCAGGTCTCGCCTTCGCCGCGGGCGAATCAGCGCGCGGCCGCTTCGGGCCCCACCGTCACCGGGCTGCCGCTTCCCCGCGTCAGTGTCATCCGCTGGTTGACCGTCTCGATCGTCCAGCGCTCCGCCGCGCCATCCGGCCAGTCGACGACGACGGTGACGGGACCGGTGTGCGTGCCCAGCCCGAAGTGGACGCGTGTGTCCTGCGCGACCAGGTAGCTGCCGTCGGTACGCACACGCCGCTTCAGCGCGGGCAGACCGGACCGCTCGACGGTGACGAGCGCGCCGATGGCGAACCGGTTGCCCCCCGGCTGGCGCAGACTTAGCTGCAGCCACGACGCCCGGTTCCCTGTCTGATTCAGCAACAGCCGTACGGGGCCGTCGTTGTTGTTCACCATGACGTCGATGTCGCCGTCGTTGTCGATGTCCCCGAACGCAGCCCCGCGGCCGACCTCCAGGCGCTCCAGCGCCGGTCCGGCCAGCTTCGAGACATCCTCGAAGCGCCCGTCACCAAGGTTCCGGAACAGCAGGTCGCGCATGCGGTACGGCACGGGCTCGCCGCGCAGCGTCTCGACGATGTTGACGGCGCCGTTGGTGATGAAGAGATCGAGCCAGCCGTCGTTGTCGTAGTCGAACCAGTCCACGCCGAAGCCGGTGAACGGCGCGGTCGGCGCCCCCAGCCCCGCCTGCACCCGCACGTCGTCGAAGCTTCCCGTGCCGTCGTTGCGATAGAGCACGAACGTCTCGCCGATGATGTTCGTGACGAAGAGATCCTCGTCGCCGTCTCCGTCGTAGTCGCCGGAGGCAATCCCCATGCTGCCCTCGGGATTGCCCGCCGCGTTCAGCGCCGATCCCGACAGCGGCCCCTCGTCCACGAACGTGCCGTCGCGCTCGTTCAGCCAGAGCTGGTTCGGCGTGGCGTCGTTGGCGACGTAGATGTCGAGCCAGCCGTCGCCGTTGTAGTCGCCGATCGACACGCCGAGCCCGGCGCCGTCGGCGCGCGCGACGCCGGACGATTCCGTGACGTCCTCGAACCGGCCATTCCCCAGGTTGCGGAACAGCCGATCGCCGACCGGCTCGTACGCGTTCGGGCTGCAGTAATCGGGGGTGCCGGCGGGATCGAAGCACTGCTTGTTCCCGGCGATGGTGAAGTCCAGGTAGTTGGCGACGAACAGGTCGAGATGTCCGTCCTTGTCGTAGTCGACGAACGCGGCGCTCGTGCTCCAGCGGTCGTCGTGCACGCCGGCCGCGTCGGTGACGTCGGTGAACGTGCCGTCGCCGTTGTTGCGGAAGAGCCTGTTGCGGCCGAACGCGGTGACGTAGAGATCCAGGTCGCCGTCGTTGTCGTAGTCGCCGGCGGCGACCCCCATGCCGTAGCCCTTCACGCCGAGCCCGCTGCCCGCGGTGACGTCGGTGAAGCGCAGCGTGCCGGACGGCACGAGCTCGTTGCGATAGAGGCGATGCGTCTTCGGAGACGGCGGCGCGCCCGGCACGAGCGGCTGCCCCTGGAGCAGGAAGACGTCGAGGTCGCCGTCGTTGTCGTAGTCGACGAGCGCTCCGCCCGCGCCCATGACCTCGAGGATGTAGTGCTCCCCTCCCGCGCCGTTGTCGTACACGAAATCGAGCCCGACGCGTGCCGCCGCCTCCTCGAAGATGGCCGGCGCGGCAGCGAGCGGGGCGGCGAGCAGGGCGGATGCGATCGCGGCGGGCAGCGGCAGGCGTGTCCTCATTGCAGGCGGCTCAGGTCGCGGTCGATGGCCTGCGCGAGCTCGGGCTGGGAGAACCGGAGCGCCAGCGCGCGCGCCTCCTTCGCAAGCGCGACCCCCTCGGCGGTCCGGCCGCTCTGGACCTTGGCCACCGCGAGCGCGAACAGGTACCGCGGGGTCTCGCCATCGACCGGCTCGCGCAGCGGGTCGAGCTCGCGGATCGCGCCGTCGAAGTCCCCCGCCGCGATCTTCATCCGTCCGAGGTTGAACCGGGCGAGCCGGAACGACGGGCGATTCACGACCGCCTGCTGATACTGCTCGGCGGCCTCGGCGAACTTCCGCTCGCGCTCGAGGGCCTGACCGAGATTGTTGTGCGCCTGCGCGTGGAACGGGTTCACCTCGAGCGCCTTCCGGTACGCCGCGGCGGCCTCGTCGAACCGGCGCTGGGTGTCCAGGAGCACTCCGTAGTTGTAGTGCGCCTCGTCGAGGTTGTATCCGAGGGCGACGACCGCACGATAGGCCTCTTCGGCCTTGGCCCACTGCTCCGTCCGGCCGTAGAGCGAGATCAGGTTCACGTACGGCTGCGCCAGGTGCGGCTTCACCGCCACGGCGGCTTCATGGTCCTCGATCGCCCCGGCGAGATCGCCGGTGGCCGCCCGCCGCAGCCCCTGCAGGAAACGGCCGCGCGGGTCCTGACGGACCGTGTCGACCAGCGCGGCCCACTCATCCGGGATGCCGGGCCAGGCGGTGCCATGCCGCCGGTGCTCGGCCAGGGCTTCCCGGGCCTCTTCGCGGCGGCCGAGCGCCCGCAGCGACTGGGCACGCCCGTAATGCGCGGCGCCGAACTCGGGGAACAGCGCGATGGCGCGGTCGAAGTGCGCGACGGCGTCCGCGTGCTGCCCGCGGACGGCTGCGATCCGGCCCAGTCCGAGCTGGCCGACCGGCGCCGATGCGGGCGTGTCCGCGAGCGTCTGGTATCGGCGCTCGCTCTCGTCGAGCGCGCCGGCGTCGAACAGCGACTCCGCCAGGCGGGCCAGTACGGCCAGCCGCTCGGGCGCCAGCTCCCAGGCGCGCGCGAACTTCTCCGCGGCCTGCGCCGGCTGCCGGATCCGCTGCAGCACCACCCCGTCGAGATGGAACCATTCCGGGTTGGCGGGCGCGAGCGCCTGCGCGCGGAGGTACGCCTCGTGGGCCGACTGCCACTGCTCCCACGCGTGAAGGGCGAGTCCCAGTCCTCCGGCGGCCTCGGGATCCTCCGGTTTCGCCCGCGCCGTATCGAGTGCCCCCTTCAGCGCCTCGCGGGCATCGTCCGGAAAGGTCTCGAGGGCGATCTCGGGGAGAGGCGGCGGTTCGGGAGCGGGGGCCGTCCCCGCGCTCACGCCCGATCCCGTCAGAAACAGCGTGAGTGCCAGTACCCACGCGCGCATGCCACCCATCACAGCCGTCAGGATACCCCGGGATGCGCACGTCCCCAGCCCTGCCGCGCCTGCTTCACGGGGAGAACGTCTGGATGGCGGAGACTGAAGCTCTGCCTCCAAGAGAAAGGGCCCGGCGAGCGCACGTGCTCGCCGGGCCCTTTCGTCAGACGATCCGGTGCCGCCTAGAACTCGAAGCGGACGCCGATCTGGATCTGCCGCTCGCCGTAGCTGCCGAACGTGGCACCCGACGGCGTACCGGTGATCTGCATGAACGTGCTGCTGGTGAAGCTGCCGTTCGGGTTGTTGAACTTCGGCGTGTTCGTGACGTTGGCCGCCTGCACGCGGAGCTCGAGCTTCCGGGTCCCACCCATCGGGAACGACCGGAAGACACCGAGGTCCAGGTTCCAGCCGCCGGGCCCGCGGAACTGGTTGCGGCCGGTGTTGCCGAACCGCACGCCCTGCGGCTGCGCCCACGCGGCGGGGTCGTACCAGAGACCCGACGCGCCGACCTCACCGATCTTCCGGACGTCGCCGACGAGATCAGCCGTCTGCATGTTGCCCGGCGTGTTGAGGATCGAGCCGTCACCCGTGACCGTGAACGGCAGGCCGCTGAACGCCGCGAAGACGCCGCTGAGCTGCCAGTCGGCCGCAATCGCCTTCAGGACGTTCCCGTAGGACCCGCTGCCCTGGAACGGCAGCTGGTACACGAAGCCCATCTGGAGGTTGTGCGTCCGATCGTAGCCGGCCAGCGCGAAGTTCTTGTCGAGCGCGAACGGCGAGTTGTAGGACAGACCCGTCCATCCGTCGTCGTCCGACTCGTTCTTCGAGCGCGACAGCGTGTAGGCGCCCTTGAGCAGGAGGCCCTTCGTGAACGGCCGGTTCACGCCGACCTGCAGCGCGTGATACCGGGTCTTGAGCCGGCCGCCCCAGAGCTTGAGGTCGCGGGCGCGCCCCATCGCGAAGTACGGACGGCTCTGGTTGCCGCCGCCGATGACCTGCGGCGCGTTGATGTCGAGGTCCGCGTAGCCGCCGTCGCCGGCCGTGCCGACGTAGGCGACGTCCACCGCGATGTCCAGCGGCAGGCGGCGCTCGACCGTGAAGTTCCACGACTGGATGTGGCCACGGTCGACGTTGCCCACCTCAGGCGTCCGCATGTCCACGGAGTTCGGCAGCGGGAAGCGGCCGCTGTTCAGATCGGGCCCCGTGATCAGCGGGATGCCGTCTTCCAGCGTGTTGTACCAGCCGAACGGCTCGTTCTGGAAGAACGCGGCGGCGATGGTCGCCGGGTAGAACCCGCGAAGCGGACGGCCCCACGGAATCGGGTTGTACGTCACGCCGTACCCCGACCGGAACACCGTGTTCTCGTTGATGCGGTAGATGACGCCGACCCGGGGCGCGAAGTTGTCCTTCGCGGCCTCGAGCCCGACGTTCTGCGGGTTGCCGCCGCGGCCGCCCAGGAGGACTTCCAGCGTGTCGAGGTCCACCCGCTCCAGGCCGCGATCGGCACGGTGCATGATCGGGTAGTACTCCCACCGCACGCCGAGGTCGAGCGTCAGCTTGTCGCTGACGTTCCACCGGTCGCGGATGAACAGCCCGTGCTGCCACTCGCGGGTGGTCATCTCCTCGTACTGGATGCTCTTGTTGACCGACGAGTTCAGCCCGAGCAGGAACGCGGCGAACTCGTTGTAGAAGTTCGCGTTCTGCGCGCCGGGCAGCACCGTCGCGTTGCTCGCCGCGGCGAACCGGCCGCGCGGGTTGTCGAGCTCCGGCTGCCAGTGATCGAGGTACAGGAAGTTCATCATGTACCCGGCGCGGATGTCGTGGCGGCCGACGACCTTGGTCACGTTCGTGCTGAACGAGTAGGTCCGCTCGTCGCGGAAGATCGGCATCCAGCCCTCGTAGTTCCCCAGGGTCGAGAACCCGGTGTTGAACTGCGGGTAGCCGGCGTACCGGCCGTCGCGCGGCGCGCCCAGGTCGCTCTGGTCGTTCGTGCCGGGGATGCCGAGCACGTCGAGGCCGAAGTTGCCGGCCGCGAAGTCGGGCCCGAGCACGTCCTGCTCCTGGCGCGAGAGGCCGAACGTGGCATCCCACACCATGCTGCTGCCGAACGTCCAGGTCTGGCCCGTCGTGAACTGCGTGACCTTCGTGATGCCGCCGTCACCGTCGGCATTCGGGTCCGGACCGAGCAGGTACGTGCGGTCGTCGACGACGGCGTCCATCAGGGCGTACTTGCCCCAGATCTGGTGCGCCGCCGAGCGGTTGTAGTTGATCTTGACGTCGTAGTTCTTCCGGTCCGTCGTCCGCACTTCGTTCCGGAAGTAGTTGCTCGACAGGCCGCCGGCGCCCGTGCCCGGGTTGTTCGGATTCGGATACAGGCCGAGCAGCTGCTGTGCGATCGGGCTGAGTCGATTCTGCGGGATCACGTTGCCCGGGAACGGCGTGCGGCCGTTGCCCTGCGCATCGCCCGTCAGCGGGTCGTAGATCACCTGCAGCGTGCCGTTCGTGTTGAACGCCTGGCTGAAGTCGCCGCTGCGCAGCAGCGCGTCCGGCACGCTGAAGAACTGGTTGACGTTCGACTCCTGCTTGTAGCCCTCGAACGACCCGAAGAAGAACAGCGTGTTCCGCTTGATCGGGCCGCCCACGGTGCCGCCGTAGATGTGGCGGTCGAGCGGGCCCTTCGGCGGCTTGCCGTCCTCACGGAACCCGCCGAAGTAGTACGGGCTCGCGTTCAGGCCTTCGTTGTTGTTGAAGTAGAACGCCGACCCCTTGAACTGGTTCGTGCCCGACTTGGTGATGACGGTGATGGCCGCGCCACCCGCCATGCCCTGCTCGGCGTCGAAGTTGCTGGTGGAGATGTTGACCGTGTCAATCGTCTCCGCCGGTGCCACGTACATGACATGGTGCGGCAGCCAGATGTTGACGTTCGTCGCGCCGTCCGTCCGCGTGCCGTTGGCGTTGCGGTTCTGGCCGTTGACGTTCGTCGACAGCGACCGCGCGGGCGTGTCGGTCTCGGCGTTCTGGAACCCGGCCGGCGTCGCGCCGGGCACCAGGTTGATCAGCGCCTGGTAGTTCCGGAACTGGTTCAACGGCATGTTGACCAGATCCTGCGACTTCAGCTCGGTCGAGACCTCCGTCTTGTCGGTCTGCAGCAGCTGCGCGTCGGACGAGACCGTGATGGTCTCGGTCAGCGCGCCGAGCTCCAGCGCGACGTCGACACGGGCGATCTGGCCGACGTTGACCGGAACGTTCGTCCGGACGGACTCCTTGAATCCCTGCAGGGACACCCGGACGGTGTAGCTCCCGGGCAGCAGGTTGTTGAACGTGTACGCGCCGGTCTCGTTCGACACGGTCGTGCGCTCGAGCCCCGTCTCCGTGCTGGTCACGGTGACGGTCGAACCCGGAACGGCTGCGCCCGACGTATCACGGACGTTGCCGACGATGCTGCCGTACAACACCTGGGCGGATGCGGATGTCACCATGGCGAGCAGGGCACACGTCAGGCCCACCACGCGGACACACCTGACCAGGGTGCGTTCCTCGGAACTTCTCACAGGCTACCTCCTGACTAACCGATTCCAGTTACCTTCGGCCGGTGGGGCGAGGGTCTATCATGCGGGGCTTCCGCATGTCAAGAATCTGGCCAAGCCAAACTCAAGGCAAAAACGTCCAAATAGGCCCGAAAATCCGGCTTGTTGGATCCAGCGGAACCGTTTGTGTCCAACGAAATGGACTAGTCCCAGACCCGCAAACGGTGTATCCCGCGCGCGACTCGCCGTGCAGAACGCGGTCGCCCGTGAGACGAGTCGAGGCCGTTCGACGAAGCGGACCGGCCCGCCGGTAGCCCGAGACATGTAAGGAGGCCTGGCCCGGTCGCCCGACCGGGGAGGGAGCGGCCTGGATACCGCGCGGGAGTGTCACCGGCATCCGGCGACAGTGACCCATGACGGCGCGGTCGATGTGTGAGGCAGTCACGCGGCCGGCGGGCCGGTGTCGCGTCGACGCCGTTCCACGCCGGCGCCGGTGATGTGCCGTACAAAAGAAAAGGGCCCGGCGAGCGCACGTGCTCGCCGGGCCCTTTTTCGTCAGACGATGCGGTGCCGCCTAGAACTCGAAGCGGGCGCCGATCTGGATCTGCCGCTCGCCGTAGCTGCCGAACGTGGCACCCGACGGCGTACCGGTGATCTGCATGAACGTGCTGCTGGTGAAGCTGCCGTTCGGGTTGTTGAACTTCGGCGTGTTCGTGACGTTGGCCGCCTGCACGCGGAGCTCGAGCTTCCGGGTCCCACCCATCGGGAACGACCGGAAGACACCGAGGTCCAGGTTCCAGCCGCCGGGCCCGCGGAACTGGTTGCGGCCGGTGTTGCCGAACCGCACGCCCTGCGGCTGCGCCCACGCGGACGGATCGTACCAGACGCCGGAGTTGCCGACCTCGCCGACCTTCCGGACATCGCCGACGAGATCCGCCGTCTGCGTGTTGCCCGGGGTGTTGAGCTCGGTTCCGCTGGCCGTGACCGTGAACGGCAGGCCGCTGAACGCCGCGACGACACCGCTGATCTGCCAGTCGGCCGCAATCGCCTTCAGGACGTTCCCGTAGGACCCGCTACCCTGCCACGGCAGCTGGTACACGAAGCCCATCTGGAGGTTGTGCGTCCGGTCGTAGCCGGCCAGCGCGAAGTTCCGGTCGAGCGCGAACGGCGAGTTGTAGGACAGGCCCACCCAGCCGTCGTCGTCGGCCTCGTTCTTCGACCGCGACAGCGTGTAGGCGCCCTTCAGCAGGAGCCCCTGGGTGAACGGCCGGGTCACGCCGACCTGCAGCGCGTGGTACCGGGTCTTCGTCCGGGCGCCCCAGAGCTTGAGGTCGCGGTTGCGCCCCTCGTCGAAGTACGGCCGGCTCTGGTTGCCGCCGCCGAGGACCTGCGGCGCGTTGATGTCGAGGTCCGCGTAGCCGCCGTCGCCGGCCGTGCCGACGTAAGCGACGTCCACCGCGATGTCCGCCGGCAGCCGGCGCTCGATCGTGAAGTTCCACGACTGGATGTGACCCCGATCGACGTTGCCGACCTCAGGCGTCCGCATGTCGACCGCACCGGGCAGCGGGAAGCGCCCGGCCTGCAGGTCGGGACCCGTGATGAGCGGGATGCCATCGGCCAGCGTGTTGTACCAGCCGTACGGATTGTCCTGCTGGAACACCGCCGAGATCGTTGCCGGGTAGAACCCGCGCATCGGACGGCCCCACGGGAGCGGGTTGTAGGTGACGCCGTACCCCGACCGGAAGACCGTGTCCTCGTTGATGCGGTAGATCAGACCGACCCGGGGCGCGAAGTTGTCCTTCGCCGCCTCGAGCCCGACGTTCTGCGGGTTGCCGCCGCGGCCGCCCAGCAGGATCTCCAGCGTGTCGAGGTCCACCCGCTCGATGCCGCGGTCCGCGCGGGTCATGATCGGGTAGTACTCCCAGCGCAGGCCGAGGTCGAGCGTCAGCTTGTCACTGAGGTTCCACCGGTCGCGGATGTACAGCCCGTGCTGCCACTCGCGGGTGGTCATCTCCTCGTACTGCACGCTCTTGGCGACCGAGGAGTTCAGCCCCAGCAGGAACGCCGCCCACTGGTTGTAGAAGTTGCTCGTCTGTCCGCCGTTGAGCGCGGTGGAGTTCGTCGCGGCGCTGAGGCGGCCGCGCGGGTTGTCCTGCTCCGGCTGCCAGTGGTCGAGCAGCAGCCGGTTCACCGTGTAGCCGAAGCGGATGTCGTGGCGGCCGACGACCTTCGTGATGTTGGTGCTGAACGAGTAGCTGCGCTCGTCGCGGAACACCGGCACCCAGGTGTCGGTGTTGCCCAGCGCCGAGAAGCCGGTGTCGAACCGCGGGAAGCCGGCGTAGCGTCCGTCGGCCGGGGCCCCCAGGTCGCTCTGGTCGTTCGTGCCGGGGATGCCGACGTTCAGACCGTAGTTGCCCTGGGCGAAGTCCGCGCCGATGACCGACTGATCCTGGCGCGACACGCCGAACGTGGCGTCCCACACCATGCTGCTGCCGAACGTCCAGGTCTGGCCGGTCGTGAACTGGTACACCTTCGTGAGACCGCCGTCGCCCTTGGAGTTCGGATCCGGACCGAGGTAGTACGTCCGGTCGTCGACCACCGCGTCCATGAACGAGTACTTGCCCCAGATCTGGTGCGCGGCCGAGCGGTTCAGGTTGATCTTCAGGTCGTAGTTCTTCCGGTCCGTCGTCCGGACTTCGTTCCGGAAGTAGTTGCTCGACAGCCCGCCGGCGCCCGTGCCCGGGTTGTTCGGATTCGGGTACAGGTCGTTCATGACCTGCCGCGCAATCGGGCTGAGCCGATCAGACGGGATCACGTTGCCCGGGAACGGCTGGCGGCCCGTGCCGTCGGCGTTGCCCGTCAGCGGGTCGTAGATCACCTGCAGGGTGCCGTTCGTGTTGAACGCCTGGCTGAAGTCGCCGCCGCGCAGCGCCGCGCTCGGCACGCTGAAAAACTGGTTGACGTTCGACTCCTGCTTGTAGCCCTCGAACGACCCGAAGAAGAACAGCGTGTTCCGCTTGATCGGGCCGCCCACGGTGCCGCCGTAGATGTGGCGGTCGAGCGGGCCCTTCGGCGGCTTGCCGTCCTCACGGAACCCGCCGAAGTAGTACGGGCTCGCGTTCAGGCCTTCGTTGTTGTTGAAGTAGAACGCCGACCCCTTGAACTGGTTCGTGCCCGACTTGGTGATGACGGTGATGGCCGCGCCACCCGCCATGCCCTGCTCGGCGTCGAAGTTGCTGGTGGAGATGTTGACCGTGTCAATCGTCTCCGCCGGTGCCACGTACATGACATGGTGCGGCAGCCAGATGTTGACGTTCGTCGCGCCGTCCGTCCGCGTGCCGTTGGCGTTGCGGTTCTGGCCGTTGACGTTCGTCGACAGCGACCGCGCGGGCGTGTCGGTCTCGGCGTTCTGGAACCCGGCCGGCGTCGCGCCGGGCACCAGGTTGATCAGCGCCTGGTAGTTCCGGAACTGGTTCAACGGCATGTTGACCAGATCCTGCGACTTCAGCTCGGTCGAGACCTCCGCCTTGTCCGTCTGCAGCAGCTGCGCCTCGGACGAGACCGTGATGGTCTCGGTCAGGGCGCCGAGCTCCAGCGCGACGTCCACACGAGCGACCTGGCCGATGTTGACCGGGACGTTCGTCCGGACGAATTCCTTGAAGCCCTGCAACGACACCCGGACGGTGTAGCTCCCGGGCAGCAGGTTGTTGAACGTGTATGAACCGGTCTCGTTCGACACGGTCACACGCTCGAGCCCCGTCTCCGTGCTCGTCACGGTGACGGTCGAACCCGGAACGGCTGCGCCCGACGTATCACGGACGTTGCCGACGATGCTGCCGTACAACACCTGGGCAGATGCCGACGCTGCCATGGCGAGCAGCGCCAGGGCCATGCTCATGACCCTGAGACACCTGACCACGGTGCTTTCCTCCGAACTTCTCACAGGCTACCTCCTGACATCCGATTGACTGGTACTCGGCCAGCGGCGAGGAGTACCCTCGCAGCTCAACCTATGTCAAGAACGTGGCCAACCCGAGATCAAAGGAAAACCGCCAAAAAGGGCCAAAAAAATCCGGCCTGTTGGATTCAGCCCGGCCGTTCGGCCCAACGAAATGGACGAGGCACGCGTGTGTAAACGTTGTCTCCCGCATCCGGTTCGTTGGTTCCCGCATACGACGTGACGTGCGGTACGCTGTCCATCGTGCGACGCACTCTGTTGTCGTTCGTCGTGTACGGCGTGTCGCTGGCCCTTTCGAGCCATGGCTCTTTTGAGCTGCAAACAGCGCCCGTCCGCTTCGAGGAAGTGGCGCGCGAGGCGGGCGTCGCCTTCACTCTCCACAACGACCCCACCGCGGGGAAGCGTCTGATCGAGACGATGCCCGGCGGGCTTGCCATCCTGGATTACGACGGCGACGGGCGGCCCGACATCTTCTTCACCAACGGCGCGGCCGGACCCGGATTCGACAAGAC
>CAYUPN010000113.1:0-11173 GCA_964446605.1 uncultured Bifidobacteriaceae bacterium | reverse complement strand
CTCTCCTCTTCCTCCCGCCTCCGCTCGTCGAGCACCGTGCCCTCCCACAGCGGCACGTCCGCCAGGTACGACGCGCGCGCGATCATGTGCGCGGCCACCGGCGTCGTCAGCAGCAGGAACGCGAGGATGCTCATCGCGCGGATCACCGACGCCAGGTCGCCCAGCTGCAGCGCCGCGCCGACCAGCAGGAAGCCGAGACCGAGCGTCGACGCCTTCGTCGACGCCTGCATGCGCGTGAACACGTCGGGCATCCGCAGCACGCCGAGCGCCGCCAGCAGCGAGAAGGCCGCGCCCGCCACCCACAGCACCGCCGTCAGCGCGTCGATCATTCCGGAATCCCCCGCTCGACGTACGTCGCGTACGCCACGGTCCCCACGAAGCCGATGAGCGCGATGACGATGGCGGCGTCCATCGCGGCGCTGACGCCCGTGCTCGCCGCGAAGACGACGATGAGCCCGACGACCAGCACGCCGATGAGATCCATCGCGACCACGCGGTCCGGCAGCGTCGGCCCCTTCACCAGCCGCACCACCGCCAGCAGCAGGCCGGCGGCGAGAGCCGCCAGGACTCCCTGTGTCACCGTCTCGAACATGTGTGCCTCCTACGCCCCGGGCTCGAACAGCCGCTTCACGCGGCGCTCGAACCCGTCCTTGATCTCCCGCCGGCTCTCCTCCGGCGTCTCCATGTGCATGACGTGCACGTAGAGCGTCTTCCGGTCGTTCGACAGGTCGATCGTCACGCTGCCCGGCGTGATGTTGATGAGCGCCGACAGCAGCAGGATCTCGCCGTCGCTCGTGATGTCCAGCGGCAGCGCGATCACCGCCGGCCGGATGGCCGTCTCCGGCCGGATGACGTCGGCGGCGACGCGGATGTTCGCGAGGATGATCTGCCAGGCGAAGAACCCGGCCAGCTTCAGCGCGCTCGTCATCCGCGACGCGAAGTTGCGCGGCATCACGCCGCCGCGCGCCAGCAGCGCCAGGATCACGTACCCGAGGAGGTACCCCTCCAGCAGGTTGCCGAACGACAGCTCGCCGTTGAGCGCCGCCCACGCCAGGGCGAGCAGGATGCTCCCGAGCAGCATGTCAGCGCCCTCCCGCGCCCAGCACCGCGCGCACGTACTCCTCGCGCGAGAGCAGCTGGTCGGCGCTGCGCGAGACGATCTCGAACAGCGGCTCGGCCCCCACCGTCATCGCGACCGTCACCAGGCTCAGCGCCAGGCTGACCACCAGCAGCGGCGCGCCGGGCGGCATCATGTCGCGCCGCCCCGGCTCCTCCGGCTTCCAGAACGCGCCGGCCCACGTCCGCGCCATCGAGAGCAGCGTCAGCAGCCCCACCAGCAGCACGATCCCGCCGGTCCAGTACGCCTTCGCCTCGAACGCCCCGGCGACGATCGCCAGCTTGCCGAGGAAGCCGGTGAACGGCGGCACGCCGGCCAGCGTGAAGATCGGCAGCATCGCCACCACCGCGAACAGCGGCTGGCTGCGCCACAGCCCGCCCAGCCCCGCCAGGTCGGTCGTCCGCCGCACGCGCAGCAGCACGCCGCTCACCAGGAACAGGTTCGTGATGACGACGATGTGGTGCAGGACGTAGAAGAGGGCGCCGGCGAGCGCGGCCGGCGTGAGGAGGCTCAGGCCCGCCGTCGTGTAGCCGATGTGCCCGACCAGGTTGAACGAGAGAATCCGCCGGACGTCGCGCTCGTTCATCGCCGCGACGAGCCCGACGACCATCGTCGCCACCGACATCCCCAGCAGCAGCAGGAACAGCGGCCGCGGCGCGCTGTGGAACAGCAGCGTGAACGTCCGGATGAGCGCGTAGACGCCGACCTTCGTCAGCAGCCCGGCGAAGGCGGCGCCGATCGCCGCCGGCGGCGTGTGGTACGACGCCGGCAGCCAGAAGAACAGCGGGAACAGACCGGCCTTGATGCTGAACGCGAGCAGGAACAGCACCGCGAGCACCGCGTCCATGCCGGGGGATCCGACATCCGGCCAGATCGTCGCCAGGTGCGCCATGTTCAGCGTGCCGGCCGCGCCGTAGAGGAGCCCGAGCGCCGTCAGGAAGATCGACGACGCGATCAGGTTGATCGTGACGTATTTGAACGCCGCCTCCACCTGCGCGCTCGTCCGGTGCAGCGCCATCAGCACGAACGACGCGACCAGCATCAGCTCGAACCAGACGTACAGGTTGAAGAAGTCGCCCGTCAGGAACGCGCCGGCGACCCCCATCAGCAGCAGCTGGATGAGCGGGTGATACCCGAACGCCTCGCGCCGCGGGTCGACCCCGGCGAAGGCGGACGCGGTCACCGCGACCCCGACGACGCCGACCGCGACGACGAGCATCGCCGACAGCAGATCGGCGGCCACCGTGATGCCGAACGGCGCCGGCCAGCTCCCGATCTGCAGCACCTGGATGCCGGACGCCTCGACCCGCCGGAAGAGCGCGATCGCGGCGCCGAGCTGGATCGCCGCGCCCAACAGCGCGATCCACCGCTGCAGCAGCGGGCGCCGCGGCGCGAGCATCAGCACCGCGGCGGTGCCGAGCGGCACGAGAATCGGCAGGACCAGCAGATTCACCGCTACCTCCCGACCTCGTCGACGTCGTCGGTGCCGAGCGTCGCGTGGACGCGGTGCGCCAGCACCAGCGTGAAGGCGAGCAGGCCGAAGCCGATCACGATGGCGGTGAGGATGAGCGCCTGCGGGACCGGGTCGGCGTACGGCGCCGCCAGCTCGACGTCGGCGTCGGGCACCAGCGGCGGCCGCGCGCGCGTGAGCCCGCCGGCCGTGAAGATCAGCAGGTTCGTGCCGTTCGAGAGCAGGCCGAGGCCGATGATGATCTGCGCCAGGCGGCGGCGCAGCATCAGGTAGATGCCGGCCGCGTAGAGCACGCCGGACGCGATCGCGAGGAGCACTTCCATCTCAGGGCTCCTCCATCAGGCTGAAGATCATCATGAGCACCACGCCGGTGACGACCAGGCAGACGCCGACGTCGAAGACGAGCGGCGTGCCGAGCCCGTCGCGCCAGAGCGCCGTCATGAACGGCCGGCCGCTCAGGAGCGCCGGCAGGCCGCTGCCGAGCGCGATGAGCAGCCCGGCGCCGAGCATCGTCATCGGCTCGACGAGCAGCGCGCGGCGCGCGCCCTCGGTGCCGAACGCCATCGCGTAGAGCGCGAAGGCCGCCGCCGAGACGAGCCCGGCGACGAAGCCCCCTCCCGGCTGGTTGTGCCCCCGCAGCAGCAGGAACACCGCGAACAGGAGCAGCAGCGGCATCAGCACGCGCGCCCCCGCCCGGAAAATCTGCGACGTCACGGCTCCGTCTCCTTCCGCGCCGGCGGCGCGGCCGTCTGCCGGCCGGCCGAGGCCAGCAGCAGCAGCGCGCGCACGCCGATCGCGGCCGTGGTGAGGACCGTGATCTCGCCGAGCGTGTCGAACCCGCGGAAGTCGACGAGGATGACGTTGACGACGTTGAGGCCGTGGCCGAGCGGGGCGGCGTGCTCGGCGAAATACTCGCGCAGCGCCGCCGACGTGTCGAACGTCGCCACCGCGAGCACCAGCGTCGCGATGAGCGTGCCGATGCCGATCGCGATCGTCGCGTCGCGCAGGCGGACCAGCCGCGGCGACAGCGCCCCGAGGCCGCGGAAGTGGCGGAACACGAGCACGTAGATGATGACCGTCAGCGTCTCGACCGAGAACTGCGTCATCGCCAGGTCGGGCGCGCCGAACTCGAGGAACGTCAGCGCGACCCCGTAGCCGACCGCCCCCAGCGACAGCACCGCGGCCATCGTCGACTTCGCCAGCGTCGCGGCGAGCGCGCCGGAGAGGATGATCACGACGATGAGCGCCTCGTAGGTCAGCACGTGGACCTCGGGCGCCACCGCGCGGATGCCGGAGCTCATCCCCAGCGCGACGCCGCCGACGACGATCGACGTCAGCACGATCGCCATGACGTACGACCGCAGCGACGCGCTGTGCAGCGGCGGCGCGATGACCCGGCTCGTCGCGTCCAGCGCGGCGAGCGCGCCGGTGTAGATCCGCTCGAAGCCGAGCCCCGGATGCCACGCGCGCCGGCGGATGGCGCCGCGCGCCACCCACGCGCCGTAGACGCCGGCCAGCGTGAGCAGGCTCAGCGCGAGCGCCGGCGTGAGACCGTGCCAGATCGCCAGCGAGACCGGCGCCGGGCGGCCGAGCACGGCGACCGCCGCCGCGGAGACCGCCGGGTTCAGCAGCGCGGGCGCGAGGCCGGCGACGAGACCGAGCGCCGCCAGCAGCAGCGGCGGCGCCCACATCACCCACGCGGGATCATGTGGCGCGGCTGCATGGGCGGGGCCGTCGGGTGCGCCGGCGTACACGGGTCCGTTGCCGGTCGTCGCCGCGTGATTCGAATCGGAGGGCGGTGAGACGTCGGGCTCCTGCCCGATGAACGGACCGACACCCGCCAGCAGCCCGGCGAGCCCCATCAGCACGCTGGCCGCGACCATCAGCGCCAGCAGCGCGGTGAACCAGGTCCCGCCGCCGTGCAGCAGCGCCTCGTAGGCGGCATCCTTGCCGACGAAGCCCAGCGTCAGCGGCACGCCGGCCATCGAGAGCGCCGCCAGTCCGCCGGCGATCGCCGTGCGCGGCATCGCACGCCGCAGGCCGCCGAGCGCGGTGACCTCGCGCGTGCCGGTCTCGTGATCGACCGCGCCGGCGACGAGGAACAGCGCCCCCTTGTAGCCCGCGTGGGCCAGCAGGTACACGAGCGCGGCGACGACCGCCGCCTCCGTCCCCACCCCCAGCAGCATCGTCAGGATGCCGAGCGCGCCGACGGTCGAGTAGGCCAGGATGCGCTTGAGATCCGTCTCCTGCACCGCGCGATACGTGCCGATGACCATCGTCAGCGCGCCGGCGGCCGTGACGACGGGCATCCAGATCGCCGTGCCCGCCAGCGCCGGCGACGTCCGCGCGATCAGGTACACCCCCGCCTTCACCATCGTCGCGGAGTGCAGGTACGCGCTGACCGGCGTCGGCGCGGCCATCGCGTTCGGCAGCCAGAAATGGAACGGCGCCTGCGCCGACTTCGTGAACGCGGCGAGCAGGACCAGTGCCGCAATCCAGACGCCGGCCGGGTGCGCGGCCAGCGCGCCGCCCGAGGCGGCCAGCGTCGAGAGGCTCGCCGTGCCGACCGCGAGCGCCGCCAGCACGCCCGCCGCGAGCAGCGCCAGGCCGCCGGCGCCGGTGACGATGAGCGCCTGGACGGCGGCGGAGCGGGAATCGGCCTGCTCGTGGTCGAAGCCGATGAGCAGGAACGACGTGAACCCCGTCAGCTCCCAGAAGACGAAGAGCGTCAGGATGTCGTCGCTGAGCGCGACGCCGAGCATCGCGCCCATGAACGCGAACAGCATCGCGAAGAACGGGCCGGCCTGCGGGTGCCCGGCGAGATAGCGCGACGCGTAGAGCACCACCAGCGTGCCGATGCCGGTGATGAGCAGCGCGAAGATCAGCCCGAGCGCGTCGACGTTGAGCGACAGCGACAGGCCGAGCGACGGCGCCCAGGCGCGCTCGATCAGGCGCGGCCCCGACGCGAGCACGCCGCGCAGTTCGGCGGCGAGCGCGACGACGAGCAGCGCCGGCCAGATGGCCAGCGCGCCGGCCGCGCGCGGCGCGCGGCGTACGAGCCAGGCCGCCGGCAGCGCCAGCGCGAAGGGCGACAGGATCAGGAGCAGCAGCGTCACAAGTGGATCGGATGCACCACGGCCGGTCCCGGGACGCCCGTCCCGTGGCAGCCGGGTTGGCGGGGCGATGTCGGAAATGGCCCGGCTAAAGAGGTTATCGCATTCGGCGGGGGTTTCGACCGGGCTTTCGCCTCTGCTTGACAGGCTGACTGGCCCCGCCGATAGTCGGTGGGCTCTCCCACCCGTACAGGTACGGGTGTCAGACACCCGTACACAAAGCCGACAGTGCCCGACATCGCCTCATCCTCGTCAGGCGGAGCGGCCGCAGCGCCCGCCCCCACCGGCTGGCTGGGGCTGCTGCTGGGGCTGCTGCTGGGCGCCGCCACGCCGGCCGCCGGGCAGATGCCGGCCACGCAGGACCTCAAGCGGCTCACGCTCGAGGAGCTGATGCAGGTGAAGGTCTCCACGACCCTGCGCGTGCCGGAGCCGAAAATGACGACGCCCGCCGCCGTGGACGTGATCACGGAGGACGACATCCGGCGGTCGGGGGCGACGTCGCTCGTCGAGGTGCTGCGCCTGGCGCCCGGCGTCCAGGTGGCGCGCATCGACGGGGGACGCTACGCGATCGGCATCCGCGGCTTCGGCGACCGGCTCGCCCGCGGGATGCTGGTGCTGATCGACGGACGCGCCGTCTACTCGCCGCTCTTCGCCGGCACCTACTGGGAGGTGCAGGACACGCTGCTCGAGGACATCGCGCGCATCGAGGTGGTCCGCGGCCCTGGCGGCACGCTGTGGGGCGCCAACGCCGTCACCGGCATCATCAACATCGTCACGAAGCGCGCGCGGGACACGCAGGGGCTGCTCGTCACCGGCGCGATCGGATCCGACAACGCGGGACCGATCGGCGTCCGGTACGGCGGGCGCGCCGGGTCGAGCGGCCACTATCGCGTCTATGCGAAGGGGGTCGACCGCGACGCGCAGCACCATGCCGCGGGCCCGGCCTTCGACACCTTCGGGATGGTGCAGGGAGGATTCCGCGCGGGATGGTCGCTCGCCAGCGAGCGGACCTTCACGATCCAGGGAGACGCGTACAGCGCGGAGCTGGGCCAGACGTTCGTGCGCCCGCAGCGGAGCGCGCCGTTCCAGACGCGCGTCGTCCGCGACGCCCCGCTCTCCGGCGGCAACCTGCTCGCGCGCCTCTCCGGGCCGCTGTTCGGCGGCGACTTCCAGCTGCAGACCTACTACGACCGGGGACATCGCGAGGAGCGGCCGATCGCCGGGACGCGCGACACCGTCGACGTCGACTTCCAGCACCGGCGCGCGATCGGCCGGCGTCACCAGATCGTGTGGGGCGCCGGCTACCGCGTCTGGAGCATCCGCATCGACGCGACCGATCCGGCGCGCATCCTTCCGGCGGATCGCACCGACCAGCTCGTCACCGCCTTCCTGCAGGACGACACCGTCCTCAGCCCCGACCGGCTGCGGCTCATCGCCGGCGTGAAGCTGGAGCGCAACGCCGAGACCGGCGTAGAGGCGCAGCCGGCGGCGCGGCTGCTGTGGACGCCCGACCCGGACCACACGATCTTCGCCGCGGCAACCCACGCGGTGCGCACGCCGTCGCGCGTCGAGACCGGCTACACCGTCGAGGCGCTCGCCGATCCCACCGTGCCCGCGTTCGTGCGGCTGCTGCCGAATCCGGACTTCGAGGCCGAGACGCTCACCGCCTACGAGATCGGCTACCGCGTCCGCCCCGTGGCGTCGCTCTTCCTGAACACGGCCGCCTTCGTCAACCACCACCAGGACACGCTCAGCACGGAGATGCGGCCGCCGTTCGTCGAGACCGAGCCGCCGCCGCCGCACGTCATCCTGCCGGTGATGTTCGCCAACGGGCTGCACGGCAACAGCCACGGCGTCGAGGTCTCGGCCGACTGGCGGCCCGCGCCGTGGTGGCGATGGACCGCGGACTACGCGTTCCTGCGCGTGCAGATGACGCGCAATCCCGGCAGCCGCGACGTCTCGCAGGAAGCGCGGTACGAAGGCCTGGCGCCGCGCCACCAGGCGCAGGTCGGCATGGCGCTCGACCTGCCGCACGGGTTGCTCGCCGACTGGCAGCTGCGCACCGTCTCCGCGCTGCCCGCCGGCGGCATCCCCGCGTACACGACGTCGAACGTCCGCCTCGCCTGGCAGGCCACGCCGCACCTGGAGATCGCGCTCGTCGGCCGCGACCTCCACCACGCGCGCCACTGCGAATGGCCGTCCGACGGCGGCCCCGTCTTCATCCGGCGGCGCGCGTACGTCAGCGCCACCTGGCGGCCATGACTCGCACGGGACAGCGATCGTGCAGCCGGCAGCTGGCGGCTGGCAGCTGGCAGACTGAAGGATCGTGCAGCAGGCAGCTGGCGGCTGGCAGCCGGCAGCCGCGAAAGCAGCCGTCACGCATCGTCCGGCTGCTTTCGCCCTTCCCGTTTCCCGTTTCCTGTGTCCTGTTTCTCCTTCTCCTCTCCCCTTCCTCCGCCCAGCCGACCCCCGAGTACCAGCTGAAGGCCGCTTTCCTCTGCAAGTTCCCCGAGTTCACCGAATGGCCGACCGAGGCCACCGACAGCCAGTCGACGATCGACCTCTGCATCGCCGCGCCGAACCCGTTCGGCGACGCGCTGGAGCGGCTGGTGGCGGGCGAGACGCTGCGCGGCCGCGCCTTCCGCATCCGCGAGGTCGGCACGCCGGCCGACCTGGCCGGCTGCCGGATGCTGTTCGTGCCGGCCGAATCCGGCCGGCGCGGGTACGCGCTGCTGACGGCCGCGCGGCGCCAGCCGGTGCTCACCGTCGGCGAAGACGACGGCTTCCTCGACGAGGGGGGCCTGGTGAACCTGCGGCTCGTCGACGGCCGCGTGCGCTTCGACATCGACGCCGCGGCGGCGCGGCGCGTCGGCATCCGCTTCAGCTCGCAGCTGCTGCGGCTCGCCCTCGTCGTCCGCGGAGGGCCCGGACCATGAAGCGCTGGTTCGCGCGGCTGCCGATCCACCGCAAGCTCGTCGTCATGGCGCTGCTCGTCACGACGATGGCGCTGCTCATCGTCAGTACCGGCCTGGTGCTGGTCGACCTGTGGCGGTTCCGATCGGTGGCCCATGACGAGGTGATCGCGACGGCGCGCGTGCTCGCGGAGAACACCGTCGCGGCGGTGGCCTTCGGCGACGCCGAGGCGGCGCGCGCCACGCTCGACTCCGTCCGCGTGCGCCCCTCCGTGCGCCGCGCGTGCCTGTACCTGCCGGACGGCACGCTCTTCGCCGGCGCCGCGCGCGGGCCGGAGTACGCCTGCCCCGCCACGCAGCCCGTCCGCGGCGAGGTGACGGCGGGTCTGGCCGGGACGGCCGAGGTCGTCAGCAACGACCGGATCATCGGCACGGTGTACGTCGAGCGCGACGCCGGCAACGTGTGGATGCGCGTCGGAGTCGCGCTCGCCGCGGGGCTCGGCCTGCTCGTCCTCGCCGGCCTGGCCGCGCTGCTGCTGGCGAACCGGCTGCATCGCGCGATCTCCGGGCCCATCGCGCAGCTGGCCGCGTCGGCGCGCGCCATCCAGCCGGGGCGCGCGCACGACGTCCCGACCCCCGAGCCTCCCGCCGAGGACGAGATCGGCGAGCTGGTGCGAGCCTTCGGCGAGATGCTGCGCCGCGTGCGGGACGCGACGGCCGAGCGCGAGGCGCTGCTGACACGCGAGCGCGAGGCGAACCGGCTGAAGGACGAGTTCCTCGCCGCCGTTTCGCACGAGCTGCGCACGCCGCTCAACGCCATCACCGGCTGGGCGCACATCCTGACCGCCGCGCCACCCGATCCGGAGACGCTGGGCAAGGGGCTGGCGGCGATCGCGCGCAACGCGAAGGCGCAGACGCGCGTCATCGAGGACCTCGTCGACGTCTCGCGCATCGTCACCGGCAAGCTCGCGATCCGGTTCGACCCGGTCGATCTGCGCGAGGTCGTCGAGCACGCGGTGGAGGCGGCGCGCGCGCCGGCCGCCGCGAAGCGGCTGCGGCTGCAGGTGGACGTGCCGCGCGGCGTCTGCCTCGTCAACGGCGACCGCGAGCGCTTGCAGCAGGTGATGGCGAACCTGCTCTCCAACGCGATGAAGTTCACGCCGCCGGACGGCACGATCGCCGTCTCGCTCACGCCGGCCGGCGGGATGTTCGCGCTCGTCGTCGCCGACACCGGCATCGGCATCCCGGCGGCGTTCCTGCCGCACGTCTTCGATCGCTTCCGACAGGCGGACGGCTCCATGACGCGGGAGCACGGCGGCCTCGGGCTGGGGCTGGCGATCGTCAAGGAGCTGGTGGAGCTGCACGGCGGCTCCGTGCTGGCGGAGAGCGCGGGACCGGGGCGCGGCGCGCGCTTCATCGTCCGGCTGCCGGCGCTGGCCGGCTTCCACGCCGAGCTGCCGCCGCCGCCCGCGGAGGCCGGCGAGCGGCTGGACGGCGTCGCGGTGCTGGCGGTGGACGACAATGCCGACGCGCTGGAGGTGCTGGCGGCGGCGCTGGCGGGACGCGGCGCGCGCGTGCGGACCGCGCTCGGCGGCGAGGCGGCCATCGCCGCGTGGGCACAGGAGCCGGCCGACGTGCTGGTCTGCGACCTGGCGATGCCGCTGGTGACCGGCTTCGACGTGCTGCGCGCCGTGCGGGCGCAGGACGCGGCGCGCGGACGCGTCACGCCCGCCATCGCGGTCAGCGCGCACGCGTCGGAAAGCCACCAGGCGGAAGCGCTGCGCGCCGGCTTCGCGGCCTACGTCGCGAAGCCGTTCGAAGCCCCGGAGCTCGTGCGCGCGATTTCAGGAGCACTCGGGAGGGTGTAGGGCCTCGTAGGGCCGAACTTCAGTTCGCCCGAGAGAGAAACGGGAAGCCGTAAACGGGCAGTGCGAAAGCGGCCGGCGATCCTGACGGCCGTTTCGCGGTTGCCAGCCGCCAGCTGCCAGCTGCCGGCTACACCAACACGGAGGGACATCATGAACATCACCGACATCCTGGCGCAGACGGGCGGGTTGCAATCGATGGCGCGCGAGCTCGGGATCTCCGAGCCCGAGGCCGCCCGCGGCGCGGAGGCGCTGGGGCCCGCGGTGCTCGGCGGGTTCAAGCGGCAGGCGCAGGCGCCGTCTGGAATCGAGGGGCTCGCCGGCATGCTGGGGCAGCTCGGCGGCAGCGGCCTGCTCGAGAACCTGCTCGGCTCGCAGCCGACCGACGTCGGCCGCGGCAACGACGTGCTCGGGCAGATCTTCGGGTCGAAGGACGTGAGCCGCGCCGTGGCGGCGAAGGCGTCGAACCAGTCGGGTCTCGACCAGGGGCTGCTGAAGCGCATGCTGCCCATGGTCGCGATGGCCGTGGCCGGCTACATGGCGCAGCGCGGCGGCACGAGCGCCCCATCGCAGGAGCAGGGCGGGCTCGCCGGCATGGTGAGCGGCCTGCTCGGCGGCGGCGGCCGCCAGTCCGGCGCCGGCGGCATTGCGTCGATGCTCGACATGGACGGCGACGGCAACCCGCTCGACGACAT
>CAYUPN010000112.1:5625-11216 GCA_964446605.1 uncultured Bifidobacteriaceae bacterium | reverse complement strand
CAGGGGCCAGGGGTCAGGGGCCAGGGGTCAGGGGTCAGGGACCAGGGGCCGGGGGCCGGGGGCCAGGGGCCAGGTGCCAGTGG
Source organism: uncultured Bifidobacteriaceae bacterium (assembly GCA_964446605.1). Lineage (GTDB taxonomy): Bacteria > Acidobacteriota > Vicinamibacteria > Vicinamibacterales > JAENWD01 > JAENWD01. Next base: position 11,133 of record CAYUPN010000112.1, on the reverse strand, counting down.
TGCGGAACCGGGAGAGTCGGACGGCCCCGAGCATTTCCACATCGTGCTCGTCGACAACGGCCGCAGTTCGCTGCTCGGCGGCGAGCTGGCGGAGATCCTCTACTGCATCCGTTGCGGCGCCTGCCTCAATGTGTGTCCGGTCTACCAGCAGCTCGGCGGCCATGCCTACGGCAGCGTCTATCCGGGACCGGTCGGCGCGGTGCTGACGCCGGCGCTGCGCGGGCTGCACGACTGGCACGATCTGCCGCAGGCCAGCAGCCTGTGCGGCGCCTGCCGCGAGATTTGCCCGGTGCGCATCGACATCCCGCGCATGCTGCTGGAGCTGCGCAGCGACTCGACGCGCATGGGTTACACGCCGTGGTGGGTGAGCCTGGGCCTGAGCACGCTGGCGGCGCTCGCCACCCGGCCGCGGCTGTTCCGGCACGCGCAGACGCTGGCCGGGTGGGTCACGCGCAGCATGGCGACGGACGGCTGGATTCGCCGGATGCCGGGACACATGGCGCGCTGGACCGACGCGCGCGACTTCCCGGCGTTCGCGGAGCAGACGTTCCAGCAGCAGTGGGAGGCGCGCCGGAAATGAAGGACGATCGCTTCAACGTGCTGGCCGCGATTGCGCGCGGCGTCTCACGCGGTCCGTTGCCGCCGGGGGCGCTGCGCGATCACCCCGGCGCGGGGCCGCCGCCCGATCGCCCGTCGGACGTCGAGTCGATGGTCGACGCCTTCACGCGCGAGCTCACCGCGTTGAAAGGCTTCGTGCACCGTGCAGACGACGACGCCGCGGCGGCGAATCAGGTGCTGGAGCTGATTCGCGCGCACGGCGCGACCCGCGTCCTCGCATGGGACGACGAGTGGCTCGCGCCGCCGCGGGTGGGCGCGTTCCTGCGCGACGCGGGCATCACGCTCGAGCCCTGCTGGCTGCCCCCCGACCGCGAGGCACGCACCACCCGCCTCGAGGCGCTGGACGACGTCGTCGTCGGCGTGACGAGCGCGCATGCGGCGCTCGCGGATACCGGCAGTCTGGCGCTCGTCAGCGGTCCCGGACGCGGACGCATCGCCTCGCTCCTTCCGCCGATCCACATCGCCGTCGTCCCGCTCTCGCAGCTCTATCCGTCGCTGCCGCACTTCATGGCCGCCAATCCCGCGATCGCGGAAGCCGGCAGCAACCTGGTGTTCGTCACCGGCCCCTCACGCACAGGGGACATCGAGCTGACGCTGACACTGGGCGTGCACGGCCCCGGCGAGGTGCACGTCGTCTTTTACTGAGTTGAGTAGGCTTTGGGCCTTGGACTTTGGGCTTTGGGGCTTGTCTGGGGATGGGATGGGCGTACTCGTGACAGCGAGCGTCGTCCGGTTGAGCCCTGATGCCGCCATTCATCCGGAATCCTGAGCCCAAAGCCAAAGGCCCAGAGTCCAAAGCCTAAGAGGACGCGAAGCGTCCAACATCCTCCACCGGTTCCTCGAACGAACACGACCCCACCGATCGCAACAACCTCCGGCGGGCGTCCGCGAACTCGCCGTACGTCACGACGGCGTTGAGCCACGATCCGGCGCGGCCGCCGAACTTGAACACGCCCGGCCGGTCATCGTCCAGACACGCGTCGGCGAGCGGTTCGTCGATGCGGCGCGCGGTCAGCAGCGCCGCGGCGAGCGTCAGGTTCACGAAGCCGTGCATCGTGCCGGCGGGGCTGTCCGGTTCGTACGTGAGCGCGTAGACGCCGCGCTGCGCGTGATGCAGACCGGCCGTTGCCTTCAGCGGCACGCCCGCCGACGCGGCGCGCGCGAGAAAGCGGGCCACGGACGCGGTGTCCGGGAAGCGGTCCGCGGTCGTGCCGCCGGTGCGGATCTTGGCCGAGAGCCCGGCATCGGCCAGCGCCTGCATCAGCGGCGCCGGATCGGGGTCTGACGGAATCTCGACGAACCGCTCCACGGTGGCCGGCAGCAGGGACGCGACCCGGCTGATCGTCCCGGCGTCCGAGGCCGCGGTCTCCACGGATTCGATCGCGAACACCGCGTCGGGCTCACGAAACCGTGCGATCGTCGCGGCCGCCTGCTCCAGATCGGCCGCATCGGCCAGCACGCTCACGGGCCATGGCGCCGCGGGGCTCGCGCCGGCGCCGCGCGCCAGCGCCGCGGCGTCGCCGATGGCCTGCAGCGGCAGAATCAGGCGCCCCAGCATCCACGCATGCGCGCCGCCCCGGTACTCCCCGTACTGGCGGATGACGTCGGCGAGCGGCAGCGACGCGGGCGGGAAGAGCCCCGCGTAGTCGATGAAGCCCGAGAAGGCCGTCTGCAGCGCGTTCATGGGAGCCATTGTAAAGAGGGGCGGCAGGGATGTCGCCGGACCGGACCAACCTGTTACGATCGCCCCATGCGCACTGCCGCAGCAGCCCTCGCCGTGCTGCTCCTGGCCGCGGCGTCGCTCGAGGCCCAGCCGAGGCGCCGCGCCGCTCCTCGTGCGCCGGCAACCCCTTACACGACGACACTGACGCCGGACGAGATGCGGAACCGGCAGGCGGTGCTCGAGACCAGCCACGGCACGATCGTCTTCGAGCTGCTGCCGGACCTGGCGCCGAATCATGTCGGCTACTTCATCGAGCAGGCGCGCGCGGGGCACTACGACGGCACGACGTTCCACCGCGCGATCCGGATGGGCATCATCCAGGGGGGCGATCCCATCTCGAAGGACCCGGCGCGGCGCGACCAGTACGGCACCGGCGGCCTCGGGGTGCTCGCGGCCGAGTTCAGCGACACGCCGGTCGCGCGCGGCACGGTGGCGGCGGTGCTCCAGCCAGGCCGGCCCGACAGCGCCGGCTCGCAGTTCTTCATCGCGATCACCGACCAGCCGGCGCTGACCGGCCAGTACACCGTCTTCGCGCGGGTCGTCGAAGGACTCGAAATCGCGCAGACGATCTCGGAAGCGCCGGTGGATGCCAACGGCCGGGTCGAGGAGCGGATCGAGATCACGCGCGTGACGATCCGCGAGGCGCCGCCGCCCGAGCCGGAGCCGTTCAGCACCGAGACGGCCGACGAGCTGGCGCAATGGCGTGCCGTGCTCGAGACCGACCGCGGCGCGATCGCGATCGCGCTCATGCCCGACAAGGCGCCGGAGCACGTCCGTAACTTCCTGCGTCTGGCGTCCGCCGGTGTCTACGACGGCACCAGCGTCCACCGGGTCGTGCGCGGCTTCGTCGTCCAGACGGGCATGGTCTCGACGCGGAAGGCGCCGCTCACGCAGAAGCAGCAGGCGCTCGTCCGGAACCTCGAGCCGGAGTTCAACGACACGCGCCACGATCTGGGCGTCGTCTCGATGGCGCGGCTCGACGATCCCGCGAGCGCGTCCACGTCGTTCTTCATCTGCACCGGTCCGGCCCCGTCGCTCGACGGCCAGTACACCGCCTTCGGCCGCGTCGTCGACGGGCTCGACGTCGTCCAGGCGCTCGACGCGGTGGAGGTCAACGGCGACGCGCCGGTCGAGCGGATCGAGCTGGTGCGCGTGCGCCTGGAGAAGCAGAACTAGCCTATGCGTGTCCACGGATTCCCGCGCGGTCCCGGCCACTCGTCGGAGCGGACCCGTCCGCACCGGCCGGGCACGCCGCCGCCGGCCGAGCAGCCGAAGACGCGGCCGTCGTGGGACGTCGTGTGGCGCGAGGCGCGCGATCTGATCTGGGCGCGGCGCGGGCGGCTGGCCGTCGGGATCGTGCTGATGATCATCAGCCGGCTCGCCGGCCTGGTGCTGCCGGCCACGTCGAAGTTCCTGATCGACGAGGTCGTCGGCAAGGGGCGGGCGGAGCTGCTGTGGCCGCTGGCCGCGGCGGCCGGGATCGCGACGCTCGTGCAGGCGTCCACCGGCTTCGCGCTCGCGATGGTGCTGGGCGTGGCCGCGCAGCGGTCGATCACCGAGATGCGCCGCGCCGTGCACGGGCACGCCACGCGGCTGCCGATCGGCTACTACGATTCCACCAAGACCGGCGTGCTGATCTCGCGCATCATGACCGACGCCGAGGGGATCCGGAATCTCGTCGGCACCGGCCTGGTGCAGCTCATCGGGAGCATCGTCACGGCGATCGTCGCGCTCGGCGTGCTGTTCTGGCTCAACTGGAAGCTCACGGCGATCACGCTCGCGATGCTCGCGATCTTCGGCGGGATCATGGCGCGGGCGTTCAGCCGCCTGCGGCCGCTGTTCCGCGAGCGCAATCGCATCAACGCGGAGGTCACGGGACGCCTCGCCGAGACGCTGGGCGGCATCCGCATCGTCAAGGCGTATACGGCCGAGCGGCGTGAGGCGCTCGTCTTCACGCGCGGCATCCACACCCTGTTCCGCAACATCGCGAAGACGATGATCGGCGTCTCCGCCGTGTCGTCGACCTCCACGGTCATCGTCGGCATCATCGGCGTCGTGATCATCGTCGTCGGCGGCCAATCGATCCTGAGCGGCGCGATGACGCTCGGCGACTTCGTGATGTACGTCTTCTTCACCGGTCTCGTCGCCGCGCCGGTCGTCGCCATCGCGTCCATCGGCACGCAGATCAGCGAGGCGTTCGCGGGTCTCGATCGCATCCGCGAAATCCGGGGCATGGCCACCGAGGACGAGGAGGACCAGGCGCGCGAGCCGATCGAGCACGTCGAGGGGGACGTCGAGTTCGAGGACGTCTGGTTCTCCTATGTCGAGGGCGTGCCGGTCCTGAAGGGCATCTCCTTCCATGCGCCGGCCGGGACGACGACGGCGCTGGTCGGATCGAGCGGGTCGGGCAAGAGCACGCTGATCAGCCTCGTGATGGCGTTCAACCGGCCGCAATCGGGCACCATCCGCATCGACGGGCGCGATCTCTCGCGGCTGCGGCTGCGCGACTTCCGGCGCCAGCTCGGCATCGTGCTGCAGGACAACTTCCTGTTCGACGGCACCGTCGCGGACAACATCGGCTTCTCGAAGCCGGGCGCCACGCGCGAGGAGATCGAGGCGGTGGGTCGGATCGCGCACGTCGACGAGTTCGTCAGCGGCTTCGCGGAAGGCTACGACACCGTGGTCGGCGAGCGCGGGGTCAAGCTGTCGGGCGGGCAGCGGCAGCGCATCGCGATCGCGCGCGCCATCCTGGCCGACCCGCGCATTCTCATCCTCGACGAGGCGACGTCCAGTCTCGACAGCGAGAGCGAGGCGATGATCCAGGACGGCCTCCGCACGCTGCGCGAGGGCCGGACGACGTTCGTCATCGCGCACCGGCTGTCGACCATCCGGAGCGCGGATCAGATCCTGGTGCTCGAGGCGGGGGAGATCGTCGAGCGCGGCACGCACGAGGAACTGCTCGCGCGCGACGGACGGTACCGGCAGCTGTACGACAAGCAGTACCACTTCGAGCGCGACCGGTTCATCAATCCCGGCGAGGATTTCACGCCGGAGCCGGAGAAGGAGAAGGTGGCCGTCCCGCCCGGCGGGTCGAGGGAACTGTAAGGCCCGACGCCCGCGACCCCGTTCACGCGCGGGCGAGGCCCGACCCGATCAGACCTGATCCG
>CAYUPN010000112.1:2010-5525 GCA_964446605.1 uncultured Bifidobacteriaceae bacterium | reverse complement strand
GTCGCGGAAGAACCCCATGCCCGCGCGGAAGGAGCGGGCGCGCTCCAGATCGAGCTCCGCGACGAGCACCGCCTCCTCTGTCCGTCCGGCTTCGGCGAGGATCTCGCCCGTGTAGTCGCAGATGAAGCTCGTGCCGTAGAACGTCTGCTCGGAGCCCTCGACCACTTCCGTGCCGACCCGGTTGGCGGCGCCGAGATAGCACGCGTTGGCGACGGCGTGGCCGACCATCACGCGGCGCCACATCCGGCTGGTGTCCATCTCGCCGGCTTCCTCCGGCTCCGATCCGATCGCGGTCGGGTAGAGGAGCACCTCCGCCCCCTGCAGCGCCATCGCGCGCGCCGACTCCGGATACCACTGGTCCCAGCAGATCGCGGCGCCGATCGTGCCACTGCGCGTCGGGAATGCCTTGAATCCCGTGTCGCCCGGGGCGAAGTAGTACTTCTCCATGTAGCCGGGGCCGTCGGGGATGTGCGCCTTGCGGTAGAGCCCCAGCATCTCGCCGGTGGCGTCGATCATCACCAGGCTGTTGTAGTGCGCGTGGCCCGCGCGCTCGAAGAACGAGAGCGGGAGCACGACGCCCAGCTCGCGCGCCAGCGCCTGGAAGCGCGGGATGAACGGGTGCCCGTCGACCGGGTGCGCGCGCTCGAAGAAGCGCTCGCGCTGCGCCTGCGGCCAGTAGTAGCCCTCGAAGAGCTCCGGCAGCAGCACCACCGTCGCGCCGCGGCCCGCCGCCTCGCGCACCAGGTCGATGGCCTTCGCGACGTTCGCGTCGAGCTCGTCGCTCATCCGCATCTGGACGATGCCGAGCGCCGTCATGATCGGTCTCCTGACTCGCCGACCGGCTGCTGCTGGGTGACGCAGTGGAACGACCCGCCGCCGGTGATGAGCGCGCGCGACATCACCGGCACGACCTCGCGTCCGGGGAAGAGCGGCCGCAGGATCTCGACCGCGCGCGCGTCGTGGTGATCGCCGTACACCGGCACCAGCACCGCGCCGTTGACGATGTAGAAGTTCGCATAGGTCAGCGGGAGGCGGGTCCCTTCGAAGAACGCCGGCTCGCGCGGAATCGGGAGCTCGACGATCGTGTAGGGCCGCCCCTCCGGATCCCGCGCCGCGCGCAGCCGCTCGAGGTTCGCGGCCAGCACGGCGTGATTCGGATCGCTCCGATCCTCGCACACCGCCGTGACGATCGTGCCGGGCCCGGAGAAGCGCGTGATCGTGTCGATGTGGCCGTCGGTATGGTCTCCCTCGAGCCCCTCGTCGAGCCAGATCACGTGCGAGACGTTCAGCCACTCGCGGAGTGCGTCCTCGATGGCCGCCTCGCTCATGCCGGGGTTCCGTGTGGGCGCGAGCAGGCACTGCCGGGTCGTGAGGATGGTCCCGCGGCCGTCGACCTCGATGGCGCCGCCCTCCATCACGATGCCGGGCTTGAACACGCGCGGCCCGCCCAGAATGCGCGCGACGTGGGTCGGAATCTCGTTGTCGAGCTCCGCCGGGTACTTGCCTCCCCAGCCGTTGAACTCCCAGTCGACGAGCGCGATCTCGGCGCGGCGCGTCAGGAACGTCGGCCCCGAGTCGCGGAGCCAGAGGTCCTGGTGGCGCACGCGGTGGATGCGAATCCGTTGCGCGGACAGGCGCCGGCGCGCGTCCTGCTCCGACTCCTCGTCGGCGACGAGGAGCTCCACCTGCTCGGCGCGCGCGACCGCGTCGACCAGCACGGCGAACTCCTCGCGCGCCGGTTCCAGCATCCCGACCCACTGCTCATCGTCGTGGGGCCAGGCCATCCAGGTTGCGGCGTGCGGCTGCCACTCGGCGGGCATGCGGAAGCCGAGCTGCCGCGGCGTCTCCGGCTGCGTCATGGTTCGGACGGGAACGGGTTCAGGCCGGTCTGGCAATCCGGTGGATCGCGACGACCGAGCCGAGCATGTAGTCGAGCCGGATCCGATCGCCCGGTTCGAGCATGTGGCTGACCGCCTCGGGGCCGACCCGGGCCACCGAGACCTGATCGGGGTTCTCGGGATCGCTGAAATACACGTCCCAGGAGATCTGGCCGTGCACGCTGATGGGCTGCACCTTGCGGAGGATTGCCTCGCGTGAGCCTTTCAGCATGACCACGCCATTGTAATACGTTGGGCCTTCGGCTTTGGGCCATGGGCCTTGGGCGGGCCTTGGGCTTTCGGCTTCAGGCCTTGGGCTCGGATCACGGGTGTACCGGGCGCCTGACTCTCACCCGCGCGATTCCCGCTGTCACGCTGTCTCGCACGGCGGCGATGTGACATTCGCAAGCGATCGGCGTTCCCGATTGACCAGCGAACGATGACCGGGCGAGTTACGGCGGTGGGTGATGCCCCCAGACAAACCCCAAAGTCGAAAGCCCAGAGCCCAAAGCCGCCCAAAGGCCCAAGGCCCAAGGCCCAAGGCCCAACTCGCTATTCGTCAAAGGGCAGCCAGGGTGACGCCACCGGCCGTTCCGGCGGCGGGACGTCGTCGAGGCCGCAGAAGTTGTGGACGCCGACGCCGAGGAGACGGATCGGGCGCGTGCCGGCCTCGGTTCGATCGGCGAGCGCCACGGCCTGTGCGGCGATGGCGTCGGCGTCCTGCGTGGGCGCGATGGTCGCCGACCGGGTGATGGTGGAGAAGTCGTCGTAGCGCACCTTGATCGTCACCGTGCGCGCGCGGCGTCCCTTGCGCACGAGCCAGCCGGCGACGCTGCGCGCCATCTCGTCGAGCGCGTTCCGGATCTCGGCGAGGTCGGTCAGATCCCGCGCGAAGGTGTTCTCGCTGCTCGCCGACTTCGCCTCGCGGTTCGGCTCGACGGGCCGCTCGTCGATCCCCTCGGCGAGCTGCTGCAGCCACGGCGCCAGGCTGCCGACGATCTCGCGCAGCCGCGGCTCGGGCACCGTCCGCACGTCGGTCAGCTTCGTGATGCCGGCCGCGCGCAGCCGCGTCGCGGTCACGGGGCCCACGCCCCACAGCGCGTCGATCGGCAGCCCCTGCAGGAACCGCTCGACGCGCTGCGGCGCGATGACGGTGAGACCGTCCGGCTTCCGCCAGCCGGAGGCGATCTTCGCGAGGAACTTGTTCGGCGCGACCCCCGCCGACGCCGTGAGCCCCGTCAGCTCCCGGATGCCCGCCTTCAGCCGCTCCGCGACCCGGCGCCCGAGCGGCTCCCCCCACGCGTTTTCGGTGACGTCAAGATACGCCTCGTCCAGCGAGAGCGGCTCCACCAGCGGCGTGACCTCGCGGAACAGTCCGAACACCTGTCCCGAGACGGCCCGGTACTTCCGGAAGTCCGGTGAGACGATGACCAGGTCGGGGCAGAGGCGGACCGCGCGCGCCATCGGCATCGCGGACCGGACGCCGAACCGCCGCGCCTCATAGCTTGCCGCCGCAACCACGCCGCGCCCGCTCGCCGGCCCGCCCACCGCCACCGGCCGCCCCCGCAGCGACGGATCGTCACGCTGCTCGACGGAGGCGTAGAACGCATCCATGTCGATGTGGAGGATGCGCCTCAT
>CAYUPN010000112.1:0-1910 GCA_964446605.1 uncultured Bifidobacteriaceae bacterium | reverse complement strand
GCTGCTCGACGGAGGCGTAGAACGCATCCATGTCGATGTGGAGGATGCGCCTCATTGCTTCCTGATCTCGGATTGGATTGCGGATTTCAATCCGCAATCCGAAATCCGCAATCGGACACGTTATCCGTACGCTTCGGTCTTGAAGCGGTCCTTCGGCACTCCGATTTCACGGACCGCGGCGCTCACGGTTTCCATGAAGCGCGGGGTCGGCTCGATTCCCTTCTCGCGCGCGGCCGCGCGGTCGTGCGACGAGAGCGCGGGGCCGCACGCGTAGACCAGCACCGCGTTCGGGTCGGGAATGAACTCCCGCAGCAGATCCGCGCTGACGCGGCCGCGGCGCGTGCCCGGCGGCGCGTCCGGCGGGACGTCCTGCCGCGTGAGGCAGTGCACCAGCTGCACCCGGTCCGCATGCGCCGCGCAGAACGCGTTCAGCTCGTCCCGGAAGATGATGTCGTCCCAGGTCTTGTTCGAGTAGACGAACGTGTGCCGCAGTGTCGGCAGACAGCGCACCGCGTACTTCAGGATCGACCAGTTCGGCACGCTGCCGGACCCGGCCGTCACGTGGACGATGTGGTCGGTGCGGTCGAGGACGTTGTCGGGTAGGGTGTACGGCCCCGTGAAGCCGCTGATCGACATCCGCGCCCCCTTCGGCACGTTGTGGACCAGCACCGGCGAGAGCAGCGGCGGATACTTCGTCGAGCCGCTCTCGTAGTACTCCTCCTTGATCGTGATCGCCAGCGGCTCGAAGGGGGCCGACGCCATGGAGTAGGCGCGCGGCGGCTCCTTGTGCTTCTTGAGATCCTCGAGGAAGCGGGTCATGCCGGCGATCACCCGGAACTGGTGCGGATCCACCGTGCAGAACTGGCCCGCCTTGTACTCGAAGGGCCCCTCCCCGTCGAAGACGAGCGTCACCGTGTCCGCCGTCTCGACGATCACGTCGGAGACGACGACTTCGTGCTGGCGGATGCGGCGGCCTGTGGTTGCAGTGGTCGTCACGGGGGTCTCCCCGGGGCCCGCGCCGGCGCGGACCCCGCGATCGGCCAGAGTCTACTACGAGCGGCCCGGTAACCGTCCGGCGGCCGTCGGCTCGCGGGGTATACTGGATGTTTGCGAGTTCCGGAGCGTCTGGCCGTGTGGGCGCCGCGGACCCTCCGCCTGCGTGCCCACGCGTCCCGGTTCACGACGCCCGAGATTTCGTCCTGATCACCATGCAGTTCATTTACACGATGAAGGGGCTGGGGAAGGTCCACCCGCCCGATATCCAGGTCCTGCGCGACATCTGGCTCTCGTTCTATCCGGGAGCCAAGATCGGCGTGCTCGGCGTCAACGGCGCGGGCAAGAGCTCGCTGCTGAAGATCATGGCGGGCGAGGACCCGCATTTCATCGGCGAGGCGTTCCCCGCGCCCGGCATCAAGGTCGGCTTCCTGCAGCAGGAACCCCAGCTCGATCCGGCGAAGACCGTGCTCGGCAACGTCGAGGAAGGGGTGCAGCCCATTCGCGACCTGCTGAACCGGTACGACGAGCTGAACATGAAGCTCGGCGAGGACCTCTCCGCCGAGGAGATGGAGAAGGTCCTCGACGAGCAGGGCAAGCTGCAGGACCGCATCGACCAGACGAACGCCTGGGAGCTCGATTCGCAGCTCGAGCAGGCGATGGATGCGCTCCGCCTCCCGCCGCCCGACGCCGACGTCACGACGCTCTCGGGCGGTGAGCGGCGCCGCGTCGCGCTGTGCCGTCTGCTGCTCAGCGCGCCCGACCTGCTGCTGCTCGACGAGCCGACGAACCACCTCGACGCCGAGTCGGTGGCCTGGCTCGAGCACTTCCTCGCGACCTATCCCGGCACCGTCGTCGCGGTCACGCACGATCGCTACTTCCTCGACAACGTCGCCGAGTGGATCCTCGAGCTCGAC
>CAYUPN010000111.1:0-11257 GCA_964446605.1 uncultured Bifidobacteriaceae bacterium | reverse complement strand
TCGAGCGCGTAGGTCGCCGCGACGCTCCCGAGCTGACCGCAGGTGCGGTAGTCGAAGCCCGCGATCAACCCCTTCATGAACCCGCCGCGGAACGCATCGCCGACGCCGGTGGGATCGACGATCCGCGACGGCGGCACGGCGGGGACGTCGAGGCCGCCCTCGCGGGTGAGAATCGTGCAGCCGTGCTCCCCTTTCGTGACCACCAGGAGCCCGGCGCGGGCCAGCACGGCCCCTTCGTCCAGCCCGGTCTTCTGCCGCAGCAGCTCGAACTCGTAGTCGTTGCAGATCACCATCGTCGCGCCGGTCAGCCCGCCAGCGAGCTCCTCGCCGGTCATGCGGGCGCACTGCTGGCCCGGGTCGAAGATGTACGGCACGTCCAGCGCGCGGCACTCCTCCGCGTACTGGAGCATCGCTTCGGGGTCGTTCGGCGAGATGATCGCCAGGCGGACGTCGCCCGCCGAACGGAACGACAGCTCGGCGGCGTTGGCCATCGCGCCCGTGTAGAAGGATGCAATCTGGTTGTTGTCGACGTCCGTGCTGCAGAAGAAGGAGGCCGTGAAGCGGCCGGGGACCTCCTTGACGAGCGACGTGTCGACGCCCGCCGCGTCCAGCCACGTCCGGTACTCGCCGAAATCCTGTCCCGCCGTGGCCATCAGCCGCGGGCGCTCGCCGAGCAGGGCCAGCGTGTACGCGATGTTCGGCGCACAGCCGCCGCGGCGCTTGTCCATGCTGTCCACCAGGAAGCTGAGGCTCACCCGGTTGACGTGCTCCGGCAGCAGGTGCTCGGTGAACTTGCCGGGGAACGACATCAGATAGTCGTAGGCGATCGATCCGGTGACGACGATGCTCATGCGCTTCTCTTCCTGAAGCTACTGGACGTACTTGCCGATGAGGGGCGCGAGGTCGCGGCGCACGTCGGCGGGAATCAGCTCGGGCCGGGTGATGATGGCCGACTCGAGCGCGTTCTGACAGGCGCAGGTCCGCTCGGCCGGCAGCTGTTCGACGGCGTCCGCGATCAGCGCCTGCGCGGTCTTCGCATTCTGCTGCAGCGTGGCGACGATCATCTCGACCGTGACCGAGTCGTGCTCCGGGTGCCAGCAGTCGTAGTCGGTGACGAGCGCGATGGTCGCGTAGCAGATCTCGGCCTCGCGCGCGAGCTTGGCTTCCTGCAGGTTGGTCATGCCGATGATGTCCATGCCCCACGACCGGTACAGGTTCGATTCGGCCAGCGTCGAGAACTGGGGACCCTCCATGCAGACGTAGGTGCCGCCGCGGTGCACGGTCGCCCCGACCCTGTCGCCCGCATCCGCCGCGACGGCGGCCACGGTGCTGCACACGGGATGCGCGAAGCCGACGTGCGCGACGATGCCCCGGCCGAAGAACGTGCTGATGCGCCCGCGCGTGCGGTCGAGGAACTGGTCGGGGATGACGATGTGCTGCGGCTTCAATTCTTCGCGGAGACTCCCGACAGCACTCGCCGACAGGATGGCGCCGACGCCGAGCACCTTCATCCCGAAGATGTTCGCGCGGAAGTTCAGCTCCGACGGGCTGATCCGGTGTCCGACGCCGTGGCGCGGCAGGAACGCCACGCGCCGCCCGCGCAGCGTGCCGAGCACATAGGGCCCGGAGGTTTCGCCGAACGGGGTCTCGATCCGGACTTCCCGCCGATCCGCCAGCTCGGCCATGTCGTACAGCCCGCTGCCGCCAATGATGCCAATCTCCGCGCGCTCCGTCGTCATGCGTTCCGGTCCTCCCGCGTGCCGCGACGGCAACCCCGTGCGGCCCTCACAGCTCCGGCTCCAGCCGGAGCTTTCCGTCCACCTCGGCGAGCCGCCCGGCCGCGATCACGGGGTCGTGCTCGAACAGCAGCAGGTAGCGCCCTTCCATGGCGTCGCGCAGGAAGCCGCGCTTGAACTCGAGCGTCTCGAGGGGATAGAGGTCGTAGCCCATGATGTACGGCAGCGGCAGGTGCGCGGCCAGGGGCAGGAGGTCGGCGACGAACACCGCGGTCTCGCCTCCCGAGACGATCTCGACGATCTCGTGATCCCGCGTGTGGCCGCCCGTCCGGCGCACGCGCACGCCCGGCACGATCTCGCGATCCTCCTCGTGCAGCACCAGCTGCCCGGCGTCGCGCAACGGGACGTAGTTCTCCGGCATGTAGCTGGCGCGCGTGCGCTCGTTCGCGTTGTGCGCCGCGTCCCACTCCCCCTGCCGCACGAAGTAGCGGGCACGCGGGAAGTGCGGCCGGACCGTCCCGTCCGCATCGCGGGACGTGAAGCCGCCGGCGTGATCGAAGTGCAGGTGCGTGGCGACGACGATGTCGATGTCCGCGGGGGTCAGGCCGGCGTCGGCGAGTGAGCGATCGAGCGACGGGACGCCGTCGAAGCCGTAGATGCGGGCAAACTTGGCGTCGAGCTTTCCGCCGGCGCCGGCGTCGATGAGCAGGTTGCCCCAGGGGCCGCGCACCAGCCAGGCGCGCATCGCCATGCGGATGCGGTTCGTCTCGTCGGGCGTGGCCACCTTCTCCCACAGGACCTTCGGCACGACGCCGAACATCGCGCCGCCGTCGAGCGCGAAGTACCCGTCGAGCACGGGTGTCAGGGCGAGCTGCCCGAGCTGCAGCACCGGAGCGCTCACGTCAGCTCTGCTCCTCTGCCGGGCCGGCCTGCTTGAGCTCGACGAGCACGCCGTGCGCGGACGACGGATGCACGAACGCGACGCGCGAGCCGTGAGCCCCGGCGCGGGGCGTCTCGTCGAGCAGCCGGACGCCGCGCGCCCTGAGCCGCTCCAGCACGGCCTCGAGATCGTCGACGAGCAGTGTGATGTGGTGGATGCCGGGGCCGCGCCGTTCGAGGAAGCGCGCGACGATCGAGTCGGGCGCCGTCGGCTCCAGCAGCTCGAGCGCCGGCCCGCCGACCGGCACGAAGGTCGCGCGAACGCGCTCGGTCGGCACGTCGTGCGGCACCGACACCTCGAGTCCGAGCGCGTCACGGTAGAACGCCAGCGCCTCGTCGAGATTGGCGACGGCGATGCCGATGTGATCCAGTCGGGCCTTCACGATGAGGGTCGGGGCTCCGGGCAGACCTGCGCGAGCACGCGGGCCGCGGCCGTGTGCGGATCCAGCGTCCGGCCGGCAATCGCGTCGGCGAGCCGGTCCAGTTCGCCCGGGCCGACCGCGGCGGCCACGCGGCGCATGAACGCGCCCGCGAGCAGTTCGCGGAGATGATAGGCGCTGCGCGTGCGGCGCCGCTCCTCCACGCGCGCACCCGCGTGACGCCGGAACGTCTCGAGCGCGTCGAGCAGCGCGTCCAGGCCGGCCCCGCGGGTCGCTTCGGTCTTGAGCACCGGCGGCCGCCACCCGGCGGCATCGGCTTCCTGCAGCGCCAGCATCGACTCGACCGCGGCCACCAGGCGATCCGCGCCCTCGCGGTCGGCCTTGTTCACGACGAACACGTCGGCAATCTCCATGACGCCGGCCTTCAGCGCCTGCACGTCGTCGCCCGTGCCGGGCACGAGCGCCAGCACGCAGACATCCGCCGCGCGGACGATGTCGATCTCGTCCTGGCCCACGCCAACCGTCTCGATGATGACATAGTCGCGCCCGGCGGCGTCGAGCACCAGCGCGGCCTCGGTGGTGGCATGCGACAGACCGCCGAGGTGGCCGCGCGTCGCCATGCTGCGGATGAACACGCCCGGGTCGCCGGCGTGGCGCTGCATGCGCACGCGGTCTCCGAGCACCGCGCCGCCGGTGAAGGGGCTGCTCGGATCGACCGCGAGCACGCCGACGCTCGCGCCCGTCTGCCGCAGCCGCGCGACGAGGCCGTCGACGAGCGTGCTCTTGCCCGCCCCGGGCGGCCCCGTGACGCCGACCGTCCAGGCGCGCCCGGTGTGCGGGTAGAGCGCCGCGACGAGCGCCGCCGCATGCGGCGACTCGTCCTCGACGAGCGAGACGGCGCGCGCCAGCGCCCGCACGTCCCCCTGCCGCACACGTTCTGCCAGACTGGCGATCGCGGACGTCACGGCCGCGCGATCACGCGAGGAGCTGCCGGGCGATCACCAGCCGCTGGATCTCGCTCGTGCCCTCGCCGATGGTGGTGAGCTTCACGTCGCGGAAGTACTTCTCGGCCGGGTAGTCCTTCACGAAGCCGTAGCCGCCGTGAATCTGGACGCCGTCCTCCGCCGCGCGCACGGCGATCTCGCTCGCATACAGCTTCGCCATCGCGGACTCGAGCGTCGTCCGGCCGCCGCGATCCTTCAGCCCCGCCGCGCGGTACGTCAGCAGCCGCGCCGCTTCGATCCGCACCGCCATGTCCGCCAGCTTCCACTGGATCGCCTGGAACGACGCAATCGGCTGCCCGAACTGCCGACGCGACGCCGCGTAGTCGCGCGCAGCCTCGAAGGCCCCCTGGGCGAGGCCCACGGCAAGCGCCGCGATGCCGATGCGTCCCGCGTCGAGCACCTGCAACGCGGCGATGAAGCCGGTGCCTTCCTCGCCGAGCAGGTGATCGGCCGGCACGCGGCAGCCCTCGAGGACGACCTCGGTCGTCTCCGAGGCGCGCATGCCGAGCTTGTCCTCCTTCCGCCCGGCGCGCAGCCCCGGTGTGCCGCGCTCGACGACGAACGCGGAAATCCCCTTCGCGCCGCGCGCGCGATCGGTCGACGCCATGACGACAATGACGTCCGCGCTGGCGCCGTGGGTGATGAACGTCTTCGTGCCGTCGAGCACCCACGAGTCCCCGTCGCGCCGCGCGACCGTCCGCATGCCCGCCGCATCGCTGCCCGCGCCCGGCTCGGTGAGCGCCCAGGCGCCCAGCTGCTCGCCGCGCGCGAGCGGCGGCAGCCACCGCGCCTTCTGCGCGTCGGTGCCGAACATCTGGATGTGGGCCGGCCCGAGGCCGTTGTGCGCCGCCACGGAGAGGGCGACCGACGGGTCGACGCGCGCCAGTTCCTCGAGGCAGATGCAGTAGTCGATCGCCGACATGCCCGCGCCGCCCCAGTGCTCCGGAAACTGGATGCCCATCAGGCCGAGCGCCGCCAGTCCGGACAGCAGCTCGCGCGGAAACTGCTGGGCCTCGTCCCACGCGCGCACGTGGGGACGGATCTCCGCCTCCGCGAACTCGCGCACGGTCTGCTGCAGCAGGCGCTGTTCGTCGGTGAGGCAAAAGTCCATGGCGCCGCGGCTCCGGCGGCCAGCATATCATTGCCCTGTGCGCGCCTGCCCGGCCGGCCTCCGTGGCCGAAGGATTGCAGGCCGCGGAGCCAGGCGGGAGTGCCAGCCCGCGCCGGCCTGACTTTCAACGGAGAGTTTCGTGCACTGGACCAGGAGCCTGTTTCTCGCGACGCTGCTGCTGATCGTCTGCGCGCTGCCCGCGCGCGCCGACGTGACCCTCTTCCTCGGCGCCCAGTCCGACCCGTCGACACGCGCGACCCGCGGCGTCTCCGCGGGCACGGGCTTCCTGATCCTCGGCTTCGAAGGCGAGTACGCGCAGGCCGGCGGCGACGACGCGTGTCCGCCGTCGCTGGAGGCCTGCACGCCGTCGCTGCGCACGATCATGATCAACGTGCTGCTGCAGACGCCGCGCGGCATCCTCCCGCGCGTGCAGCTGTATGCGACGGCGGGCGGCGGCTACTATCGCGAGCGCTTCGAGCCGCTGGACGAGACGAACAAGGGACTGGGGACGAACGTGGGGGGCGGCGCGAAGATCGGGCTCGCCGGTCCGCTGCGCGTCCGGCTGGACTACCGCGTGTTCCGGCTGACGGGCGATGCCGTCCATCGCACCTCGCAGCGGTTCACGGCGGGATTGAACCTGGCCTTCTGATTGCGCGCCGGGGACGCGGACGGTGGGCCGATGTGCCGGGGGGCGGCAACCCGCCCCCCGGCACCGGCGTGTCGCGCAGGACGAACGGCCGCTACTGCTGCGGCTGCGGCTGCGGGGCGGCGCCGTCCGGCGTGGTCTCGCCAGCCGGCGCGGTCACCGGCGGCGTGCGCGGCGCCGGCGCGCTGAAGTCGCGCAGCAGCGTCATCTCGCTGCGGGCGAGGCCGGCGAACGCGTCGCGATAGAGCTGGAACAGCTCCAGCGCCTCCGACGGAAACACCTCCGCGATGATTTTCGACGGCGTGTAGTCCGCCCCCTTCAGCACCGGCACCAGCAGGTTGTAGTAGACGACCGCGCCGTTCGGACCGGGCTCCGACGCCTTGTACAGCTTCCAGGACTCGGCCTGCTGCCGCCGCTCCGGCTTGTCGCTGTTGGCGAGCGCCTCGTGCAGCTTGCCCATCACCTTCTCGAAGTCGGCAGCCTTGTCCGGCTTGATCAGGAACGTCATCAGCGCGGCATCGCTGCCGAAGGCGAACGGGTTCTGCTGCGCGGGCTGCGGCTGCTCCTGCTGCGGCTCGGCGGCCTGGGGCTGCGGGGACGGCTGCGTCTGTTCCTGGGTGGGCTGCGGTGCCGGCGCATCCTGGGCGAGCGCCTGGAGCGGCAGCATGAGGGCCCCGGCCGCGACGGCTGCGGCCAGACGAGGCGTCCGGCGAACGAGTCCTGTCATCGACGATCCTCCTGCACGAAAGCCATAACTCTACCGTACGGTGCGCCGCGGCGGGCGGCGAAGCGGACCGCGAAATCCGCGTCAGACGAACAGCGCCATGACGTCGTTGGCGACCAGCATCCCGGTGCGCGTGAGCCGCACGCGATGCCCGTCGATCTCGACCCGCCCGCCAAGGCGCTGCCGCTCGAGCTCGTCGGCGTACCGGCTCCAGAGGTCGAGCCCATAACGCGCGCCGACGACGTCCACGTCGACCCCTTCGGTCAGCCGCAGCCCCGTGAACAGCGCATCGCCGGCCTGCTCCTCCGCCGGCCGGGGCCGCCGCTCGGCGGCGATGTCGTCGCCACGCTGGACGCGGTCGACATAGTCGGTCGTCGAGGCGACGTTCCGCCAGCGCCAGGCGCCGCGGGTCGAGTGCGCGCCGCAGCCGAACCCGATCCAGGCGCCGTCCTGCCAGTACTTCAGGTTGTGACGCGATCGCCGGCCCGGACGCGCGACGTTGGAGATCTCGTACTGGCCGAACCCCGCCCCGTCGAACCGCTCCATCGCCCACAGATACATGTCCGCCGCCTCGTCGTCCGGCGCGAGCGACCACTGCGCGCGCGCCATTGCCTCGCGCAGGGGCGCGTTCGGATAGAGCTCGAGGAGGTAGAGCGACACGTGATCGGGCGCGAGCGCGATCGCCTCCTCCACCGTCGCGCGCCACGCCGCCATCGTCTGCTGCGGCAGCCAGAGCATGAGGTCCAGGCTGACGTTGTCGAACCCGGCTTCCCTGGCCTCGGCGATCGCCGCCTTCGCCCGCGCGGCCGTGTGCCGCCGATCGAGCCGCGCCAGCTCGTCGTCGTGCAGCGACTGGACGCCGAAGCTGACGCGCGTCACGCCCGCCGCGCGGTACGCGGCCAGGCGCGCGGCCGTGACCGACTCGGGATTGGCCTCGAGGGTAATCTCGGCGCCGGGGTCGAGCGCGAACGCCCCGCGGCAGGCCGCGATCAGGCGGCCGATTTCGTCGGGCTCGAGCAGCGACGGCGTGCCGCCGCCGAAGAAGATCGTGTCGGCCGGCGAGCCGTCACCCGCGCCCCCGATCTCCGCGTCCAGGGCCTCGACGTATCGCGCCTTCAGCGCCGCGTCGAACAGGCCGCGGTTGAAGTTGCAGTACCCGCAGATGGAGGCGCAGAAAGGCACGTGGATGTAGAGCCCGATCGATTGCGGATTGCGGATTGCGGCTTGCGGATTGATTGCGGATTGGATCGCGGTCACGAGGATTACGGAGTCTTGCGGATTGGCTGACTTCATTCTATTGCGGATTTCATTGCGGATTCGGCAGGGTCGTGCGCCACGTCAGCCGCGGCAGCGAATCAACAATCGGAATTGGAATCCGGAATGCCCCCCTCGGCACCAATCCGAAGGAATCGTCAATCATCACGGGCCGCAGGCCCGCCATGAAATCCGCAATCAATCCGCAATCCGGGATCCGCTTGCCCTCCGCAGCCCGAAGGGCGAAGGAGGGAAATCCGCAATCGACCAGCGTCTACGAGCCCGCCTTCCCTCCCGACCACTTCAGCTCTGCACGGCCGTCGGCGGCGCGCTGGCGGGACTCGCGGATCTGCGCGCGGACCGGGCCGCCGCTGCGGGCCGGGAGATGGGCCTTCCCCTTCGGGCGGCCGCGCTTCCAGAGCATCACCAGATCCTCGACGGTGCCGTTGGGCGGCAGCTCGCGGTAGTCGGCGCCGTCGAGGTCCAGGAAATCGCACATCTCGTGGAGGCGCGATCGCATCCGGAACCCGATCCGGAACAGGAGCGAGTCGGGATCGGTGCTGTCGGGCTTGTCGTCGTAGTTGGAGGTGAAGATCGTCGTCCGCTTCTCGTTGTAGCGCGTCCCGACGATCAGGTTGAGCGTCTCGTCGACCCAGTCGGAGGTCTTCTCCGCGCCGAGATCGTCGAGCACCAGCAGGTCGCACTCCATGACGGGGCGCAGCACGTCCTGCTCGGTGGCGCGCGTGGCCGGGTCGTACGTACTGCGGATCACCTTCAGGAGATCGCGCGTGTCGTAGAAGATCCCGCGCGCCCCGCGGGTGCGGATCACCTGCCGCAGCACGGCGACGGCGAGGTGCGTCTTGCCGACCCCGGGCGGTCCGAGCAGGAACAGCCCGCGATCGACGACGGGAAACGCGTCGGCGAGCCGGCGCGCGTACGCGAGGGCCTTGCGGAGTTGTTCGTTGTAGGCCTGGAACGAATCGAGGTCGCAGTGCTGGTAGCGGCGGGGAATGCGCGCGTTCGCCAGGAGCGTGTCGCCGATCCGCTCACGCCAGCAGTCGCAGCGCGTCACCCGGCGGACGCCGTCCTGTTCGATCGGCTTCCAGCCGGTGTCGTCACAGAGCGGGCAGGCCACCCTGAGACTCTACCATGCTGACGCGCGCGGCGCTCACCGTTTCACGCGCGCGCCGGCCGGTGCGTCGCCGCCCTCGCCGGACGCCTGCGCCGGAGGCGACGCGGGTGCGCCGGAGCGTACGAGATCCGTCGGCGACGACTTCACCATCGCGGTGTTCAGCCGCTGCTCCCAGTCGCCGAGCCCGCGCGCGAGCTCCTGCTTCACGTACGCCATGAACTCGTTGACTTCCTGCTGCATGCGCTCCATGCGGCGCCGCATGTTCAGGATCACCTCGACGCCGGCGAGATTCACACCGAGCTCGCGCGTCAGGGTCAGGATCGTCTCGAGCTGCTCGAGATCCTCCTCCGAGTACAGGCGCGTGTTGCCCTCCGTGCGCGACGGCTTCAGCAGTCCCTCGCGCTCGTAGAGGCGCAGCGTCTGCGGATGGATGTCGTACTTCGCCGCGACGGCGCTGATCATGTAATAGGCCTTGCCGGATCGCCTGGTCGCCATGCTCACCTCCGGCTGCCGTCTCCCGGCGCGTCAGCGGCCTGCGGGCGCCACTGCCGATCGAACTGCTCGCGGATGCCGCCGGCGCCGTTGATCTCGCCGAACTGCCGCAGCAGTTCCCTGGACCGCTCGTCCAGCAGGCGCGGGAGCATCACCCGCACCTCCACCACGAGGTCGCCCCGCTCGCCGCTGCGCCCCGGGACGCCCCGCCCGCGCAGCCGCAGCCGCTGTCCCGATTGCGTGCCCGGCGGCACGCGCAGGCGCGCCGGCCCGTCGCCGCCCGGAATCTCGATGCGCGCGCCGAGCGCCGCCTCGTGCACCGCGACCGGCACCACCAGGTGCAGATCGTCGCCGTCGCGCCGGAACAGCGGATGCGGCGTGACGGCCACGTCGACGTAGAGATCGCCGGGCGGGCCGCCGTGCCGCCCCGCATTGCCGCGTCCCGGCACACGCAGGCGCGCGCCGTCGGCGGTCCCGGGCGGAACGGCCACGCCGACGCGCTCGCTCCGGCTCGCCACGCCCGCGCCGCCGCAGCCCTGGCAGACCTGCTCGGCCAGCGACCCCGTGCCGCGGCAGCGGGCGCACGGACGGGTGAAGACCATGTGGCCGCGCGCCGAACGCGTCAGCCCCGTGCCCGTGCACGTCGGACACGGCGACGCCGCGGTGGGCATCGCCCCCGCACCCGCGCAGCGGCTGCAGGTTTCCTGCCGCACCACCGTGACCTCGTCCCGGCCGCCGTCGAGCGCCTGCTCGAAATCGAGCGTCAGCGGCGCGTGCAGGTCGGCGCCGCGCTGGGGCCGCCGGGTGGCCGACGGGGCGCCGCGGAACACCTCTTCGAAGAGATCGCCGAAGGTCGACTGGCTGACGGCATGAACGGTCGCGGAGAAATCGAACCCGGCGAAGCCGGAGACCGTTTCGGGCGCCGCGGCCGGCTCGTAGCCGAGCTGATCGTAGCGGCGCCGGCGCTCCGGGTCGCTGAGCGTCTCGTACGCGCGCACGATCTCCCCGAACCGGGCCGCGGCGAGCTGATCGCCCGGGTTGAGGTCGGGATGGTAACGCCGCGCGAGCCTGCGGTACGCCCGCTTGATCTCGGCCAGCGTCGCCGCCCGTTCGATCCCGAGGAGGATGTAGAAGTCCATTCCTCGTCAATCGCGGCGCCCGGGTGCTCCGTGCGCCGGCTGGTGTGTGACCGTTCAGTTCTTTCCTTCGTCGACGACCTCGGCGTCGATGACGCCCTCCGCCGGTCCGCTGCTGGCTGCGCCGGACTCGCCGGCCTCAGCCGCAGGCTCCTCCGACTGCGCCGCAGTGCCGGCCCCGGCCGCGCCAGCGGACTGGTACAACGCCTCCGCGGCCTTGTGCTGCGCTTTCGTCAGATCCTCGACGCCGCGCCGGATGGCGTCGGCGTCGTTGCGATCGAGTGCCCCCCGCAGCGTGTTGACGGCGCTGTCGAGCTGCTTCCGCACGTCGTCGGGCACCTTGTCCGCGCTCTCGCGCAGGAACGCCTCGGCCGCGTAGACCGCCTGGTCGGCCTGGTTGCGCGCCTCGATCTCCTCGCGGCGGCGCTTGTCCTCGTCGGCATGCGCCTCGGCCTCGCGCATCATGCGCTCGACCTCGTCCTTCGACAGGCCGCTCGACGAGGTGATGGTGATCTTCTGCTCCTTGCCGGTCGCCTTGTCCTTCGCCGAGACGTTGACGATGCCGTTGGCGTCGATGTCGAACGTGACTTCGATCTGCGGCACGCCGCGCGGAGCCGGCGGGATGCCCGTGAGCTGGAAGCGCCCGAGCGTGCGGTTGTCGCGCGCCAGCGGACGCTCCCCCTGCAGCACGTGCACCTCGACG
>CAYUPN010000110.1:0-11377 GCA_964446605.1 uncultured Bifidobacteriaceae bacterium | reverse complement strand
CGCACTACCCGTGGGTGCTGCTGCCGGCGGTCGGCGTGTTCGTGGTGACGTGGAGTGTGAACGTCGTGGTGGAGAATCGCGACTGAAGGGGACCGCTCATCCTCCAAAGCTCGACCTCAGTCATGGCTACAGGAACCTTACGCGAGGAGTCCAGGCTGCTCATGCGTCCGGCTCTCCTGCGGACGCCCTTCGAGCCGCCTCCTTCAGGATCTCTGCATCCCACAAGGCCCGAAGGTCATCGGACACTTCGTCGTAGTCACTTGCAATGTACTTGAAAAGGTCAAGATCGTGGAACTCAGGGTTGTCCACACTCCATGAGATTCGCATGAGATAGTCGGCCGCCTCCGACGGCTTCAGGCGCCCTCCAGCCAACTCCGACCACACACGATGAGCCACGAGACGGGCCGCCTCGTCTGTAGGCGGCACGGCTAACCCAAGCTGATCAATGGACTCCTGGAAACGCTGGACGATCATCCAAGATTCGTCGGAAGCTGTCATGCCGGCGAGCAGACGGAGGGCAGGGCTGTCTCGATCCTCCAGCAAATACGCACCTAGTTCCGGAAGCGTTGCGGCGTCGAGTGAACCAAGGGCCCACAACGCGAGCGCAAGGCTTGAATCACGTTGCGCGATGCGCTGCACGACAGCGTCAACGCTTCTTGAACTTGAATCCATGGCTGGTACCGTCGACAAGGTTCTGCCAGTAGTGAACGGCAACCTTACGCACTTTGCCAGTCCCACTGTCGAATAGCGTACGAACGTACTCCATCTTTGCCCAGATCTCTTCGTTTGCGTATCTCGGGTCCTTGATCTTGCCCATCATGATACGCGAGCCTTTTCCAGCCGCCTCGGCTAAGGTCAACGCCTCCTTCAGGTTCCTTGCCGCCCCCGAAATGGCGCCAGGCCCGACCGGAACTATCCCCAGCTTGACCTCCGAGCCCATCAGTGCCTTGTGGAGCTCAAGGCACTTGCCTACGCATTTATAGACATCGGGCGTCGGTGGGTCGTTAATAGTTACCAAGGAGCCGTCTGGTAGCTGGATGAGAATCGAGCTTTCGACGCCGGCAATGGGGCTCGGCGGTCGTGGGCCGTTGGAGGCGGCTTCCAGGACTTGCAAGGCCCCCGTTAAGAACTGTTCGGTGACACCCTCTGCGTAAGCTTGAAGCGCAAGGGCCAGGTCCGATGGTCCTGGCATTGGGCCCGGAAACTGACCAAGAAGAGGTCCCTGCCACTCTACGTCATATGGATTTGGTGCGGTCAGCGGTGGGCACCATTTCGCGCCATCAGCGGCGTCGCAGAGTTCAGCACCCGTCGGGTCAATGAATGAGAGCGGGTTGTTTGACACATAGGAATACCGATTCCACTGCTGCGGATCAAACAACCCCGCAAACACCGGGTCTACCGCATTGAACCGGCCGTCCGCGGCTGATACATCCGCGCATGGAAGTAGTCCAGCCCCGCTTCGCCGTCCCGCGCCTGCCCGGTAAACCCCTCCGCCGGGCCGTTGCCGCTCGCCTCGAACGTCTCGCCGAACGGCAGGTAGTCCGTGCGCGCGACGACGGTGCCGCTCGCGTCGAAGACGACGCGGATCGAGCCGAGCGCGTCGGTGCCGTAGTACTCGATGACCTCCTGTGCGTGGGTCGGCGAGGCGGCCCACGCCACCAGCAGAATGCCCGCCAGCACGCGTGAGGGGAGCGGCGCGGCGGCCCGCGCGGCGCGGCTCATCGCCGCTCCTCCGGCAGCGGGAGCCAGCGGCCGTCCGGCGCGCAGCGGACGATGGCGCCGGTCAGCTCGTCCGGCGCGTCGGTGCCGGGCAGGTGCGCGTTCCAGCCGGCGTCGGCGCAGGCCACCGGCGCCTCGCCGGCGACGAACGCCGGCCCGGGCGATCCGGTCCACACGTCCCCGTCGGCCGCCGTCGCTCCCGCCAGCGCGACCTCGAGCGCGCCGATGCGCCCGGCGAGCATGCGCGCCGCGACGCTGCGGGTGACGCCGATGCGCGTCGACGCGTCCGCCGGCAGCGTGGCCGCGACGTGCAGCAGCCGCCGCCGCGGCGGGCCACCGGGCGGGTCCGATTGCCAGCCGCAACGCGATCGGACCCGATCAGACCTGCTCCGACCTGATCAGACCTGTCCAGACCCGATCCGACCTGATCGGACTCGATCAGACCTGTTCCGACTTGATCCCGCCCCGCCCTGCAGGAGGCCGCCAACGTCGCGGCGATCGCGCACTACCCGTGGGTCCTGCTGCCGGCGGTCGGTGTGTTCGTGGTGACGTGGAGCGTGAATGTGGTGGTGGAAAGAAGAAAAGCCGCATAGGATTGCAACCCGTGCGCGCGCCCGTACTTTCATGACGTCTTGGGTGGATTCGTGCCAGACCTCCTTCTAACGCGTTGGCCCTCCCGCCATTGCATCCAACTCCCTACGAAGCTCAGTATCACTGCAAGGATTCCGGAATAGAACGCGGGTCTGACCGCCTCGACGGCTGCGGACAGCAGAGTAACCACCAATAGCAGAGGCACGAGGATCGTTCGTAGCTTCCACCCCCCAAGACCTCTCACACCTCGGAAGCGACGAATTGCCAGGCCAGCAACAATTGCGGAGGCACTCGCCACTAACGCCATCGCGATCAGCACGTAGGCTCTCTGGTCAGATGGCAAAGCAAACAATTGCGGCGTTACGCTGGCGCCGTACAGGATTACAAGCGCGCCAAGTACGGCGACCACCGCTGTGACCATCCGACGGAAATCGTGCCTCACACTCCTCCAGGGACCTGCCCCACTCGGCTCATGCCACTCGCGGGACCGCGCGACGCGCCGGGATGCTGCCGGCGGTTGGGGTGTTCGTGGTGACGTGGAGCGTGAACCTGTAGAGGACGAACACGGGAACACTGTAGACCGTAGTCACCCTCCCGCTTCCCGGTACTCCCGTCGTCACGCGTGACCGGCGGTGGCGCACAGGCTGATACCGTGAGCAGACCGATGGCACGCCGGATATGCCTCGTCAACGCGTCATCCTGATGGTCCCGCCTCTGGCGTCCCTGCCTCCTCACAGAACCTCTTGAACACTCCTGCCATGGATTCGGGGACGTGACACCACCGGCGGCCATCTTCATCTATAGAGCCAATGTTCCGTAGCAGCTCCTCCGTCGACATTTCGGCATGCAGGATCAAGTCAGGGACGTCTTGGCTGGTTAGCCTGCGCGACCGCTCCCCGAAATCGTGTCCATTCAGGCACCGCAGTCCTGTGACATACATGTCGCCTTCATCAGTCCTGCTCAACGCAGCGCCACACACCGGACATCGCTGGAAGGGCTGAGACGTCAGAAGCCCCGTCTCACCAGCTCGCCAGGCCAACACTCCCACCGCCAGTTCGGCAGCCGAATTGCCGAGCACAGCTCGAGCATCTGAATCTGTCAACCAGAACTCGAGGACCTCGTTATCGTTCCCGAAGAGTGGCTCACTTACCGGATAGACCTGCAGCCTGCCCAGCCATTCGACCGGCGTCCCGATCACTGATTTGAAACGATGAAACCAATGCCCCTGATCACAGCGATACTGCACGCGATTGATATCCCGACTGTCCATTCGGTTGAGCGGTTCCGAACACGTCGGGCACAGGATCGCCCCTTCTTCCTTGTCAGTCGACTGCGTCGTCATCGTGGAAATGGCCGCATGTGAGTTCCCAGCGCGGACCTCAACCGCTCACTCGGACTTGTCCTTCATCGTCAGGCGCTCGTATTCTTCCCAGGCCTCCATGAACTGGTCGTGCAGCGACGACGGGTCGTCGCTCGCCCTAGCGACCAGTGTCACGCCCAGCCACTCGCCCGTGGTGAGCTCCGGATCCCCCACGCCGTCCAGCAGCCCGAACAGGTGAAAGAACGCGGCGCGGATGCCGGCGCTCAGCAGGTCCCGCAGCTCGGGATCGCCGGCCGCATCAAGGGTCTCCTGACGGACGCCCCACTCGCCGGGCAGCTTCTGCGCCACATGGTCTGCGATCCGGTACGCCTCAACCAGAAAGCGTTGTCTGGCGCTCGGCGACAGAATCCGCAGACCCGCTGCCTGGTTCGAATCGGCTTCATGGCCGGCCTGGTCATCATCGGCGAGCCGCTGCAGGATTTCAGGCGTAGAGGGACCGGTCACGTCCCCAGGATCACGCGGGTGTTCATGTACTGATGCCTCATTCTTCAGTTCCCTGTAGACGTCCCTTGCTCCGAAGAACGCCAGGCCGAACGTGCCCCCGTTCTCGATCAGGTCGTCCAGAACCGGCATTGCCAGCTCCGGCATCACCCGCAGTAGATCAGCAGCAGCCAACCCCCTCACGCCGGCACACTCGTGCGCCAAGAGGGGCTCGAGACGCGCCTCCCAGTCACCACGAACCTTCATCTCGGTGAGTAGCTGTTCAGCCCGTCTGTACGCCCGGTTGCTCTTGACGTGGTCGAGATGCCACCGCTCGTATTCCGAGGCGGCGGCGATGTACTCCCGTAACAACTCGTCCCACGACATCGATGAAACCTTCATGGCGCGCGCCACTTCTCCAACACAAGCGTTGGACCCGCTGGCAGGACGGCCGCAAACGACGGGCCAGGGACGGCAGTCAGCCAGTACGTAGTCCCCCCGACCAACTCACACCTGTCGATCACTATGCCCTCCGCCTTGATCGGCGGTCCACCCAGACCACTCCCAACCTGGATCGTTCCGTATACTTTCTCAATCCTGCTACGTTCTACCACCCGAACGCCCTGACTCTCTATCGACCACCCCAGATCCACACTCCCTTGATACTCCCTTCCCACTGATTGCATCGCATCGTATATCAATGTGCGAGCCGCTCTGTCGGTAACAGGCGATGAGACGCCCAGCCACAACTGATAAGACCCGGACTGCGGGGCCACAAACGATGCTGCAACGGCCGACGATCCGAGTGGTGTGGTCAGTATCACCGTGGACGGGACACCAGGATCGCGATCAGAACGTCGCACCTGGACCTCCGTTCACGCATTTTCGATGGATGGGTTCAGTCACGCCAGGTCCCGTTCAGGTGCTGAGACTCCCGAAATGCGTTCACGGTTCCACCACCAGGCGGGCGCGGTCGGAGCGTAGGACAGGGTGTGCGGTTACGCGCCGGTTCATGATTGGAACCACTATAGATTCCGGGCTACATTCCACACCACGCCGCGGCATACTCGCCGAATGTTGTGATTTGTGCCCTGTTCCCCGCAGTGCCCATCGTCTTCTCCCGGACCGCCAACCGATGATGCAGCTCAGCAGCCATATCTCCCTCATAGCCACGATATGACAACCACTTCACTGGATTCCTCGTCGGAACAGGTTCGAAAATCGCCTCAAGCGGATCATCAGGACGCAGGATACCGATCGGCAAGCCGAACTCCTCACCGAGGAACTCGAACATCTCGAATACTTCGCGCCTCGGCAGGTTCGAGAAATGCTTATCGTAAAGATCATCCCACGGCAGTTCAGTCCTGCCGAAGAACCGCTGACGAAAGAGAGCAGTCCAGTTGTTGAGACTCAATCTGCCCACCTGCTTCGAGAGTGCACGACCTGGCGGGCCGGGGCCCCCTGGGCTCCAACACAACCACTCACCAGATCCGGAGCGTGGGGCCACAATCCATCCGTCACACCTCCGCGGCTCACAGTGACACTCCGCTCTACTGGAACGCTCAACCCGGTGGGCGAGTCGCAAGTATCCAGAGAATAAAGCCACCTGCCAGCAGCGCCACGAGACCGGCTACACGCACTCACCGGCACGTAGTCCGGCCCGGTCACGAAGCCCCTGAAAACGTGACCTCTGGTAACTCAGTACAGACCGTCGCTGAAGCCGCTCAGGAAACAATGTCCCGCGACGCCGACGTTGTCTCTACCCGGCGAGCCGAGCCACCTTTCTGGCCAGCTTCTCGATATCGTCCAGGGATGCGCCGGTCAATCCCGGTATCAAGTGCTCCTTGTGATGAGGGTAACCCCAGAGGGCACCCAGGGTGTTTGCGGCCACAACCGGCATCCTGTCGTCATGCAATGACTGAGGCCACATCCGAAGCAACTCCTCGACATCCTCGTAGTCCACGCCGAGAATCGGATGAAACTCCACCCTGCACAGGAATTCCTCCGTCAGCATGGCGCCCAGACAGCGCCGCAGGATCGCCAGCTGGTCAGCCGTCAGCTCAGCACTGAGATTCATAAGGCTACCGTGACATCTCTCCAGGCGAATTTTCCCAGGGTTCGCGATCCCGGCCGCGCCACGACAGTGTCGGGTAGCGCTGATGCTCTCCGAACACGTCCCGACTCTCATGAGCGGCTCTCTCTCGGACACCGTCGACGCATATCGCGACAGCCTGCTTGATCCAACGACGCCTGACGCCGGCCGACACTCATCCCGTGCAGATGCACCGGTCCAGCGTCAGCGGCCCTGGGCCCAAATCGATCGTCTCGCCGATGACGGCGGTGCTGGCACACTGCCTCGGCGCGAACCACTGCGGCTCCCCGTTGCCGTCCAGCGGCACGCGCAGCAGGAACAGCCTCATCCCGACGTGGATTCCGGTATCTGTCTCTGCAACCGAGAAGGGCTCGAGACTGCTCAGCTGTAGAACATCCAGATCAAGATTCTCCCAGTGCACCAGGCGCCTCACATGGCGTCCGTGCCATCGGAACAGCCCGGCCTCGGTGATGACAATCGCCCCGTGCTCAGTCGTTTCCACCTTGCTCGGGTAACCGGGGATTGTCCATGACGCTGCGACGCGCCAACCAGGTCCGTCACGCGCCAGCAGATTCAGGTGCGACTCGGTGCTGTACGGGTCCGCGATCATGGCAAACGGCCCATGGGCGTTTCTCGCGAGTGCCGCCACCGGACCAGCGAGCAGATGGACCGGGGCGGCACCGTCCTGCATCCACCAGAGTCCACCGCCCCACTCTCCCGCATCGAGCCCCGCAAACCAGCCCTCGCCGTACGCCAACGTTCTCCACTCGCCCGGTCCGGAGTACGGCGGCGTATCGAGCTCCGGTCCGGACGACTCTTCCTTCGGCTTCTCAAACGCCGGCTCGGTGACCGCGCTTCGCACGAGGTTGCCGTCGCCTTCGACGATCGTGACGAGAGCGGTCGTGATGGCGCACCGATACAGCTCGCCCCAGCGTGCGTCGGACACGTCGAAGAACCCGTTGGGCGTGTGGTCGGTGGCGCCCGGAGCCGCGTCCTGCCCCGCCACGCCAGTCATCAGCATCAGCGTGAGAACAGCCGTCCTCATGACGTTCTCCCATCGCCGTCGATCACGACGACCGGCCAGCGCACGCCACGCCCCCGGTCAAGATGAAGCGACATGACCCAAGCTCCGATCACCGGATCGGGTTCATGCGGGTCCGAAATCGCAGCCGCACACTCCGGCGAGACCGCCCGATCCGTCGACACAGCCTGCGGGCACGTACCACGCGGGCGTGAAATCCGTGAGCGCGACCGCGATCAGGAACTGCTTCATCCCGATATGGACGTGGCCGTCATCCACGGCCATCGTGAACTGGCCCCCGGGCAATCCGTCCAGCACGGGCAGGTCGAGCCGTCTCACTTCCCCGCCGGTGGCGTCGCTCATCACCTGTCACCACGCATCCGCGGCCGCCGCAATGTATTCCTGCAGCAGCTCATCGTCCGACATCGACGAGAGCGTCCTGGTACGGGGCATTCAGGCCACTCCGGCTCGTCCCCGCCACGAATCGACGAGGCGGGGAGAAGGGATACGCGCGGTCATCCGGTGCATTCGCAGCGATTCACGGTCTCCGACAGTCCGAGCCGTTCGATGGTGATGACGTCCGGCACATAGGTGAATGTCCGGCACTGCGCCGGCACGAACCAGTCGACCTGACCGCTGCCGTCCAGCGGCACGCGCGCCAGCAGCAGCGAGATCCCCAGATAGGCGAACTCCGGATCCGCCGTCATCGAGAGAGAACCTCGCAGCAGTTCCCGGCCTGCGAACTCACCTGCCAGCCTGACCAGCCGTTCGCCATCCCATCGGAGGACCTCACTGAACGTGACGATCAGCACTCCCTGATCGCCGATCGACTCCACCAGCACGAGGGATGAACCGGCGATGGCGGCACGCGACGAGACGTCCGGAACTCCGTCGCGGAGCCGGACCACCAGCAGCTCGGACCGGTCCGTGATGAGATCGGACACGATGGCGACGGATCCGCCCGGACCAGCCACGGGACCCGTGACGGGTCCCTCCCTCAGCAGTGTCGCGGGAACGCCCGGGCGCGCCCACCAGAGCCCTCCTCCCCACTCACCGGCAAAGAGTCCTGCCAGCCATCCCGTGGCGAAGGGCACGGATCGCCACTCGCCCGCTTCGGGGTCGAGATCCGATGCGAAGGGCAGCCGCAGGCGGCGCTGCGACCGCAGCTCCTCCCTCGACGGCCCGGCAACGAGATGCGCGGTGACGCCGCCTTCCCCGCTCAGCCGGACGCGAAGATTCTGCGCGAAATGCAGGGCGCACTCGTGATAGGCAGGCCACGCGCCTGCGTCGACGGGCATGAGGGAGTCCGCCTCATGCCGGCCGGCGTGCTGTGCCGCGACACACGCCGCAATCAGCAGGGCGGCGGGAAACCCCGTCTGCATCCTCGGACCTCGAACGATTGGACACCGGAGATCCGCAAACGGCTGCACGGCCACGTGGAGTCGCGCGGGACCCCGGTTCGGCGGGATGGTATTGCAAGGGAACGGCTGAGGCCAGTGACCCGCGCGGGACACGACAGGAAGGGCGCGAGCCTTGCACGCGCCGGGCCGGGCGGCGATTCCCGGCCTCGTCCGGGTGAGACGCTACCGGACCGGTTGGAATCCGACGACGATGAGGATTTCGTTCGGGTCTTGTTCGAAGGCCTCGCGCGTTGCGGCCGCGACGGCGGCCTGGATCTGCTCCAGCGTCATGCCCTGGACCTCCGCCGCATCGAACGCGAAGCTGACCGAGTTGAGGCGGCCGTTGTGGGTGTTGAATCCGACCTGCGGCGTGATTCCGAGGGATCCCTGGACCAGCTGAGCGGCCCGGCCCGTCTCACGAGTCGCTTGCTCCACGAACTGGGCCGGATTGACACACCCGACGGCAAACAGAACGAGAAGCAACCCTGCGAACGCACGATGCATCATGCACCTCACGAGAGTGCACCCGACAACGGGTGCCACCTGGCGCGTCAGTGGAAACGCCGGTTGGACGCAGTGAACGCTCATCGAGACCTTCTCACGTAGTCTTCGACTTCTCGCCGAACAGTCCCCATCCATCGAATCATCGGATCCGGAGATCCTTCGGAGTCACTGAGTTCAGGGCCGGTTATCCGATACTCGATGCGTTTGCTGAAGGACTCGGCCACGAATTCGTACCCGGCCCCATCAAGTACCAGGGAGTCGCTGATCTCCAGCCTGACATGTTGCGGACCGCCGGCGATCAGTCTGGCCAGGGCGCTGTCGCCTGCAATCGTCGTCCGGACATGGTTGACCTCCACACGCCCACGTTCAGTTGCCACATAGCCCTTTCTCCGCTCAGGATGGGAATTCAGGCGCCCGCTCGTCCTTCCGCCCTGTTCAGTTCGACGCGATCGCGCGCGTCCTTCCCTCCATTGTTGCCTCACCACCCGAAGCGTCGAACCGCCTTGTCCGACAGGTCGCGAATCCCGGCCACGGTTGCACCGGTCATCTCCGGCACCAGGTTCTCGTAGTAATGCGGATACGCCCAGAGCACTCCCAGCGCGTTGGCGACGGCAACCGGCATCCTCGGGTCCGCCAGTGACCGTGGCCACAGGCGCACCAGCTCCTCCAGCCCGTCGAGATCCACGCCGAGCATCCCGGGGAACTCCTCTCTCTCGAGGAACGGCCCCTCGAGGATCGCCACCAGGCACCGCCGGACCGTCTCAAGCTCCGCCTCTGTCAATGCCGGATTCAGGGTCAGTCCGGGCGGAGCGGGAAGTGGCGTGAAGGGAGAT
The DNA here is from genome assembly GCA_964446605.1 of uncultured Bifidobacteriaceae bacterium. Taxonomy (GTDB): domain Bacteria; phylum Acidobacteriota; class Vicinamibacteria; order Vicinamibacterales; family JAENWD01; genus JAENWD01. The sequence goes on along the minus strand of CAYUPN010000110.1, from coordinate 1,416 downwards.
GTGGGAAATGGATGCGGGTGTACGCCCGATCGCCAGGGAACTGCTCGGCGAACGCGGCGCCGCAGCGCCAGCAGGTCCGGCGCGGGAACGGAGCGTGGCGCTGGAACAGGGCGGGGCCTCTCCTCCCTCGCCGCCAGACCGGATAGCCGCAACGCTGGCACTTCAGGCGCCCCAGCTTCACGGCCGCCATGAGATTAATCAGCACGAAAGCGCCAAACACCAGCCAGTCGTCCTGGCCCAGATTCAGGAGAACCCCGACAACCGCCATCGAGATGAAGGGCGGCGCCCAGTACAACCACAGGATGAGGGTGCGCACGCTGCGCGGTTCCCGTCGGATCATCGCGTACTCACGAGGAACGGGTCCGCCCTGTTGCCGGAACCAATCATTCCCACGTCTCCGGCCGCCACTCGCGTTCATGCACCAGACGCTGGATGGGGTCGCCGTCTTCCCGGTAGATCTCCACTTCTTCGACATAGCCATCCACGAGGTGAGGCAGGGCCCGGATGGCGGTGCCATCCGCGTCGACAGCCACCGCCTCGATCGGAACCCGCTCGCCTCCCGGGACGCGCGCGAGGTGCCGCGGGACGGCCACTCTGAAGCTGCCAGCCTCGTCGATCGTCGTCACGCGCGTGTCGGGATGCAGCAGCTGGCCCGTGAGCAGTCCTGCCCCCGGAAAGGAAGCGCGGGCCAGGGCGTGGGCGATCCGGCGCTCGGCCTCCTCGAGTCGTCTCCACTGCGGCATCGCGCTCACGCTCGAGCCCGGCACTCGGGATTTTGCTGCAACGGTTGCGGGGCGTTCCTCGCGGTCGACGGTTTCGTGTCCATATCTCAACACCGAGCTGGAACCTTCTCAGTGAATCCCGGGGGAGTGAGCACCGGTTCGGCGTTCCACACGCCCCGGCGCGGCAACTCCTCTACGCCATCGCGCCACGCGGATCGGAAAGCCGCATACCCGCCCAACGGGCGCCACTCGCCGTCCACGAGGTACTCGCACGCGGTGCTCCACCACAGGAGCCCGCGTCTCCACCGGATGCGGGTCGGGTGCGTCAGGGCGTTCCGCAGCTTCAGGAAGAACTGCGCGTTGCGCTCGGCGGTGGTGCGATAGTCAGGCCGCTCGAAGAACGCGGCCCACACGTGCCGCTCGACGGGGCTCGTGAACGCGCCGAACTGCGGCTCGCCATCGGTGTAGAGGAACACCTCGAATCCGAACTCGGACGGAGGACGCACCACCAGCCTCCATCGCGTGTACTCGGGATGGTGTTCCTTGTCCGTCACCGCGTCACCGAGCAGCTCGTCGATCGCCGCCTCGATTCGTGCCGGGTCGTCGTCCGTCACGGCGATTGCTCCAGGCGACAGTCCTGCGGTGAGGACCCGCTCGCTGACCTCGGATTGTTGTGACGTGTGGCGGGGCTGAA
>CAYUPN010000109.1:0-11387 GCA_964446605.1 uncultured Bifidobacteriaceae bacterium | reverse complement strand
ACCATCTATCACGTGGTGCGCGACGAGATGAGCTCGGCGGTGATGACGCTGCTGCTGCTGGTGATGGCCGCGTTCGTCGCCTACATGCGGCATCGCGTGGTGCCGATTCGCCCGCGGCACGCGACCCGCACCTGAGACCCCGCCCGCCCGCCGTAGCCCGCGTCCAGGTTCTCGCGCGCGGCGGAGGCGGGGAACCCCGCTCCGCCCGTCCTCGTCACACCGGTAGGCGACCCGGCCATGTGTTCGGGTCGCCGGACGCCGGACGCCATCCGGAGGAACCAGTTGGTCCCCGCGGGTGTAGTCTGAGCGGTACGCCATCGGGTGCGATGCCCGCTGGATGCCGGAGGAGGACCGATGCGACAGGCTCTCTGTGTCCTCACGTTCGTGCTCGCGTTGCCGGTTGCGGCGGCCGCGCAGCACGAACACCACGGCCGGACGGGCGGCGGAACACTCGGCACGGTGTCGTTCCAGACCTCGTGCGATCCCGCCGTCCAGCAGGACTTCAACCGCGCGGTCGCGCTGCTGCACTCGTTCGAGTTCCGCCAGGCCCGAGACACCTTCGAGCAGATTCTCGCGCGTGACCCGTCGTGCGCGATGGCGCACTGGGGAATCGCGCTCTGTCACTGGGGCAACCCGTTTGCGGGCATCAAGGCGGGGCCGGCGCTCGCGCGCGGACACGAGGCCGTAGCCAGAGGGCTCGCCACCGGCACGCCGACAGCGCGCGAGCGCGCGTACCTGACGGCCGTCTCGGCGCTCTTCGCCGACGCCGGGCACGTCCCGCACCGCGACCGCGTCGTCGCGTACGCGCGTGCGATGGACGAGGTCCGACGCGAGTTCCCGGACGACATGGAAGCGCAGATCTTCCATGCGCTGGCGTTGAACCAGACGGCGCTGCCGAGCGACAAGACCTACGCGGTGCAGCTCGAAGTCGCCTCCATTCTCGAGCCGCTCTGGGCGGCGCATCCGGACCACCCGGGGCTGCCGCACTACATCATCCACGCGTACGATCACCCGCCGCTGGCGCCGCGGGCGCTCGACGCCGCCCGCCGCTACGCGAAGATCGCGCCGGATGCCCCGCACGCGCTCCATATGCCGTCGCACACGTTCACGCGCGTCGGCTACTGGAAGGAGTCGGCGGAGACGAACGTCGCGTCCGAGCGAACGGCGATGGCCCAGGAGCTGATGGGCGAGGCGCTGCACGCGATGGACTACCAGATCTACGCGTACCTGCAGATGGCACAGGACGCCTCGGCCCGCGGCGTGCTCGATCGCACGCCGGCCGTGGTCACGCGGCTCGACGTCAACGCGATGGGCGGCGCCGCGCCCGGCGCGGCAGGCCTGTACGCCGCCGCCGCCATTCCGGCGCGCTACGCGCTGGAGCGTGGCGCCTGGGCCGAGGCCGCGGCGCTGACGCCGAAGCAGACGACGACGCCGTTCGCGGACGCGGTCACGCACTTCGCGCGCGCGCTCGGCGCGGCGCGCAGCGGCAGACCGGACGCGGCACGCGCCGACATCGACGCGCTGGCCAGGCTGCGCGACGCGCTGGCCGCGGCCCGGGACGAGTACTGGAGCAACCAGGTCGAGATCCAGCGCCAGGTCGCGCTGGCGTGGGCGACGTTCGCCGACGGGCGCCGGCAGGAGGGCATCGACCTGCTGCGCGCGGCGGCCGACCGCGAGGACGCGACCGACAAGGTCGCGATCTCGCCGGGGCCGCTGGCCCCCGCGCGCGAGCTGCTCGGCGAGATGCTGCTCGAATCGGGCGACGCCGCCGGCGCGCTCGCGGCCTTCGAGGCGACGATGAAGAAGGAGCCGGGACGATTCCGCGGCGCATACGGCGCCGCGCGGGCAGCCGAGGCCGCCGGCGATCGGGACCGCGCGCGGCAGCATTACCAGACGCTGCTCGGCATTGCCGAGGGCGCGGACTCGCCGCGTGCGGAGCTCGAACGCGCCCGCACGTTCCTGAAGTCGTAGAGCGGACCCGTAGGGCCGAACTTCAGTTCGGCCATCAGTGGAACGCTCGCTCCAACTCATCCACACGGTCGCGTGTACCCTGTCCCATGGAGGGACACGCGACCGTGCAGAAGCGACCGCTGGGCCGTTCAGGGCTCGATGTGGCGCCGCTCGTCCTGGGCGGCAACGTCTTCGGCTGGACCGCCGACGAACGCGCCTCGTTCGAGGTGCTCGACGCGTTCGCCGGCGCCGGCTTCACCATGATCGACACCGCCGACAGCTACTCGTCGTGGGTGCCGGGCCATGAGGGCGGGGAGTCGGAGACGATCATCGGCCGCTGGCTGAAGCGCCGCGGCCGGCGCGACGACGTGCTCGTGGCGACCAAGTGCGGCGCGGATCTCGGCGGCGGACGCCGCGGGCTCTCGGCGAACTACATCCTCGAGGCCGCGGACGGATCCCTGCGGCGCCTCCAGACGGACTACATCGATCTCTATCAGTCGCACTATCCGGACCCGGAGACGCCGATCGAGGAAACGCTCGAAGCGTATGGCCGGCTCATGAAAGCGGGCAAGGTCCGCGCGATCGGCGCGTCGAACTTCACCGCCGCCGGCCTGCGCGAGGCGCTCCAGGCCGCCGATGGCGACCGCCGCCCGCGCTACGAGGCGCTGCAGCCGCACTACAACCTGTACGACCGCGCCGCGTACGAGGGGGAGCTCGAGCCCGTCGTCCGGGAGAGCGGCATCGGCGTGATCCCGTACTACGGGCTGGCCGCGGGGTTCCTGACGGGCAAGTACCGCTCGGAGGCGGACCTCGTGAAGAGCCCGCGCGGCACGGGCATCAAGCGCTATCTGACCGCCCGCGGGCAGCGCGTCCTCTCGGCGCTCGACGCCGTCGGCGCGCGGTTGAACGCCACCCCGGCGCAGGTGGCGCTCGCCTGGCTGATGTCGCGGCCCACGGTGACGGCGCCGATCGCGAGCGCGACCAGCCGCGCGCAACTGGAGGAGCTCGTCGGGGCCGCGTCGCTGCAGCTGGACGCCGACGCGATCGCGACGCTGGACGCGACGGGATGATGCCGTCTGGCGGTCCGGCCGGGCTGCCGCTCCGAACTAGCTGCCTGGCACGGCAGGACTGAAGGCGTTCCTCAGCTCGGCGGGCAGTTGCGAGCGGATGTCCTCCATCTGTCCGGGGCTGACGTTCTCGTCGAGCGTTCTGGCAATCGCGCTCACGATCCCTTCGGCTTCCGACGGGCTGATCCCGAACTCGTTCGCCAGGCCCTCCGTCATCGTCTCGAGCGTGATGCTCTTGTCCGGTCCCGGTGGAAGATCCCGCAGCTCCTCGGCCAGCTTGAGCGGCAGCTGGGCAACCAGGTCCATGGCCTCGTCGGGCGTCAGCCGCCTGAGCAGGAACGAGAGCCCGACCAGGGCGGCCGTCTCGGCCTGCTCGATCGAGTCCAGTCCTGCCTCCGCGCGGAGCTGGTTGAGGAAACGCCTGCGCGTGGATTCGAGCCGCGCCTCGCGCCGTTCGGCGGCTTCCTTCTCGAGCCGTGTCGGAGCGGATGGCCCGCCGTCGCCTACCTGGGCCCGCACCACGGCGGACAGTTCGCTGATCGGCGCCGACTCGTCGGCGAGCAGATCGTCCAGCGTGACCACGCCGACGACACTGCCCCTCTCGTCGACGAGCGGAATCCGACGGATGGCGTGCGACCGCATCAACCGGATCGCTTCCATCCGGCTCCCCTCCGGCGGCAGCGTGACGACGTCCCGGGTCATGATGTCCGCCAGCCGCGTCTCGCGCGGATTCAGCTCCCGGCCAAGCGCCCGGACCGTGAGGTCGCGGTCGGTCACGATGCCGACCACCTCGCGCTGATGCTGCACCACGACGGCGCCGATGTTGTTGTTCTCGATCGCTCTGGCCGCTTCGAGGGCACTCGCGCTCGGTGTGAGCACGACCAGCCTGGGCCACGTGTAGTGGCGTAGCGACATGTTCCTGCTCCTGATGTCGGTGAACTCGGATCGACGAAGCAGGACGCGTGCCCGCCGCGTCCACGGCGTGCGGACGAGCCGGCTCGTGCAGGACCGGCGCACGCCGCGCGGCGGCCGCCCTGTCCGGCACGGCGTTGGCAACGCCATCGGCAGCTGTCTCATGCGACGACGCTTCGTCTATGCCGGTGCCGGGAGCCTCCTGTCGGCGGGAGCGCCGCTGGGGCTGCTCGCCGTCAGACGGACGTGCCCAGACCCGACGGCGGGGCGGATGTCCTGGCGGCGCGTCATCCGGGAAGCGGCCCGCGAGCCCCGTGACTACATCTACGTCGGCGCGTCGACCAGCATCGTGCTCGCGATCTTCGGCTACGTGCTCGGGCGGAACGCCGATCAGCTGGCCGAGCTCTCGGAAACGGATCCGCTGACCGGCCTGCTCAATGCGCGCGGCCTCTTCAATCGCATGGACGCGGAGCTCGCGCGCCTGCGGCGCTACCGCCACCCGCTCGCGCTGCTGCTCGTGGATCTCGACGGGCTCAAGGACATCAACGACCGTTTCGGCCACCGCGCCGGCGACGAGGCGATCGGCACCCTGGCCGGCGTCATCCGATCGGAGCTGCGCAAGGTGGACGTCGGCGCCCGATGGGGTGGCGACGAGTTCGCGATTCTCGCGCCGAATACCTCCAGCCGGGCGGCGCTGGCGATGGCCGAGCGCATCCGCGAGTCCATTGCCCGGCAGGGGCGCGAGTGGCGCCTGAGCGGGTCCCTCGGCGTCGCAACCGTCGAGCCGCAAACCGGCCGGGACGTCGTCGACTCGGCGACGCTGATGCGTGCGGCGGACGTGGCGCTGTACGAGGCCAAGCGCACCGGGCGCAACCGGGTGGTCGTCGCGTCGCCGGAGCTCGGTGGTGGACCGCGGTCGAAGAGTGCCAGCCGCCCGCCCGGGGATCCGGCGGTCGAGAGCGGCAGGATGTGATCGGCTTCTCAGGGAGACCTCTTCATGGCGAGTGCTTACGATACGCATCACGCAACCGTGCTGCCCGACGCGGCGGAGGTGGAACCTCCGTGTCTGTCGCTGTACCAACCGACCGAGCGGCACTATCCGGCCAACCGGCAGAATCCGATTCGGTTCAGGAATCTGACGAAAGCTCTCGAGAAGTCGTTGGCGGAGAAGTACGCCAGCCGGGACATCGACGCGCTCCTGGCGCCGTTCCGCCAGTTGGCCGACGACGTCGGGTTCTGGATCTACCAGCGCGACGGGCTCGCCGTGCTCGCGACGGCGTCGGTCTTCCGGGTGTATCGCCTGCAGCGTCCCGTGCCGGAGCTCGCGGTCGTCGCCGAGAGCTTCCACACGAAGCCGCTGCTGCGCATCCTGCAGTCCGCCGATCGGTTTCACGTCCTCGCGCTCAGCCGGGGGCACATGCGGCTCTTCGAGGGCAACCGCGACGTCCTGGACGAAATCGAGCTCCCGGACACGGTGCCGGCGAGCATCGGCGATGTCACGGGCGACCGCGAGCGCCGGACATCCGACGTCGCCGTCAGGGTGACGGCCGGCCGAGCCGGTGGCGTGCCGGTCTTCGGGGGCGCGGGAGAGAAGGACGAGTCCGCCGCGGAGACGGAGCGGTTCTTCCGCGCCGTCGATCAGGCCGTGCTGGAGGGCTGGTCGCGGCCGTCGGGCCTGCCGCTGATTCTGGCCGCGCTGCCGGAGAACCACACGCTGTTCCGTCGCATCAGCCGCAATCCGGCGCTCATCGACGGAGGCATCGACGTCAACCCCGACGCGCTGGACGTCGAGGCGCTGCGCGAGCGCGCGTGGCAGGTGGTCGAGCCGTACTATCTCGGCCGGCTGGCCGCCCTGCGCGAGGAGTTCGGCGCGGCGCGCCCGAAGGGGCGTGCGTCCGACGACGTGGAGCGCGTCGCCGAGGCGGCCGTCGCGGGCCGTGTGGCGACGCTGCTCATCGACGCCGAACGCGAAGTGCCCGGACGAATCGATCGCACGACCGGCAGGGTCGAGTTCGCGGAGCTCGCACACCCCGACGTGGATGACACCCTCGACGATCTGGCCGAGCTGGTCCTGCGCGCCGGCGGGCGGGTCGTCGTCGTGCCGGCGGCAGGCATGCCGAGCGCGACCGGGGTGGCGGCCATCTACCGGTTCTGATCTCGACCCGCTATCCGTGAGCGGACTGCAACGGTGAGCCCGGTCACGGACAGTACGGGAGCATCGGGGTCGAAGGAGACACGCGGCCAGGACGTGTAAGATCGTCGGAGGCTACCGGGACCGCCTGTGGCCTGACGGATTCTCTACCAGGAGAGCAGCATCGTGTACGAGACCCGCAACGATCTTCCCGAGGCGACACGAACCGGAGTGACTCGGATCCTGAACGAGCGCCTGGCCGCCGCCATCGATCTGCAGCTGCAGGCGAAACAGGCGCACTGGAACGTGAAGGGACCCAACTTCGTCGGCCTTCATGAGCTGTTCGACAAGGTGGCGGCGGAGGCGAGCGAGTACGCCGACCTGATCGCCGAACGTGGCGTCGCGCTCGGTGGCATCGCGGAAGGCACCGTACAGGCCGTGGCCCGACGCTCGACGCTGCCGGAGTATCCGCTGAACATCGGCGCGTGGACCGATCACGTGCAGCGGATGCGGGACGCCCTGGGGACGTTCGGCCGGGACGTGCGGCGCGCCATCGACGAGACCGAGGCGCTGAAGGATGCCGACACGGCGGACCTGTTCACCGAGGTCTCGCGCGGCGTCGACAAGCTGCTGTGGATGGTGGAAGCCCACGTGCAGGCGTGAACGGCGGTCAGCCTTCGCCGAACCGCTTGATCTTCCGGTAGAGCGTCGCCTCGCCAATCCCGAGCTTCAAAGCGGCCTGACGGCGGTTGCCGCCGACGGCGCGAAGCACTGACGTGATGTACTCGCGCTCCACGTCCGCGAGCGGACGGATGGCCGTCGCTGCGACGGCATCCGGGACGGCCAGGGAGATCTCCGCCGGCAGATCCTCCGCGTCGATGCGGGTGCGGCGGGCCAGCACGACGGCCCGCTCGATCGCGTTTTCGAGCTCACGCACGTTGCCGGGCCAGCCGTAGCGCAGCAGTTGATGCGCGGCGGCCGGGGTGAACCCGCCGATGGTCCGCCCGGTCCGCGCCGCGGCGTCCGCGACGAATCGCCGTGCCAGCGGCAGGATGTCCTCGCGGCGCTCGCGCAGCGGCGGAATCCCGATCTCGACCACGCGCAGCCGGTAATAGAGGTCCTCACGGAACCGCGCGGCACGGATCTCCGTGACGAGATCGCGATTCGTCGCCGCGATGACGCGCGCGCTCACCGGCCGGCTGCGGTTCTCGCCGACCCGCCGGATCTGCCGCTCCTGCAGCACCCGGAGCAGCTTGACCTGCATGGGCGGCGGGAGGTCGCCGATCTCGTCCAGCAGCAGCGTGCCGTTGTTCGCCGCCTCGAACAGGCCGACGCGATCCTGCGTCGCCCCGGTGAACGACCCGCGAACGTGCCCGAACAGCTCCGACTCGAGCAGGTTCTCGGGCACGGCCCCGCAGTTGATCGCCACGAACGGCCCGCCCGCGCGGCCCGACTCCTCGTGAATGAACCGCGCCATCCGCTCCTTGCCGACGCCGCTCTCGCCGGTGAGCAGGACCGTGGAGTCGACCTGCGCGACGCGGCGGGCGACATCGATCGCGCGCTGCATCGCGGGGCTGTCGACGATGAGGCCGGACACATCCTGCCGATCCCGGGCCCGCGTGTCCCGGCGGCGGGCGCGAAGCCGCCGCTCGACCCGTCTGAGCTCGCTCGTGAGCTGCGTGAGCGCCGCGTCGAGACAGGCGCGCTCGTAGTACGCCAGGTGCGGGGCGATCGCATCGCCCCACTCGGCGCGTGGACGCCCGACCAGCCGGCAGTACGCATCGCCCCTGCCACGACAACGCTGCTCGATGCAGTACACCTCCTGCCCGTACGCGCGCGAGAGATACCCGCTCGCGAAGCCCGTGAGCGTCCAGCACACCGGCTCCTCGGCCTGGCCGAGATGGAGGAGGTGCTGCTCGGCCTCGTAGGAGTCGTGCCAGATCGAGTCGCCGATCGCCTTCGCGCCGCCCGGCTCGGACGCCGGGCCGGGAGATTCGACCCGCACGAGCCCCTGCAGCGTGTGCAGCCGTCCCCCTGCCTGCCGCCACTCGTCCTCGCTGTCCCAGGGCAGGCCGGATCGCAGCGTGTCGGCCGTCCGCCAGCCGTGCGCGTAGCCGAACCGCGTGAGGATCGCGCGGGCGCCGGCCAGGCCCAGCGTCTCGATCAGTTCGCGCCGCAGCAGGCCGAGCGCCACCGCGTCGAGCAGCAGGACGCGCTCGCTGGCGAATCGCAGGATCCCGCCCTCCCGGTCGAACTCCAGCAGCTCCGTCAGATCCAGATCGCGCGTCCGCATCCGGGCCTCCTGTCAGAATGAGAGCCCATCCTATCAGCGTGAGAGTGTCCCAGCTTCGGTGTCCACGCCAAGTGATTGAAAAGATTGAGAAATCGATGCTGGCAGCGACGTTGCTCTTCGAAGGGGCGTGCGCCACCGAGGGCGCCGGAGAGGAGAGAGTCACATGAGTACCGAACGCTGGCAGATCGACAGCAGTCATTCCGGAGTGCACTTCACCGTCCGTCATCTCGTGATTGCGAAGGTGCGTGGTCAGTTCAGCCGCTGGACCGGCACGCTGCAGGTCCCCGGCGGGGATTTCGCCCGCGCCTCCCTCGACGTCGTCATCGACGCCTCGAGCATCGATACGGGCGTCGCGGATCGCGATACGCACCTGCGCTCCGCCGATTTCTTCGACGTCGAGAAGTACCCGGAGATCACGTTCAGGTCGACGGGCGTCACCGAGGCCGGTGCGGATCGCCTGCGCGTCGCCGGCGCGCTGACGATCAAGGGCGTCACGCGCGACGTCGAGCTCGACGTCGAAGTGCTGGGGAAGACGAAGGATCCGTGGGGCAACGAGCGCGCGGCGTTCAGCGCGACGACGTCGGTCGATCGACGGGAGTTCGGCCTCACCTGGAACCAGGTGCTGGAGACGGGCGGGGTGATGGTCGGCGATCGCATCGACATCGCGATCGACGTCCAGGCCGTTCGGCAGGCCGAGGCCCGGATCGCGTGAGCGGGGCGGGCCGGTGAGCGGCGCCCCGCACTCCGGTGCGCGGGGGGCCGCTCTCCGCGCATCGGCCCCGGCCCCCGCAGTCCCGCCGCGTTCGACGCCCGGCCCCGCTCGACGTCAACCTCCCTGCGTGATCTGGATCGTCTTGTCGGCGATGGCGATGGTCCCGGTGCGTGCGCCGCCGGTGGTGTTCGGCGCGACGGTGAATCTCACCCTGTCGTCTCCGGTGCGCGGCATGCTGGTCGTGATCGTGATCCACGGCACGCGCGAGACGGCGGACCAGACGCACCGGTCCTGCGTGGCCCCGCCGCACTCCGTGGGATCGCTCTGCTGGACGACGTCGAAGCTCCCGTTCCCGCCGGCCGCCGTGAAGCCCGTCGTGGGCTGGCTGACGCCGTAGCGGCATCCCGCCTGGTTCACGCGCACGTTCTGCCCCTCCGTGGGCGACGGCCAGCGCACCCGCACGACGCCGGTCCGCGGTGCGAGATAGTTGGATGTGTAGCGGAACGTGATGCGGCCCGAACCGCTTCCGGATCGCCCGCTCGTGATCGTCAGCCACCCCGCGTCGGACGTCGCCGTCCAGGTGCAGCCCGGACCGGTCGTGACCTCCGTGGTCTGCGTGCCCTCTCCCATGCACGGGCTGAATGTCACCGGCGCGACGCGATAGGTGCAGTCGGTCGGCTCGCGCCGCTGCTGGCTGACCGTGAAGGTCTGATCCGCCACGGCGATGCTGGCGGTCCGGCTGTTCGGCGTGTCGTTCTCCGCCACCCGGTACGACACGGTCCCGTTGCCCTCGCCCCGTGCGCCGCCGGTGACGACGACGAAGGCGGCGCGGCTCGTCGCGGTCCAGGCGCAGCCGGCGGGTGCGGTGACGGAGAAGCTGCCAGTGCCCCCGCGGTCGCCGAACGCCGCGCTCCCGGGTGCGACCGCATACGTGCACACGACAGGGGCCCGGCCCTGCTGGGTGATCGCGTGCACCTGCCCGCTCACGCTCACCGTCGCCGTCCGCGGATCGGGCGATGTGTTCTCCGGCACGCGATAGGTGACGCTGCCGGACCCGGTGCCGGAGGCGCCCGACACGATCGTCACCCAGGCGGCGCTGGCGTTGGCCGCCCACGTGCACGAGGCCGCGGACGCCGTGACGGCGATGGTGGCCTCGCCGCCGGTGCCGGGGAGCTCCTGGCTCGCGGGGGCAATGGTGATCGTGCAGACCGGGGTCGGCTCCGTCGCGTTGTCGCAGGCGGCCAGCCCGAGGAGGAGTGCGAGCGAACCGAGCGCGTGGATCGCGGCGTGCGCAGCGGTGCCCGGGAGCCACGTCCTGCGGCGCATGTGTCACCCTCCTGTGTCCGTGCCGCGCGTGCGTTACGCGCGGGTGTGCACCCGACAGACCGCGAGACGCGTCCGGGCGCCGATGACGCTGGCAATGGTGGGCAAACCCGATGCCGCAGCGGATGAGGCAGGTGAGGCCGGATCGCGGGTCGGGACGGGAAACCCGGTGGGGACTATTCCGTGGGTCGTGCGGAATTTTCCGGCGGCGCCGATTGCGGCTGGACCGGCAGCCGGCGCGCGCCGGATCGGCGGAGGGCCATTGCGGAGCGGAGCACAGGGGCGCGCGGGCAGGTCGACCCGCTGTTTCCCCGTCAGCTCCGCACGTAGCCGTGCTGCGCGGACCGCTTCCCGCCGGCCGCGTGCGCCTCGTCGGACAGCGCGTGCACGCCGCTGGCGTCAATCCAGCGGTTGTAGAAGTTGAACAGCGCGCAGACGGTGATCGCGAAGTACAGCGCTTCGTCCGTCCAGCCCGCGGCCCGGATCGCGTCGAGATCCGCGGCGGTGATCGACGGCGACTCGAGATTCACCCTGTCGATGAAGCGGAAGAGCGCCTTGTGCCGCTCGTCGAGCCCGGAGGTCTCCACGTCGGCCAGCACCGAGTCGACCAGCGCGCGGTCGTTCAGCAGTTCCGCCGCAACTGCGGCGTGGGACTTCAGTCAGAACGGACAGTGATTGCGCGCCGACGTGTAGGCGGCAATCAGCTCGCGCATGCCGGGGCTGATCGGCCCCGGCCCCCGGAGGATCTCCTGGGTGAAGCGCGCCAGGTGCTCGGTCGCGCGGGGGAGGTACGCGAACAGATGCCAGATCTGCGGGTACTCGAGCCCCTGCTTCCGCATCTGCTCGATCGCGGTCCGGTACGGGCCCGGCTCCGGATTGTTCTCGACGTCGGGAAGGAACATCGGCTTCATCGCGCTGTCGGATCTCCCTCGTACAGGCCTCGAGACGCTCCGGGCGTCTCCGCGAAAAGTGTAGCGTAATGCGAGCCGCCCGCAGCCC
>CAYUPN010000108.1:0-11735 GCA_964446605.1 uncultured Bifidobacteriaceae bacterium | reverse complement strand
GCGGTGAGGACCCGCTCGCTGACCTCGGATTGTTGTGACGTGTGGCGGGGCTGAAGCCCCGCCGCTACAGGCGGCTGGAGAGGGTGCGCGTCGCCGTCTCCACCCGCGTCGAGAACACCAATCCGCACAGCACAGACGCGCCCAGCGCGCGCACGGTCAGGGCGGCCGGGGCCGGCAGCAGCGCGACGCAGACGGCGTACGACGCCAGCACCGCGCCCGCCACGAACGCCGGCAGCTGCGCCAGACCGTCCGCGAGCTGATCGGAGGTCCGCGTGCTGATAACCAGCACGCCCAGCGCCCACGCGGTCAACCCGATCGCGGTGCCCGCAGACGCGACCAGCCAGCCGCGCCACCACCGTCGCACCGTCGGAGTCATCGGCAGCCTCCGGGGCGTCTCCGGCGACCCATGTGGTCCGGAGCGTGGGTGAATGATAGGAGGAACGAATCAGGTCTGGAAGGTACCCGCCAACTCTGGGCCTTGGGCTTTCGACCTTGGGCCTTGGGCGAGTCAGCGTGGCGGCGACGGGGTGCTTGCAGCGGCGACGTTCGCTGTCACACTGCGATCGAGTGCGGGGCTTCCCACTTCGCCCGCCCCGCGAGCCTCGGCGGGACGCCGGCGGAGCCCCGCCGCCACGGCCGTCCCGAATGAGGCCTGCGAACGTGCGAACCGGTGATTCGAGCGGCGGGCGGAGGCTGTAGAATCGTGCTCGTGACCCTCATCATCGAGCTGGAGCAGGAGGCCGACGGACGATGGGTCGCCGAGATCCCGGCGCTGCCAGGTGTCATGTGTTACGGCGCCGATCGTGACGACGCGATCGCCAGGGTCCAGGCGCTTGCACTGCGCGTGATCGCCGAAAGGCTGGAACGGCGTGAAGCGCCCCCCGAGCTCGTGAACGTCAGCTTCAAGGCGGCGTGAGCGCCTGGCCCGCAACAAGAGCCCCGGCGCGTCCTGGCCGCACTGCTTCGGAAGGGATGGCGCATCAAGCGACAATCGGGATCTCACCGAACCCTTTCACGTCCCGGAAGTCCCGACGTGGTCTTTGCCTTCCATGACGCCGAGGAAGTTGGCCCCGGAATGCTCGCGCGACTGGCGAGGCATACCGGGTTGACTCCTGACGATCTCTGATCCGCTCGTTCCGACCTCACCGCGCGCTCGTGACCGCGTACCGCAGGTGCGTCACGTACGGCGACCTCGTCGCGTCGAGCGGCTGCAGCCGGATCGCGTCGCGCTCCCGGCCATCGAAGAGCCGGACGCCGCGGCCGAGCAGCAGCGGCGCGACCTGGATCAGCAGCTCCTGCACGTGTCCGGCGAGCAGGTACTGCCGGATCGCGTCGGCGCCGCCGGAGATGCGGATGTCCCGCCCGCCCGCGGCCTCGCGCGCCAGCTGCAGCGCCCGCTCGATCCCCTCCGTGACGAAGTGATACGTCGTCCCGCCCGTGCGCGGCCACGGGTCGCGCGGCTGGTGCGTGAGCACGAACACCGGCGCGCGGAACGGCGCGTCCTCGGGCCAGCTCCGCGCCTCTTTCTGTTGGACGCGCCCGGCGGCCGCGACTCATCGGTCCGCGCGTACGAACGCGGATCCGTTCCACTCGAGCACGCATTCAGCCTTGCCCGGCGTGTCGGTAGCGACAACGCCCCGCGCCGCCAGCGCCTCGGGGAGACCGTTGCGGAAGACGTAAGCGCCGCGCACATTGTCGGGCCGGCCGTCGAGGAACACGCGGTCGCAGCCTGACGCGGCCGCAACCGCGGACGCGAGCGCGGCGTCCCGCTGCGCCGCGGCGGCGATCCAGTGGCCGACGCGGTCTCGCGCGCCCCACGCCCACGCCACGCCGAGGATCGCCAGCATGAGGATGCCGGCGGTGCGCATGCGGCCGCGTGGCGCGAGCAGCCCCGCGGTCAGCAGCAGACTCCACGCCGCCGACGCGAGGTACAGGTAACGTCCACCTTCCAGGTCGCGCGACACGAACAGCATCGAATACACCGGCGCGACGGCGGCAACGGCCCACGCGAGGAGGGCGAGCGCAACAGCGGCGGTGCGTGGCGATTGCGCGGCGGCGCGGGCGATCGCGATCGCGGCGACGGCGGCGACGGCTGCCGCAAACAGGGCGAGCGCGGGGACCGCCCGCAGCGTCTCGCCGCGCCACGGCGCGGCCAGCGTGCCGAACGTCACCGACAGGATCTGCTTGACGAAGTAGCGCGACGGCATCGCCAGGAACGAGGGCTCGGAGGCGCCCGCACGCCAGACGGCGAAGAGCGCCGCGACACCCACGGCGATCCCGAGGGCGGCGAGCATGCGGCGAGGAACCGGCTCGCGGCGTGCGGCGAACAGCACGAGCGCGATGACGGGCGCCGCGACGGCACTCTCCTTGGAGAGCAGCGCCAGCACGAACAGCGGCGCGATGAGCCAGACACGATGCCGGAGGGCAGCGAGCACGAGGCCGAGCGCACCGAACGTCGCGAGCACGTCGGCGATTCCGGCCGACCAGGCCACCGCTTCCGTGGCCGCGGGGAAGAGCAGGAAGAGCGCCGCGCCCGATGCGGCGACGGCCGGGCCGAGCCGCAGCGCAAGACCGATGCGCCAGACCAGCAACCCGCACCCGACGTGCAGCGCGATCAGCGCTCCATGAAACAGCACCGGCGCCGCGGACGCCGGCAGCGCGCCGGCGGCACGATACGCCAGCAGCGGCAGCGGCCGGAAGAACGACGCGTACCCGAACGCGAGACCGGACCCGGCGCGCGAAAGGTCGAGCAGCACGAAGTCGTCCGAGAGCCACCCGATGCCGAGCGCCGGCGCGTAGACGACGGCGGTCACGCCGCAGACGATGACGACGATCCAGTACGCAAGCGAGCGCTCGCGGACGGGCGGTGGCGCTCCGCCGGCATCGCCGCCGCGCCGCAGCGCGCACGCCACCAGCCACGCGACGAGCAGGACGCCGAACACGATCCAGGCGGTCTCCACCCGATGCGGGCGCCACCCGCCCCGCAGGACGCTGTACGTGGTGATCGCAATCGCGTACGAGGCGGCGGCAATCAGGATTGCGAGCGCGGTGCGCGAGGAAATCAGCATGCGGCGCGGAGGAGAGGGTAACAGGTCGGATCAGGTCGGATCGGGTCGGATCAGGTCTGATCGGGTCTGATCAGGTCTGATCAGGTCTGATCAGGTCTGATCAGGTCTCCGCCCGCGCGGCGCTGGCGATGGTGCGCGGGCGGATCGGGTCGGATCAGGTCTCCGCCCGCGCCTGTGATTTCGTGAGCGCGGGCGGATCGGGGCCCGCCAGCGGCGGCAGCGCGATCCTGAACGACTCCGTGGCGGCGGGCTTGATCGCAGTGTGACAGCGAAGATCGCTGCTCCAAGCACCCGGATGCTGCCACGCTGATTCGCCCAAGGCCCAAGGCCCAAACGCGCCCAAGGCCCAAAGTCGAAGGCCCAAAGCCAAAGGTCCAGGGCCGGTCCGATCACTCCACCAGCCCGAGTTGCCGCAGCGAGCTCGCGTTGTCCCACTCGGCCCAGGCTTCGGCGATGAGGCCGGAGTCGAGGCGATAGATGGCGAGGTACTCGGACGTCATGCGGCGGTCCGTCGCCGGGTGCGGGCCCAGACGGCCGCGCTGCGTGCCGCTGAAGCGGTGGCGCACGGCGACGCGATCCCCCTCGCCGAAGATGTCGACGATCTCCTCGTGCGCGTCGGGGAACGTCTCGAGCTCGCGGCGCAGGTACGCCTTCAGGTCCTCGCGGCTGTGCACGCCGGGCGGTCCCGCGGCGGCGCTGTGGCGGACGAAGTCCGGCGCGACCAGCCCGTCGAGCGCGTCCCAGTCGTGCGCGTTGAGCGCGTCGACGAAGGCGCGGATGATGTCGGTGTTGGAGCGCATGAGCCGTGTCCTCCGGCGCAGAGACAGGATAGTCCCTGCGTGTCCGTCGCGGAACGGGCGCGGCGGATGTGATGATACAGTTCCCGATCGTGCCTCCCGCGATGCTGACAGGCATTCTCGCGCCGGTGACGACGCCGTTCGGCGACGACGGGGCGCCGGACCTCGACGCGTACGCGCGCAACCTGCGCCACTACGCGACGACGGCGCTCGCCGGGGTGGTCGTGCTCGGCAGCAACGGCGAGGCGGCGCTGCTCTCGGACGCCGAGTCGGACGCGCTGATCGCGACGGCGCGCGACGCCTTCCCCGCGTCGAAGTGGCTGATCGCGGGGACGGGACGCGAGTCGACGGCCGCGACGGTCGCGGCGACGACGCGGGCCGCGGCGGCCGGCGTCGACGCGGTGATGGTGCGGACGCCGTCGTTCTACAAGGGACGGATGACGCCCGAGGCGCTCGCCGCGTTCTACCGCGCGGTCGCCGACGCGTCGCCCGTGCCGGTCATTCTCTACAACGTCACGGTGTTCACGGGCGTGAACCTGCCGCCCGAGACCGCGGTCGCGCTGGCGGCGCACCCGAACGTCATCGGCATCAAGGACAGCGGCGGCGACGTCGCGGTCATCGCCGCGCTGGCGTCGGGGAGCCCCGGCGGCTTCGGCGTGCTCTGCGGCTCGACGGCGGCGCTCTACCCGTCGCTGTGCGCCGGCGCCACGGGCGCGGTGATCGGCCCGGCCGCCTGCGCGCCGGAGGCCTGCGTGGCGGTGTACGACGCGTTCGTCCGCGGCGACCACGCGGAGGCGCGGCGCCGGCAGGCGGCGCTGGTGCCGATCGCGCGGCTGGTCGGCCCGGTGTGGAGCGTCGCGGGACTGAAGGCGGCCGTCGACGCAGCGGGCTTGACCGGCGGGCCGCCGCGGCCACCACTTCTGCCGGTCACGGAAGAGGGCCGGCGCGCGATCTCCGAAGAGGTCGCGAAGCTCGGGGTGATGGCATAGGCCTGCGCCTTCGCTGGGCTCTGGACGTTGGGCCTTGGGCTCTGGGCGTATTGGAAAGTGCAACAACCGGCCGCTTTCAGCAGCACCGTTCGCAGTCACGCCGCGATCGCGGGTCTGCCAGCTGACTGCTGCCAGCCGCCAGCTGCCAGCTACAAGGATCAGATATATGACCGCACGTTACCTTTTCGGACCCGGACCCAGCATGGTCGAGCCGCGCGTGATGAACGCGCTGGCGCGGCCCATCATCGGCCACCTCGACCCGGCGCTGCTCGCGGTGATGGACGACCTGCGCGCGCGGCTGGCGCGCGTGATGCGCGCGCCGAAGGGGTCGCGCGTGCTGCCGGTCTCCGGCACGGGCACGGCCGCCATGGAAACGGCGGTCGCGAACCTCGTCGAACCCGGCCGCCGCGCGCTCGTCGTCGTCAACGGCTACTTCGGCCTGCGGCTCCGCGACATGTGCGCGCGCTACGGCGCGGAGGTGCGGACGGTCGAGGGTGAATGGGGACGCGCGATCGACCCCGCCGCCATCGACGCCGCGCTGAAGGACTTCCCCGCCGACCTCCTCTGCATCGTCCACGCCGAGACGTCGACCGGCGTGCGCAACCCGGTGAAGGAGGCGGCGGCCGTCGCGCACGCGCGCGGCGCGCTGGTGCTCGTCGACTGCGTGACGTCGCTCGGCGGCGGCGAGGTCGACATGACCGCGTGGGGCGCCGACGCGTGCTACTCGGCGGCGCAGAAGTGCATCGGCGCGCCGTCCGGCCTCTCGCCGGTGGCCTTCGCGCCGGCGGCGCTGGGGCGCGCGGTGGCGTGCCGCAGCTTCTACCTCGACCTCAACCTGCTCGAGGACTACTGGGCCGCGCGCAAGTACCACCACACGATCGGCTCGCCGCTGGTCTACGCGCTGCACGAGGCGCTCGTCGCGATCGAGGAGGAAGGGCTCGAGGCGCGGTGGGAGCGTCACGCGCGCGTGCACCGCCAGTTCGTCGAGGGGATCGAGGCGATGGGGCTCTCGCTCCTGCCGCCGGCGGCGGAGCGCCTGACGATGCTGAACACCGTGCGGGTGCCGGAAGGCGTCGACGAGGCCGCGGTGCGGACGACGCTGCGCGAGCGGTACGACGTCGAGATCGGATCCGGCATCGGGCCGCTGGCCGGGCGCATCTGGCGCATCGGCCTCATGGGGGCGTCGGCCACCGAACCGCTGGTGCTGCTCCTGCTCGGCGCGCTCGGCCAGGCGACGGGCCGGCGCTGACGGCGCGTCGCGCGCGGCGCCGCAGGCCCCTGCGGCTGGCGGCGCAGGCCATTGCCATCCTGGCGGCGGCCGGCTTCGGGCTGCTCGCCTACGTCTATCTCACGCTGCCCGACGTGCGGCCGCTCGCGCGCGAGAATCCGGAGACCACGGCGTTCATCGAGCTGCGGGCGGCCGAGGCGCGCGCGGCGGGGCGACGGCCGGTGCGGCGTCAGCAGTGGGTGCCGTACGCGCGCATCTCGCCCCACCTGCGCCGCGCGGTCGTCGTCGCCGAGGACGGCGCGTTCTGGGAGCACGACGGCGTCGACGTGCATGAGCTGCGCAAGGCGATCGAGGAGAGCGTCGAGCGGCGGCGGCCGCCGCGCGGCGCGAGCACGATCACGCAGCAGCTCGCGAAGAACCTCTACCTCTCTCCGTCGCGCAGTCCCATCCGCAAGCTGAAGGAGCTGCTGATCGCGCGGCGCCTCGAAGCGGAGCTGCCGAAGCGCCGCATCCTCGAGCTGTATCTCAATAGCATCGAATGGGGTGAAGGCATCTACGGCGCCGAGGCCGCCTCGCGCACGTACTTCGGCAAGCCCGCATCCGCACTGTCAGCCGAAGAAGCCGCGCTCCTCGCAGGCGCGCTGATCAATCCGCGCGTGCATTCGCCCGCGAAGCCGACGGCGCGGCTCAAGCGGCGGCAGCAGATCATCCTGAGCCGGATGTAGACAGTGCCCGTACTGCCGGGCGTGTGTACCAGGACGGCCGACCTTCAGGTCGGCTATTCACCTGCGCCACGTCGGCCGATAGCCAGGCGTGAGAGTCGGCCTATTGCTGAGCGACGATCGTCCGACATGTCCTTCCGGGAGAACGACGCTCAGCAATAAGCCGCGCGTGCCGATCATCGCCGAATCAGGCGCAAATTCGCGCAACGCACGAAGCCGCCTCGTCCGTAGATCCACGGAGTACGAATTGCTCGATGAGAGATCGGGGGTGACGCGATGAGGACACATCGCATTCGCCCGCATCTCTTGTTGACAGCTCGAGGTTCCATGGCTATAACGACGTTCGGCCGTGCTGCAGCTCTCCAACAGCCCGCGACGCGGGTGCCGTCCGCCAGCGGCGCGATGAACTACACCGATCACATCGCCCGCCTGATGCAGGACATCGTGTCGCGGGTGCCGGGACTCAACTACATCGATCTCTCGCGGGTGCTGGTGTTCGCGCGCTTCGGGCGTTCGGACGCCGAAGGCGCGTACGCGACCTGCCATGCGTTGAGTCTGCCCTGCAGCGAGCCGAGCTACTACTTCTGGCGCGATCGGCGGACGGGGCGGATGACCCGCCGCTCGGAGTGGTTCGTCACGAAGTCGCCGGTCGTCGAGCTCGACGGCACGCCCGCCGACTACATGATCTCGTTCTGCCTGCCGCGCTTCTGCGATCAGACGCTCGTGCGCGCGCAGAAGGAGGAGATCTACCCGGGCTGCGCCCCCTGGGTCGCGAAGCTCGACACGATCATCCACGAGCTCTACCACATCGACCCGTCGGGCTGCGGCATCCGGCAGCTCCCGCTGCGGGACGGCCGGCCGTCGCACCGCACGCACAGCCCCGAGTTCTTCCGCGAGGTCTCGAAGATGACGCGCCAGTACCTGGCGCTGGAGCCGAACCCGGCGGTGCTGGAGTTCCTGACCTGCGACTTCGCGGAGCTCTCGGCCCGCTACGGCCGCGTGACCGGGACGACGTTCCGGACCTTCCCGTCGTTCCCGCAGCGCTACGTCGAGGTCGTGCGCGATCAGCCCGTCGACGTCGAGCCCGGCGTGCGCATCGAGCCGGTGCGCGAGCCGCAGATCCAGCGCACCTACACCGAAGCCGACCTCACCGTGCGCGAGTTCGGCCGCCGGGCCTCTCGGCGCATCGCGCCGCCGCGCAAGGTCGAGGCGGCGTAATCACGCCGTCCTTCGCCTCTCGGCCGCCACTCTCGACAGCGCGGCCGAGAGGCGCTTCACTTCCACCACCAGCTGATCGAAGGCCACCGCCGCGGCGGTGCGGTCGTTGGCGCGCGCGGCCTGCTCGAGCCGCGTCGAGGCGTCGGCCGACGGGGCGGCGCTGAGCGTCAGCAAGGCTCCCTTGATGCGGTGCGCCGCCCGCGAGGCGCGTACGTGATCCCCCGCCTCCAGCGCCGCGCGGATCTCGGCCAGCATGCTGTCGCGATCGGTGAGGAAGATCCCGGCAATCTCGGCCAGCAGCAGGCGGTCGCCGTCGACGCGCGCGAGCGCGTCGGCGTGGTCGAACGGCGGACGCGGGTCGGCGGGCGGCTCCGGCCGTCGCCGCGTGCCGGCATCGGCGGCGTCGGCGGGATGCGCGAGGCGCTCCACCACCGCGAGCAGGACTTCAGGACGCACCGGCTTGGTCAGGTACTCGTCCATGCCGGCGTCGAGGCACCGCTCGCGGTCCCCCGCCATCGCGTGCGCGGTCATCGCGACGATCGGCAGGCGCGCCTCGTCCGTCTCCGCCTCGCGGGCGCGGATCGCGCGCGTGGCCTCCAGTCCGTTCATCTCCGGCATCTGCACGTCCATCAGCACCAGGTCGGGGCGTCCCTCGTCCAGCCGCGCCAGCGCCTCGCGCCCGTTGCACGCCAGGACGACGCGGTGGCCGCGCCGCTCGAGGATCTCCTGCGCCAGCCGCTGGTTGACCGGGTTGTCCTCGACCAGCAGCACGGTCAGCGGCGCCGCCGCGCGGGCCGCCGCCCACGCCGGCTCCGCATCCATATCGGCCGGTCCCAGCAGGCGCGAGAGCCCCGCGGCGGAGAGCACCGGCAGGTCCGCCGCGCTGCCGCGCCGGAGCGGCAGCCGCACCGTGAAGCGCGCCCCCTCGCCCGGCGCGCTCTCGACGTCGATGCCGCCGCCCATCCGGCGCGCGATCGACGCCGCGATCGACAGCCCGAGTCCCGTGCCGCCGAACCGGCGCGACGTCGACCCGTCGGCCTGCGTGAACGCCTCGAAGATCTGATCGTGCTTCTCCGGCGGGATGCCGACGCCCGTGTCGGTGACGACGACCCGCAGGCAGACGTGGTCCGGCGGCTCGCCCGCCCGCGGCGGCTCGGCGTCCACCTCCACCGTCACGCCGCCCGAGCCGGTGAACTTCACGGCGTTCCCCACCAGGTTCGTCAGCACCTGCCCGACGCGCTGCGCGTCGCCGACCACCACCGCCGGCAGTCCCGGGCCGAGCGTGGTCGTGAAGGTCAGCCCCTTGCGCCGCGCCGCCAGCGCCAGCGGATCGAGCGCCGCGCTCAGGCGCGCGCCGAGCTCGAACGGTCCCGCCTCGAACTGCAGGTGTCCGGCCTCGATGCGCGAGAAGTCCAGGATGTCGTTGATGATGTGCAGCAGGCTGTCGGCCGACGAGCGCACCAGCGCCAGGTACTGCCGCTGCTCCGGCTCCAGCCGCGTCGCCAGCAGCAGCTCCGTCATGCCGACGATGCCGTTGAGCGGCGTGCGGACCTCGTGGCTGATGTTGGCGAGGAACTCGCTCTTCGCCCGGCTCGCCGCCTCCGCGGCATCGCGCGCCTGCGCCAGGTCCACGGCGGCGCGCTTGCGCGCGGTGACGTCGCGGCCGATGGCCTGCAGCCCGGCGAGCCGCGAGCGCCGGAAGATCGGGCGCACGTCGAGCTCCACGGTCACGCGCTCGCCGGCCGCCGTCCCGAGCGTCACCTCCAGGCACGCGCCGGACCGCGCGGCGAACGCGGCGGCGAGCTCGCGGTCCAGCCGCGCGCGATCCTCGGCCGCCACCAGCTCGCGCACCGGGCGGCCCATCGCGCTCTCCGCGGTGTGCCCGGTCAGCCGCTCCCCCGCGCGGTTGATCGACGTCACGCGCCCGTCGGCGTCGCACGTCACGACGAGGTCGTTGGCGGTGTCGACGAGCTCGCGGTAACGCGCCTCCAGGGCGCGCTCGCGATCGAGCTGCTCGCGCAGATCCTGCGTCTGCTGCGAGACGCGCCGCTTCAGCAGGACGATCCAGGCGAAGGCGGCGAGGATCATCACGCTGAGCACGCCGAGCGCCTGCAGCGTCCGCTGGCGCGACCACGCCGCCAGCCGCACGGTCCGCACATCGTCCGGCCCGCGCATCAGGAGACGGAGCGTGCGCGCGCCGGCGTCGCCCGCCCCGGTCTCGAGCCGCGCCACGCCCGCGACGCGCACGAGCGCGCCTTCCTCGACCTCCGGCATGTCGCCGGCCTCGGGCGGCAGCTCCGCGGTGACGATGATGGCGCCGCTGCGCAGGACGAGCGCGCGCGCCGGCTGGTCGACGCGGTGCACGAGCTCCCCCTCCAGCGTGACGAGCGCCGCCTCGTGCATGCCGGTGAGCAGCGCCTCCGCGGTCACCTGCCGCGGCACCGCGCGGGCGCCGGGCTCCACGGGCGCGGCGCGGACGATGGCGTCCTCCAGCGTCGGCGTGAACGCGCCGGGGACGGGGAACCCGGCGACGTCCAGGTAATCGCCGACGGCGACCGGCACCTCGCGCCAGAGCGTGACGGCGATGTCGCCGTGGCCGTCGTTCACGTAGACGCGCCTGCCGCCGGCCCACGTCACCTCGCCGCGCACGCGCACGCGGTGCCCGATGCCATGGCGCGTGACCCAGCGGTAGATCGACGGGATCGGATGGACCGGCGCGTCGAACGGCCCGAGCACCGGGCGGCTGGCCACCGCCACCATCTCCATGGACGGGATGAAGATCTGCAGCCCCGAGAGCTGGCGCTGGGCGTTGAACAGCGTGCCGGCGACGCCGCGCAGCCGGACGTGCGCGTCGACGAGATCCTCGGGGACCGCGCCGGTCCAGCGGCCCGGCAACTGCGCCAGCACGCGCCAGGTGCCGACCGACAGCTCGAAGTAGAGATGCCGGCTCGCGGTCTCGTCGATCGGCCGGACGCCGCGGACGACGCCGTCGATCTCGATGAACTGGCTGTCCCACTCGCCCGTCAGCAGTTCCTGGAACGACGGGCGCGCCGGCGCGGGCAGGCGTCCCGGCCCGAGGCGCCGGACCACGGGACGCGCGATGACGGGGGCGAAGTCGCCGGGCCCGACGATGCCGGCGACCTCGACGCGGTCGCCGGGGCGGATGGCCGGGAGCGGCTCCGCCTCGCCGGCGCTCTTCAGGTCGACGAAGATGCCCTGGCGCGCGCCCTGCACGAACAGCAGCCGCCAGTCCTCGTCGTAGTACGTGACCACGCCGGTGATCAGGACCGGGCGGCCGGCGTCGGCGGGATCGCCGACACGGATGCGCGAGACCTCGGTGATCGGCGCGCCGGGACCCGCGCCAATGGACGAGCTTCCGACAGCGGTGTCGTGCGGGCGACGATCGGGGCCGGGGAACGGCTCGGGATGCGCCACGGCCGCCGCGGCCGGGACCGTCACCGCGAAGACCACGAATATCAGCGGTTTACGGAAATCCGGCGCGCGCCGGACGCGTCGGGGGACGCGGCGGAATCGGCGCAGCGGTGGGAAAACGGGTCGCGGGAGCACGGGTCCGCTTCAGTGCAGCCGCAGGAAACGTACCCGGATCAGGTCGGATCAGGTCGGATCAGGTCGGATCAGGTCGGATCAGGTCCCGCCTTCGCGCTGCGCGCTTCGGCGGATCAGGTCTGCGCGCCCGCCGCCGCCAGGAGCGC
>CAYUPN010000107.1:0-11781 GCA_964446605.1 uncultured Bifidobacteriaceae bacterium | reverse complement strand
GATCAGGTCTGATCAGGTCCCGCCCGCGCCTGTGCCGGTCGCGCGGGCGGATCGGGTCGCGCCTTCGCCCGCGTCGCAATCGTTCCGCGGGCTCCGGCGATCAGGTCCGCGCGTCCGCTCGCTGACCCCTGCTCGCAGACGCGCGATCGGGTCGGATCAGGTCGGCGCGCCGCTCGCTGCTGCCTGCTCGCGGTCGCGCGTGAGGCGGGGCCAAGCCCCGCCTGCACGATCGCAGGTGTGACAGCGAACACGCGACCACTCAGACCGATCAGGTCTGCGCCGCACCGGACGGCTTCGGCAGATAGTGCTGCCGGTACCGCCCGCGGCGGAACAGCCAGCCGCCGAGCGGACCGAGCCAGTCGAGCACGTAGTACATGTGCCGGAGATCCATCAGCTCGATCAGGTTCCCGTCGAAGTCGCGGGCGAAGAAGAACGTGTGTCCGCGGGGGGACCGCTCCGGCGGGCTGACGATCTCGACCCCTTTGCTCACCAGGTAGTCGTGCCAGCGCTGCGTGTCGCGCACGTTGAAGCTGAAGTGCGTCTGGCCCACGCGGTTCCAGGGGCCGGCTTCCGGCGGCAGCTGCGGCTGGAACTCGAAGATCTCCAGCACCGCGCCGCCCGGGACGCGAATCCAGCCGATCCGGCAGCGCGGCGCCTCGCCGTCGACCTTGAAGAAGCGGCGCACGCGCTCGGACGGGGTGTCGGCGGCGCCGACGAGCGGGCAGCCGAACACGTCCCAGTAGAACTGCACGAAGCGGTCGAAGTCGGACACCGTGATGCCGACGTGGCTGAACGAACGGACTCTCATGTCGTCTCCGCTGCCGCGCATTTCAGCTCCACCGACGCGATGTGATCGGCCGTGCGCAGCGCCTGCGCGGCAATCGTCAGCCCGGGGTTGACCGCGGCCGACGAAGGGAAGAAGGAGGCGTCCACGACGAACAGGTTCGGGATGTCGTGGGCGCGGCACCACGGATCGAGCACCGACGTGCGCGGGTTGGTCCCGAACCGCAGCGTCCCGCACTGGTGCGTCGTGTTCCGGTTCTTGTGGGAGTGCGTGACGACGACCCAGAAGCCGAGACGGCGCAGCATCCGCGAGGCCTCCCGCACGAGCTCGCGGTGCGCGCGCACGTTGTTCGCCCGATAGTGCAGCCGGACACGGCCGTCGGTGGTCAGCGTCACCCGGTTCTCCGGTCGCGGCAAATCCTCCGACATCGCGAGCCAGTCGACGCCGCGCGCGACCCAGGCATCGTAGGCCCACAGCGGGATGCCCGGCACGATCGTGCGCCCGACCACCTGCGCCATGATGCCGTGCGTGCGCCCCTGGGACTGGATCTGGCCCAGCGGGTACGCTCGCCCCGGTCCGCGCAGATAGAAGTCGTTGATCGCGACGGTCTTCTGGAACACCGTGTCGTTGCGCCGCAGCGGATGGAAGCCCTGGAGCATCGTCGCCAGGTGCGCCATGTAGTGGCGGCCGACGAGCCCCGAGGAGTTGGCCAGTCCGTGCGGATGCCGATCGGTGGCCGACCGCATCAGCAGCGCCGCGGAGTTCACGGCGCCGCAGGACACGACGACGAGCGGCGCCTGCACGCGGTGCGTGACGCCGTCGCGCACGATCTCCACCGCCTCGATGCGGTCCCCCCGGCCATCGGTGAGCAGCCGCTGCGCGTACGCCCGCGTCCACAGCGTGACGTTCGGATGCGCGAGCGCCGGGCCGACGCCGCACGTCTCCGCGTCGCTCTTCAGCCCGAGCCGGCAGGGGAACGAGTTGCAGGTGTTGCAGAGCACGCACCCGTTCGGCTCACCGGGGTTGATCAGGCCGAGCGGCAGCGGCGAGGGATGCAGCCCCTGCTCGCCCCGCAGCCGCTCGACGATCTCCGCCATGCCTGGCGCATGCGGCACCGGAGGATGCGGGTACGGCTCGCGCGGCGGCTCCGTCGGGTCGTCGCCGGCGGCACCGTGCACGTGATAGAGGCGCTCGGCCCGCGCGTAGTAGGGCGCCAGCGTCTCGTAGTCGATGGGCCAGGCCGGCGAGACGCCGTCGACATGCTCCACGGCCTGGAAGTCCTGGCGGCGGAGCCGGTAGAGCACGGCTCCCCAGAACTTCGTGTTCCCCCCGATGCCGTAGTGCATGTAGGGCACGAACTCGCGCCCGTCGTCGTCGAGCCAGTGCTCGCGCGTGCGGTAGCGCAGATCGCGCCAGACCGCCGCCGGGTCCCAGTTCTCCGGCTCGCGGGGGACGACGTCGCCGCGCTCGACGAGGAGGATGCGTGCGCCGGTACCCGCCAGCGCGCGCACCATCGTGCCGCCGCCGGCCCCGGTGCCGATGATCACGAGATCGAACCCGGAGGTCTGCATCGGATTGCGGGACCGCGTCGTCAGCGCGCGGCCGGCGCGGCCGGCTGCGGCCGCAGCCCCGCGTAAATCTGCTCCATGAGGAGATGGTCCTCGAGCGCGCGTGTCAGCGACATCTCCGGCTCCCGTCCGTCCCGGATCGCGTCGACGAAGTCACGGTACATCGCCTGGTACCCGCGGATGTCGCGCACGCCGGGCAGAACGAGGCGCGGCAGCCCGCGGCCGCGCACGACCACGAACGCGCCGTTGGACTCGAAGGTGATGACGCCGCGGCGCCCGAAGATCTTGGACAGCCGCAGCCCGCGGAAGAACGAGGGCACCTCGCGGGAGTAGAGCAGCGTGCCGACCGCGCCGTTGTCGTACCGCAGCGCGACCATCATGCTCTTCGCGCGCCGATCGCCCGCCTCCGGCGGCAGCTCGGGACGATAGCCGTGCGCTTCGGTGATGGACGGACCGAGACTGCCCGCCAGGTGCAGCCAGTGGATGCCCTCCTCGAAGAAGGCGTCGCCGCCGGCCATCGCTTCGTCGTTGCGCCAGTCGTCGGCCCCCTTCAGCCGGCGCGCCACGCTCGCCACGTGCACGAAGATGATCTCGCCGATGACGTCGTCGGCGAGCAGCCGCCGGAGGGTCACCGCGAGCGGCTTGTAGTGGTCGTTCTCGCCGACGATGACCACACGCCCGGCCCGGCGCGCGGCATCGATCACCTGGCGGTAGTCCGCGGCGGTCAGGAACGCCGGCTTCTCGACCAGCACGTGCTTGCCGGCCGCCAGCGCGCGCAGCGTGAGGTCGAGATGGTAGCGCGGCGGCACGGCGACGACGACGGCGTCGATCCGGGGATCGGCGAGCGGGGCGTCATAGCTGTCGAAGGCGATGCGCCCGCCCTGCGCGCGGCAATAGGCCTCCGCCTTCGCCAGTTCCCGGCTCGCGTAGCTGCGGACGATACGGCCGCCGAGCGCGCGGAGGTGGCGGCTGTGGACGCGCGTGATGAAGCCGCACCCGAGAAAGGCGATGTGCAGCGGATCCGGAGTCGAGGTCATCGGCGAAAGGACTGTGGATGAGTATAGCCAGTGCGGCCCTGATGGGCCGAAGCGCGGCGCCGGCGTTCGGCCCGGATCGGGCGCGTTCCCTCCATAGCTTCTGTTATAGTTCGCCCACCCAACAAATCTCGCGACGTGTGCCGTGGGCGATGGTTCCGTTCCCCGACGTGACTTCCTGGCCGCCGAGGATGACGTGCTTCCGGCCCCGCCCGTGCGGACCGACAGGTCGCTCACCGCAGGGGACGCACAACCGCACGTCAGGAACTGGATCGAGTGTCTGCAGTCGCGGCGCGCGCCCAACGCGCCGATTGACGTCGGCTTCGCGCATGCCGTCGCGTGCTGCCTCGGCCGCGAGGCCGAACGGACCGGGCGCCGCATGCGATACGGCGCGGCCGCCCGGACGATCGTCGAGGCACATACGGACACCGACTGACCGGAACGAAGCGTGCAAGGGCACGGGTGTCTGCCGACTCCCGTGTCCACGGCCCTCCCCTCCGCCACCTCCCGCCATTCCACGCCCGGGCGCCCGCGCATCGGCCCGGCCGAGTTGCGGCGCACGCTGTCCCGCGTGTTCGGGCTCGACGAGTTCCGTCCCGGACAGGAAGCGGTCATCGCGTCGGTGCTCGAGGGACGCGACACGCTGGCGATCATGCCGACCGGAGCGGGGAAGTCGCTCTGCTATCAGCTGCCCGCGCTGCTCCTTCCGGGCATGACGATCGTGGTCTCGCCGCTCATCTCGCTGATGAAGGATCAGGTCGACAAGCTCGACGGTCTCGGCCTGGAGGCCGCGCAGCTGAACAGCGCGATCACGGCGCGCGAACGCGACGACGCGGTCGAGGGCATCCGGACCGAGAGCCATGAGTTCCTGCTGACCACCGCCGAACGCGTGTCCGACGGCGACTTCCTCGCCTCGCTGCGCGGGCGCCAGATCGATCTCTTCGTCGTCGACGAGGCGCACTGCATCTCGCAATGGGGCCACGACTTCCGTCCGGCGTACCTCGCGCTCGGCGCGGCGAGGCGGCAGCTCGGATCGCCGCCGGTGCTCGCGCTGACGGCCACGGCGACCCCCGACGTCATCGACGACATCGGCTTGCAGCTCGAGCTCCAGTCGATGCGCGTCATCAACACCGGCGCCTACCGGCCGAACCTGCGATACGAGGTCATCGCGGCGTCCGACGAGGAGCGGCAGGGACGCATCGGGCCGCTCGTCCGGAGCCTCGAGCCGCCCGGGATCGTCTACTGCTCGACGATCAGGCACGTGGACACCGTTCTCGCGCAGCTCGAAGCCGGCGGCACCAACGCGGCCCGCTATCACGGGCAGCTCGGTGCGCGCGAGCGGCGCGAGACCCAGGCGCGCTTCATGCGCGGCGAGCTGCCGGTCATCGTCGCGACGAACGCCTTCGGCATGGGCATCGACAAGCCGGACATCCGCTTCGTCGTGCACTACAGCCTCCCCGGATCCCTCGAAGCGTACTACCAGGAGTCCGGCCGCGCGGGACGCGACGACGAGCCGGCGCGATGCGTGCTGTTCCACACGAGCGCCGACCGGCGGACACAGCTCTTCTTCCTGGGCGGCGGCCGCGCGGACGAGGAGGCGCTCGCGGACGTCCACGCGGCAGTCGGCCGCGCCGTGGAGGCGGCCGGCGGGCCTGCGACGCTTCGCGAGATCGCGACGCAGGCCTCGACGCGATCCACGGATCGCATCCGCGTCGTGCTCGCGATGCTGAAGGAAGCGGGGCTCGTGCGTGAGCGGCACGGATCCCGTTTCACGCCGGAGAGGGCGCTGGACGCGCCGGCCCTCCAGGATCTCGTGGCGGAGGCGGTCGCGCGCCACGCGCGCGATCGCGGGAAGCTGGACCGCATGATCGCGTACGCGCAGACGGCCCGCTGCCGCTGGCGGACGATCCTCGAGTACTTCGGCGAATCGGTCGACTGGGAGCGCTGCGGCCGCTGCGACAACTGCGAGCGCGGCATCCCCGAGCCTGTGTTGGAGCCTGCCGTATCAGCCCCGGAGCCGTCGCCGGAACCGGCGGCGCCCGTCCTCGCGGTCGGCGACCGGGTCCGCGTTCCCGTCCACGGCACGGGCGAGGTCCAGCGCGTCCAGGGGACCATCGTCGAGGTGGCGTTCCCGGACGGGCGAACGCGACGGTTCAAGCGCGAGTTCGTCTCGGCGGCATAGCCCGCAGGTCGCGCGGGCGTGGGTCCCCACGCGTTCATGGGTGTATGGGTGAGCTCCAGCCCCATGCACACGGAACCCCTGTCGGCGATGTTCCTGCCAGACCCGAGCCCTGGCACGCAGTTGGTATCCAGGTGTGCAGGGGTTGCAGATGCCGCGTGTGGCGTTGTTCACGGTCGGGCTCGGGCTTGCGCTGGTCTCGGTCCTGCTGCTGGTGGGCGCGACGATCGGCGACCTGACGGACACCATCGGCGAGGACCTCGGCTGGGCCGCGCCCTACCTCACGGTCGGGGCCATCGTGTTCGGCGGGCTCGGCCTGGCCTGCGCGATGCTGCTGATCGGCCTGTCGTTCGGCCGGTGGCGCCACCCGGTGCCGCTGTCGCACGAGGATCGGCGGCGCGAGGGTCTGCAGGAATGACCTCCCACGCGCCATCCCGCACGGCGCGCCCGTCGACGTAGTTCGCGGAAGACGGGACCATGCCACCCCGGCCGCGACGTAGCAGAGGGATTCCAGACGACATGCGAATCGCGCAGGTTGCTCCGTTGTATGAACGCGTGCCCCCGGTCGCATACGGGGGCACCGAACGGGTGGTGTCGTATCTCACGGAGGAGCTCGTTCGCCGCGGTCACGACGTGACGCTGTTCGCCAGCGGCGACTCGATGACGTCCGCCCGGCTGGTTCCGTTCGGCCGTTCCGCGCTGCGGCTCGATCCCGAATGCCGCGACACGCTGGCGCATCACCTGGCCGAGCTCGAAGAGGTCGCGAGGCTCGCGCACGAGTTCGACGTCCTGCATTTCCATACGGGCTTTCTCCAGTTCCCGCTCGCGCGCCGGCTGAACGCGCCGAACGTGTCGACGCTGCACGGCCGGCTCGACGTGCCGGATCTGCGGCCGCTCTTCGCCGCCTGCGACGACCTGCCGCTCGTCTCCATCTCGCGCGACCAGCGGCGGCCGCTCCCGGGCGCACACTGGGTGGCCACGGTGCACCACGGACTGCCGCCCGACAAGGTGCCGTTCTCACCCCGGCACGACGGCTATCTCGCGTTCGTGGGGCGGATCGCCCCGGAGAAGCGGCCGGATCGCGCGATCGAGATCGCACGGCGCGCCGGCCTTCCGCTGCGGATTGCCGCAAAGGTCGACGCGGCCGACCGCGAGTACTTCGAGAGCCGCATCCAGCCGCTGCTGCAGCTCGACGGCGTCGAGTACCTCGGCGAGCTGGCGGAACCGGAGAAGCTGCGCCTGCTCGGCGGCGCGAGGGCGCTGCTCTTTCCAATCGACTGGCCGGAGCCGTTCGGGATGGTCGTCATCGAGGCGCTCGGCTGCGGAACCCCCGTCGTCGCGTGGCGCTGCGGCTCGGTCCCCGAGCTGGTCGAACACGGCCGCACCGGCTTCATCGTCGAGTCGCTGGACGATGCGGTGGCGGCGGTGCACGAGACGGTGCACCTGGACCGCGTCGTGTGCCGCCGCGCCTTCGAGCGCCGGTTCACCGCGGCGCGCATGGCGCGCGACTACGAGCTCGTTTACCGGCGCGTGATCAACATGGCGGCACGCCGTGCCCCGGAGGTAGCCACGGCGTGACGGACGTCGCCCACGATCCGAGCCTCGAATACGCCGTTGCGGCGGTCGAACGGCGCGACGAGCGCACGCGCGTGCTCAAGCACGGCGACACCTTCGGCGTCTTCGACACGTTCGGGGATGCCGGCGGGCTGCGCCTGCACGAGCAGGGGCTCTATCACCGGGGCACCCGCCATCTCTCGACGTACGAGCTGCGGATTGCGGGGGGACACCGGTTCCTGCTGCTCAGCTCCACGCTGCAGGAGAGCAGCGACCTGCTCACCGTGGACCTGACCAATCCGGAACTGTGGGCCGACGGCGAGGTGCTCTGGCCGCAGGGGCTGCTGCACGTGCACCGCAGCCGGTTCCTCTGGGAGGGCACCTGCTACGAGCGGATTGCGCTCACCAACTTCGGCGCGCGGCTCTGCGAGATCGCCTTCGACCTGCACGTCGGCGCAGACTTCGCCGACATCTTCGAGGTGCGGGGCTCGCCGCGCCGGCGCCGCGGCCAGCTGCTGCCGCCCGAGCCGACTCCGCACGGCGTCGTGTTCCGGTACGAGGGCCTCGACGGGCTGTCGCGGGAGACACGGGTCACCTGCGATCCGCCGCCTCGTCACGAAGACGGACGCCTGCGCTTCGTGCTGCGCGCCGGACCACGGGCCACCGGCAGCTGCATCGTCGCGGTCTGCTGCGGCGGGTCGTCGCCGGCCTCGCTCGGCCGCGCCTGGGACGAGGCGCTGGCGGATGCCACGCATGCGGGGGTCGCGACACGGGCCCGCATGGCCAGGGTCGAGACGTCCAGCGATCGGTTCGACCGCTGGATGCATCGCGCCGTCGCCGACGTCGCGATGATGCTCACCGACACGTCGTACGGGCCGTATCCGTACGCCGGCATTCCCTGGTTCAGCACCGTCTTCGGCCGCGACGCGCTGATCACCGCACTGGCCATGCTGTGGGCCGATCCGACGATCGCGCGCGGCGTGCTCGACTATCTGGCGGCGACGCAGGCGACGGCCATCGAGCCGGAGCGCGATGCACAGCCCGGGAAGATCCTGCACGAGGCCAGGGACGGCGAGATGGCGGCGCTCGGTGACGTGCCGTTCGGCCGCTACTACGGCAGCGTCGACGCCACGCCGCTGTTCGTCGTGCTCGCGGGACGCTATCTCGAGCGCACGGGCGACCTGCGGTTCGCGCGCGCCATCTGGCCGCACGTGGACGCGGCGCTGCGCTGGATCGACCAGTACGGCGACCTCGACGGCGACGGGTTCGTGGAGTACGAACGTGCCACCGAGCGGGGCCTGCGCAATCAGGGCTGGAAGGATTCCCACGACGCCGTCTTCCACCAGGACGGCACCCTGGCCGACGGGCCCATCGCGCTCTGCGAGGTCCAGGGATACGTCTACGCCGCACGGCGGGAGGCGGCCGCGATCGCGTCCGCGTGCCGCGACACGCGGCGCGCCCGCGAGTTGCTGCGGCAGGCCGACGCGCTGCGGCGCGAGTTCGAGCGGCGCTTCTGGCTGGAGTCGCTCGGCACCTACGCGCTCGCGCTCGACGGCCGGAAGCGTCCGTGCGAGGTCCTCTCGTCGAATGCCGGGCAGGTGCTGCTCAGCGGCATGCCGGCGGCCGATCGGGCCGCCCGCGTGGTCGCGACGCTGATGATGCCGGAGATGTTCAGCGGGTGGGGCGTCCGGACGATCGCCGACCGCGAATCGCGCTACAACCCGATGTCGTATCACAACGGCTCGATCTGGCCGCACGACTGCGCGCTCATCGCGCTCGGCCTGGCGCGCTACGGGTTCAAGGACGAGGTGGTGCGTGTCGTCACGGCCCTGCTGGACGCCAGCCTGCATTTCGAGCTGCGGCGACTCCCCGAGCTGTTCTGCGGGTTCCGCCGGCGCGCGGGCGAAGGGCCGACGCGCTACCCGGTCGCCTGCGCGCCGCAGGCCTGGGCGGCCTCGGCGCCGTATCTCCTGGTCCAGTCGCTGCTCGGACTCGGCATCGACGGCACGCGGCGGCGCGTCGTCTTCCACAACCCGCAACTGCCGGATACGCTGGACTGGCTGCGGCTCGCGAATCTCGAGGTCGCCGGCGCGCGGCTCGAAGTGCTCTGCGAGCGCCGCGGCACCGACGTCGGGATCAGCGTCCTCCGCCGGACGGGGGACGTCTCGGTCGCGACCGAGCGGTGATCGCCCCGCACGCTGGAACAGTACGGCGCGACCGCGGCGGTGTATCTGCCTGAGACAGGGCGTGTCGAACGTCCGGCGCGGAACCGTTGGCCGCGCCGCTGGCACAGGGCTTGGAACGCGGGACCGGACGCGGGCGGCCGCGCCCGCCGTACCCGCAGAGGAGGCGGATTGTGACGATGTCGGGTCATGCGCACGGAGAGTGGAGCGGCGAGCGGGATTCGTTCAACTTCGGGCCCGTCGCGACGATGGTCCTCGGGGCCGCCATCGGCCTGGCCTTCGGATACCTGTTTCTGACGGACCACGGCAAGCAGTTCCGCGAGCGCCTCGGGCCGATGTTCGACACCTGGACGGACGAGCTGCGCCGGCTGCGCGAGACCGCCGACAAGGCGCGGAGCGCATTCCACGAAGGGCGCGACTCGTTCGCGGCGATGAAGCGCGTGACGCATGCCCCGCGGCGCGACGTGATCTGAGTCCTGCGCTGGCACGGGCATTGATTGACGGAGTTCCACACAGTCGATCGACGCAACCCGGCCGGGGACGCGGCCTCAGCCGTGCACACGCGTCTTGAAGGAGCGTCACATGTACGAGATGGATATCGAGCGAGCGGAATACGGCGGCGGCGGCTTCATGGCCGGCCTGCTGGTCGGTGCCGCCGTGGGGACCGCCATCGGGATGATGTTCGCGCCGCGGTCCGGCGCCGAGATGCGGCACCAGCTGAAGCAGTCCGGCGAGAAGCTGCGGCAGAGCGCGGCGCGGACCTACGAGCAGGCGAGCGGCCGCATGGAAGGGCTGAAGAACCGCGGCCGCGAGATGATGGATCGGGGCCGCGAGTCCGGATCGGAGCAGACCGGTCAGGGCGAGCCCGGCCAGCGGCCGTTCACCACGCCTACCTATCCCCCGGCGTAGCCGGTCCGTTACCGGCGCCCGTTATCGCGTTCACGCGGCGGCCGGCTGCGCACGCCGGCCGTCCGTGATCCGGAGAGAGCTGCATGCCGTCGGGCCACCGGGTGCTGATCATCGACGACGAGGCCGACGCGGCCGAGGCGCTGCGCGGCCTGCTCGAGCCGCGCGGCTACAACGTGCGGACGGCGGCGTCCGGCGCCGAGGCGCGCCGTGCGCTCGAGACCTGGCGCCCGTTGCTCGTGCTGATGGACCTCATCCTGCCGGACGTCGCCGGCCTCGAGCTGCTGCAGCACTTCAAGGACGCGAGCCCCGAGTGCCAGGTCCTGATGATCACCGGGTTCGGGAGCGTCCCCCGGGCCGTGGAGGCCATGAACGTCGGGGCGTTCAGCTTCATCGAGAAGCCGATCGACACGTCGCTGCTGTTCGCCCAGCTCGACAAGGCGCGCGAGAAGCTGGCGCTCGCCGACGAGAACCGCCGCCTGCGCGAGCGCCTGCTCGAAGACCAGTCCCTGGGGGCCAACTTCATCGGCCGCAGCGAGAAGATGCGGCAGCTCTTCTCGCTCATCGCGAAGGTCGCGCCGACCGACGCCAGCGTGCTCATCCACGGCGAGAACGGCACGGGAAAGGAGCTCGTCGCGACGGCGCTCCATCAGCAGAGCCGGCGCAGCCGCGGCGCGTTCGTGAAGATCAACTGCGCGGCGCTGCCGGCCGAGCTGATCGAATCCGAGCTGTTCGGCCACCGCCGGGGAGCGTTCACGGGCGCCGTGGCGGACCGGATGGGCCTGATGGAACTGGCCGACGGCGGCTCGCTGCTCCTCGACGAGATCGGCGAAATGCCGGCCGCGCTGCAGGTGAAGCTCCTGCGCGTGCTGCAGGACCGGGAATTCCGGCCGGTGGGCGGCAGCCGGGTCGTGCGGTCGGACTTCCGGCTCATCTGCGCGACGAACGCCAATCTCGACGCGGCGCTCGCCGACCGGAAGCTGCGCGAGGATCTCTACTTCCGGATCAACACCGTGACGATCGCGATCCCGCCGCTGCGCGAGCGGTCCGACGACGTGCCGCTGCTGGTGAACCACTTCATCCTGAAGTACGCCGAGCGGCATG
The DNA here is from genome assembly GCA_964446605.1 of uncultured Bifidobacteriaceae bacterium. Classification (GTDB taxonomy): domain Bacteria; phylum Acidobacteriota; class Vicinamibacteria; order Vicinamibacterales; family JAENWD01; genus JAENWD01. The sequence continues at coordinate 469 of CAYUPN010000107.1, read as the reverse complement.
GGCGCCCGGTCGACCGCTGCGAGCCCGAGGCGCTCCGGCTGCTGCAGCGGTACCGCTGGCCCGGCAACGTGCGCGAGCTCGAGCACGTCATCGAGCGCGCGGTCATCGTCGCGAGCGGCTCCTCGATCATGCCGGCGGATCTGCCCGTGAGCGTGCGGGATCCCGAGCCGGGGCTCGACACGGGCGAGTTCTTCATCCCGCCGCACCATACGCTCGAGGAGATCGAGCGTCTGGCCATCGTGCAGACCCTCGAGCGGACGCAGGGGAACAAGCGGGCTGCCGCGAGCATCCTGGGCGTGTACCGGCCGACGCTCTACAGCAAACTGCGGAAGTACCGGCTGCTCGACCGCGTGCCCGGCGAGGCCGCGGATCGCGGGAAGAAGCCGGGACGGAATTGACGGAGCAAGGCGATGACTCGGGACAGCGCGGCGCCCCGGTCGAACTCGCGGCCCGAGCCGGTGCCCGCCAC
>CAYUPN010000106.1:6402-11989 GCA_964446605.1 uncultured Bifidobacteriaceae bacterium | reverse complement strand
CGGATCAGGTCTGATCAGGTCTGATCAGGTCCGCCCCAGCAGCCACGCAATCAGCCCGGCGTCGTGCGCGGTCGGGTCGCCGATCCAGGCGGGCGGCGTCAGCCACACGAACGCCAGAATCGCGATCACCCACAGGTCGTACGCGAGCGTCGCGCGCTCGTCGGTCCAGAAGAACGCGCGGGTGAGTACCCCCTTGAGGCCGCGGTGCTTCGGCAGCGGCAGCCCGTTCAGCGCGAGATAGGTGTAGTAGATCCGGTTCGCGACGGTCACCACCGACAGCACCAGGATCACCCAGAGGACGGCGGCCATCCGGTCGGTGAACGCGCCGATCATGAACAGCACGATCCGCTCCGGCCGCTCCATGAAGCCCACCTTGCACTTCTCGACGAGCGACTCCGCCCGCGCCCGCGCGTAGCTGGTCATCGTCGCGAAGATGAGCGTCAGCGTCGTGATCAGCACGTAGTCGTGGCGGCCCAGCGTGGAGTAGAGCCAGATCAGGCCGGTGAACAGCGCCAGGTCCGAGAAGCGATCGAGCGTGGAGTCCCAGAAGGCGCCGAACCGCGACTGCGTGCCGGTGATGTGGGCGACCTTGCCGTCGATGAAGTCGAAGATGTTGGCGACGATCATGATCGCGCCCGCCAGCACGAAGCGGTCCTGGGCCAGCGCGAAGGCGGCGCCGACGTTGATCAGCACGCCGATCAGGGTCAGGACGTTCGGGTGGATGCCGAGCGCGACCGAGAGGTTGATGATTCCCCGCAGGGGCAGCATGCACGCCGCCCCGATGGCGCCGGTAAAGGTCATTCGCTGGCGCCGGAAAGAGGGCGTGAGGCGGGGGCCGGTATAATGGGAGGTTCTCCCCGTGGCATCAAACCCAGCATGGTAGCTGATGGCGATTCAGGATCTCAAGGCCCAGATCGCGCGACTGCCGGAGCAGCCCGGGGTCTACCTGTATTTCAACGCCGCAGGTGAGACCATTTACGTCGGGAAGGCCCGGTCGCTCCGCGATCGCGTCCGCAGCTACCTGGGGGCCCGCGGCGCGGATGCCAGGACCGAAGCGCTGCTCGACGACATCGCCCGCCTCGAGGTGATCATCACCGACTCCGTCGTCGAGGCGCTCGCGCTCGAGGACGGCCTGATCAAGCAGCGGAACCCGAAGTACAACATCCGGCTTCGCGACGACAAGCACTATCCGTATCTCCAGCTCACCACCGGCGAGCGGTTTCCGCGCGTGCTGGTGGCGCGGCAGGTCCAGAAGGACGCCCACTTCTACGCCGGCCCGTTCATGCCCGCCAAGCTGGCGCGGCGGACGATGGCGCTGACCCACTCGCTGTTCGGGATCCGGTCCTGCAACGAGGTGATCACGGGGCGCCGGCCACGCCCCTGCCTCGAATACGACATCGGTCGCTGCCTGGCGCCATGTGTCGAGACGATCACGTCGGAGGCCGAGTACCAGCGCGCGGTGGCCGACACGCGCCTCTTTCTCGAGGGACGCACGGAGGAGCTGATCGCCGACCTCCGCGAGCGGATGGAGGAGGCCGCGGCGGCGGAGCGCTTCGAACACGCGGCGCACCTGCGCGACGCCATGCGCACGGTCCAGACGCTCGCCGAGCGGCATCAGAAGGTCTCGGTGCCGGATCTCTCCGCGCGCGACGTGTTCGGGATCCGCATCGGGCCGGCCGGCGCGGTGATCCAGGTGTTCCAGGTCCGCCGCGGACGCGTCGTCGACCGGCTGGAGCTGGTCGCGGAGGCCGGCGACGGCCCCACGACCGACCAGGGGGAGGTCCTCGCCGCGGCTCTCCGGGAGATCTACGAGAGCCATCCGATCCCGCCGGAGCTGCACCTGCCGATGGCGATCGACGACGCCGACGCCACCGCGGAGTGGCTCAGCGCGCGTGCCGGGCGCCGTGTGAGGCTCGTCGTGCCGCGCCGCGGCGACAAGCGCGGCCTCATCGAGCTCGCCGCCCGCAACGCCGCGCTCGCCTACGATGCGCGCTTCAACGAGGAGACGCTCGCCCACTACAGCGCCCTCGAAACGCTCCGGACGGTGCTGGGCCTGCCGGCCCTGCCGCGGCGGATCGACTGCTTCGACATCTCGACGATCCAGGGGGCCGAAACCGTCGCCGCCATGGTCGTCTGCGAGGACGGCCGCATGCGGAAGAGCGAGTACCGCAAGTTCCGGATCCGCTCAAGGCCCGAGTCGCTGGACGTGCCAATCGGCAACATCCCGGCGGACACCCCACCCGAGCCGCATCCGGCCGATGTGCGATTCCTCGACGACTTCGCGGCGATGCGGCAGGTCGTGCACCGGCGGTACCGGGCGGTCATCGAGAGCGGCGGGCCGTTTCCCGACCTGATCGTCATCGACGGCGGCAAGGGGCAGCTCGCCGCGGCGTACGAGGCGCTCGAGTCGCTCGGGCTCGCCAATCTGGTCGCCGTGGGCCTCGCGAAGCGCGAGGAGCTGATCGTCACCCGCGACCGCGTCGATCCGATCGCGCTCCCGCCCGACGACCCGGGGCTCCTGCTCCTGCAGCGAATCCGCGACGAGGCGCACCGCTTCGCCGTCACCTTCCACCGGCAGTCGCGCCGCCGGCGCGACCTGCGCTCGGAGCTCGACGCCATCCCGGGCGTGGGGCCACGACGGCGCCGTCAGCTGCTGCAGCGGTTCGGCAGCGTCGCCGGGGTGCGCCGGGCCACCCGCGAGGAACTGGAGGCCGCGGTCGGCCCGAAGATCGCGGACGCGGTCCTCCGGCATTTCGCGGGCGTCTGAGACGGGACGCCGCCGCTCACCGTCGCCGGGCTCATCCGCCTTGCCCGATGGGGTGGCTTCGTCGTACGCTTGCGATTTTGCCGTGCTTGCATCATCTCGCCGTCGCCGGGTCGTGTCGGGCATGCGCCCGACCGGCAAACTGCATCTCGGGCACCTCGTCGGAGCGCTCCGCAACTGGGTGGCGCTCCAGGACGCCTACGAGTGCTTCTACTTCGTCGCGGACTGGCATGCGCTGACCAGCCATTACGACGACACGGCCGGGATCACGGCCAACGCGCTCGACAACGCCGCCGACTGGATCGCGGCCGGCGTCGACCCCGAGCGCTCGACGATCTTCGTGCAGTCGCTCGTGCCGGAGCACGCGGAGCTCAGCCTGCTGCTCGGCATGATCACGCCGATTCCGTGGCTCGAGCGCGTGCCGACGTACAAGGAGCAGGTGGAGCAGCTCGCCGAGCGCGATCTCTCCTCGATCGGGTTTCTCGGCTATCCGCTCCTGCAGACCGCCGACGTCGTCCTCTATGACGCGCAGGCGGTGCCCGTCGGCGAGGACCAGGTCCCGCATCTGGAGCTGTCGCGCGAGATCGTGCGGCGCTTCAACAACTTCTACGGTCCGGTGCTGGTCGAGCCGCAGGCGCTGCTGACCCCGACCCCGCGCCTGCCCGGGCTCGACAACCGGAAGATGAGCAAGAGCTACAACAACACCATCGACCTCTCCGACGACGCCGAGACCGTGCGCAAGAAGGTGCGGCAGATGTACACCGACCCGAAGCGCATTCGCGCGGACATCCCGGGAACGGTCGAGGGGAACCCGGTGTTCATCTACCACGACGCGTTCAACGGGAACGCCGACGAGGTGGACGACCTGAAGACGCGGTATCGCGCCGGCCGTGTCGGCGACGTCGAGGTGAAGACGAAGCTGGCGGCCGCGCTCAACGACGTGCTCGAGCCGCTCCGCGAGCGGCGCGCGGCGCTGCTCGCGCGACCGGGGCACCTCCGCGAGATCCTGTTCGAGGGATCGAAGAAGGCCCGCGCCGAGGCGGCCCGCAAGATGGAGGCCGTGCGCGAGGCGATGCGGCTGTGCTACTGAGACGCCGGCGGCCGTCCCGCGATCTGGATCTGCCATGACGGAGTTCCCCGAGTTCGAGTCGTCGCTCGAGGCCTACCCGGTGAAGCTGGGCAGCTTCGAAGGGCCGCTCGATCTGCTCATTCACCTCATCAGGAAGAACGAGGTGAACATCTACGACATCCCGATCGCGCTCATCACCGACCAGTACCTCCAGTACCTCGGCCTGATGCAGGAGCTGAACCTGGACGTCGCGGGCGAGTTCCTCGTGATGGCCGCGACGCTGATCCACATCAAGTCGCGCATGCTCATCCCGCGGCCGACGCCCGAGGTCGAAGGCGAAGGCCTCGAGGAGGAAGACCCGCGCGAGGCGCTCGTCCGCCGGCTGCTGGAGCACCAGAAGTTCAAGGCGGCCGCCGAACTGCTGCACGAGCGCCAGACCCTGCGCAGCGCGCAGTTCCCGCGACCCGACGCCGCCGTGGCCGACGTGGCGGGGGAGGACTACGAGCCCGAGCTCGAGGTCGATCTCTTCAGTCTGCTCAGCGCCTTCCGGGGCGTGCTGGAGCGCGCGAAGTCCCGGCCGAAGGTCGTGCTCCCGCCGGAGCAGATGTCGATCGAGGATCGCATCGATCAGCTCCTCAATCGGCTCTCGGAGACGGAGGCGGTCGGCTTCGAGGAGCTGTTCGCCGACGCCCACTCGCGCGCCGATCTGATCGTGACGTTCCTCGCGCTCCTGGAGATGATCCGGCTCAAACTGATCCGGGTCTTCCAGTCGGGCGCGTTCGGCCCGATTCGCGTCTACAAGCGCGCACGCCCGGCGGACGCGCCGCATCCGATTCAGGACCCGGAACAGGTGTATCGCGATCATCACGCCGCGCCGGGCGCCGGTGCGGCGGAGAAGGAGTCAGAGGATGGCGATGGACGAGACAACTGATCGCGACGCCAATCCGGAAGGCGCGCCAGCGGATGACGCCGCGGCCGGGCCGGACGAGAGCGCATCCGCGGTCACCGACGTCGACGCCCTGATCGGCAGCGGCGAGCCCCAACCGGACGCGCCGGACACCGCCGACGCCTCCGGCCTCGTCGGCATTGTCGAGGCGCTCGTCTTCGCGGCTCCCGAGCCGATCACCCTCAAACAGCTCGTCAAGCTCCTGGACGACGAGACGAAGGAGGACGTCGCCGCGGCGCTCGAGGAGCTGAAGCACCGGTACGAGCGGTCGGGGGGCCTGCAGCTGGTGGAGGTCGCCAATGGCTACCAGATCGTCACGCGCCCCGAGCTGCACGAGTGGGTCCGGCGCCTCTTCCACGAGCGGACGACGCAGAAGCTGTCGGTGCAGGCGCTGGAGACGCTGGCGGTGATCGCGTACAAGCAGCCGATCACCGCGATGGAAATCGCGGAGATCCGCGGCGTGAACACGTCGGGCGTCATCGGCACGCTGCTCGAGCGCGGGCTCGTGAAGATCTCGGGCCGCAAGCAGGTGGTCGGCCGGCCGTTCCTCTACTCGACCACGCGGGAGTTCCTGGACCGGTTCGGGCTCAAGGACCTGAGCGATCTGCCCAGGGTCGAGGACATGGCCGACGCGCTCGGGTTCGCGCCGCCGGCCGGGCTGGCGCAGCAGGAGAGCCTGCTCGACGCCCCGGCGACGGCCGAGGATCAGGAGATCCTGTCAGGTGAAGGGGGCGAGGACGCGATCGAGCCGGCACAGGACGTCGCGGAATCGCCCGGCTCCGAACCGGAACCGGAACCGGAACCGGAG
>CAYUPN010000106.1:1888-6302 GCA_964446605.1 uncultured Bifidobacteriaceae bacterium | reverse complement strand
CGGCCAGTCGATGAGAGAGTCGCGGGCGGGCCCGGACCGATTGAGGGCCCGCCTTGCTGTCACCCCGTCCTGTCTGATTTCCCGTTTCCCGTCTTCACCGTTACAGTCTTCACGTGCTCCGTCTGCAGAAGATCCTGTCCGCTGCCGGCGTGGCGTCGCGCAGGGCCGCGGAAACCCTGATCCAGCAGGGGCGCGTCGCGGTGAACGGGCGCACGGTCACCGAGCTCGGCACGCGCGCCGATCCGTCGCGCGACGAAATTCGCGTCGACGGGCGCCGCATCCAGCCGGCCGCACGCCGGCGCTATCTGCTCCTGAACAAGCCGAAGGGCTACGTGTCGACGCGCCGCGACCCGCAGGGACGGCGCACCGTCATGGATCTGCTGAAGGGCGTGCGCGAGTCGGTGTACCCGGTCGGCCGCCTCGACTACGATTCGGAAGGACTGCTGCTGCTCACGAACGACGGCGATCTCGCGGCAGCGTTGACGCATCCGCGCCACGAGGTCGAGCGCGTGTACCGCGTCGAGGTGCGCGGCGTGCCCGACGAGCGCGCTCTCGCCGCGCTGGAACGCGGCATCGTCCTCGACGGGCGGCGCACCGCGCCGGCGACCGTGCGTGTCGTCCCGGCGCCGGGCCGGCCCGCACGCGAGCGGCGTGCGACGACTGTACTGAGAATGACGCTGCGCGAGGGGCGCAACCGGCAGGTCCGCCGGATGTGCGCCGCCGTGGGGCACCCGGTCGTCCGCCTCACCCGCATCCGCATTGGTCCCATTCAGGACGAGCGGTTGCGCTCGGGTGAGCTCCGGGATCTCTCGCCGTCCGAGGTCCGCGCGTTGCAGAAGGCGGCGGGCTTGACGGGCCGGGACGATCGGTCAGGCGCTGCCGCCGGCCAGGATGCAACGGGAAGCGGGAAACGGGAAGCGGGAAGGGCGCGTGCGCGCCGCGGATCGTGAGCTCGCGCACGCGCCCTTCCCGTCTTGCGGCTTCCCGTTATCCCTTACACCGTCACGACTGCTTTTCCGTGACCCGGACGTTCTTCAGGCGCACGGGTTCGCTCGAGAAGTTCTCGATCTCCATCACCTTCCGGTTCTTGTCGTAGGTGATCTTCGTCGCAACCGCCATCCGGCCTTCGCCACGGCCCTCGTCGTCGACCTCAATCTGAATCAGCGTGAACGGATACTGCGTGGTCCGGGGCTGGTTCGCGCGCTCCCAGAACGACATCACGCGATCCGTCGCGATGACGATGCGGCGCCCGCCGTCGGGCAACGAGGTCTGATGGGTGTAGCGGAGCGGCCATCCGAGGCCGATGTTCGTCGGATCGGGCCCGGTGACGTTGGGGAACCAGATGCGTCCCTGCGACGGCGTGTTCGCGAAGGCGTCGACGAGATCGTCCTGTCCCTTCTCCATGGCGGTCTCGATGAAGCGCTCGCGCTGCGCCTCGGTTGACCAGCTGTTGATGTCGATGCTGACCTGTGCCGTGGCGCCGGTGCCGATGTTGCTGAGGTCGACGGCCGTGGCCGTCAGGTGCAGCTTCGGCGCGTTCGTCTGCGCCGAGGGGATGGCGCCGAGCAGCGCGACGAGCGCGACGGCGCCCGCGATCGCGAGCGGATGAGTGCGGGTCTTCATGGTGCCTCCTCGGTTCAGCCCGGAGGAGTGCCAGAACCGTGCCCGCCGCCGTCTGCGCTCGTCACTGCCCGAGCAGGTCGGCCCAGAAGCTCACCAGGCGCCAGGCCTCGCCGAGGGCCGGCGGGCGGTCGACCTCGGCATGCGTGATCAGCGCGGAGAGCAGGGCGCGTACGTCCACGTCCTGCGCGCGGAGGTGCGCCTCGAGGAGGCGGGTCTCGACAGCCGGGATGACGGTGTCGTCGACGCCGTGGAGCAGATACACCGGCGAGCTCGGGGGCGGTGACAGCTCCGGCGACAGCTCGGGCGGAAACGTGACCTCGTCCAGGACCGGCAGCAATCGTTCGCCGAGCGCGGCGGTGTTCCGGTCGTTGACGAGTCGCATCAGCGTCGCCGAGGGCTCCGGCAGCATCTCCGCCACCGCGCGGCTCCGCTCGAACGTCGACCGGGCCATCGCCATGTCGACGAGCGTGAGTTGCGACGCCGTCAGGAACGTCTCGATGGCATCGCGCAGCGCGTCGACCTGCTCCGGCGGGACCATGTGGTCCGCCAACCCGAGCAGGATGACGGCGACGCCGTAATCGTGTGGAGGACGGATGGTGCGGGCCGACGCCGGCTCGCCGGGGCCCGGCGGCTCGACGCCGGTGCAGAGATAGCGGAGCGTGCGCGGCAGGTCGCCGTGCCCGCCGAAGGAGAAGGTGAACGCCACGCGATCGCGCAGGGTGGGGCGCCCGGCGGCAACGACCGTGAGCCCCCCGGCGAAACTGACCCCCATCAGGCCGACGCGGCCATCTGCGGCGAGATCGTCGCGCGCGAGGACCCAGGCGGCCGCATCCTCGATCTGATCCACCGCGTCCAGCGAGAAGCGGTAGCGCACCAGATCGGGGAGTGCGATGGTCAGCACCGCGACGCCGCTGGCCGCCAGATCGCCGGCCAGCCGCTGCAGCCGGGGTTCGTCGATCCCCATCGCATGCACGCCCGGCGTGAGGACGACCGTGCGATCGGCGGATCCCTCCGGCCGATACAGACGCGCGGGGATCGCGCCGTGCCGGGTCGGCACGCGGAAGGCCGTGCCCGCCGACCAGCGTCGCGCTTCCAGCTCCGCGACGCGCAGGAGCCATCCGTCGATCTGCGCCGCGCGCACGACGAGCGACAGCGCGCGCGCGTACGTCGGGCCCCACAGCATCGCGGCGCCCACGCCCGCGAGCACCGCGATCAGCACGGCGCGCCGGACGAATCGCATGTGCGGCTGATGTTACACTGCCCGATTGCATGCCCGTTTCCGACCTGCCGCATCCCCGTGTCATCGCCATCGACGGCCCGTCCGGCGTGGGGAAGGGCACCGTGTCCCGCGCGATCGCACGCACGCTGGGCTACCGCCACGTCGACACCGGCGCCATGTACCGGGCGATCGCCTGGAAGGCGCTCGACGAGGGCGTTTCCCTGGAGGATGAGCGCGCGATCACGGCGCTCGCGGCGCGCGCGCGGCTGGAGCTGGACGACGGTCGCGTCGTTGTCGATGGCATCGACGTCACGACCGCGATTCGCACGTCGGCGATCGACCGCGCGGTCACCGCGGTCGCGCGCGTGCCCGGCGTGCGCGCCGAGATGGTCGCGCGTCAGCGGGCGTACGGCGCGCAGGGAGGTGTGGTGATGGAGGGGCGCGACATCGGCACGGTCGTGTTCCCCGACGCCGAGGTCAAAATCTATCTGGACGCGACGCCCGAGGAGCGGGCCCGCCGCCGCGCCGCGGACCCCGCGCACGGCGGCGGCGGCCAGGCCCTGACCGAGGTCGCCTCCGCCCTGGCCGCGCGCGATCGCGCCGACAGCACCCGGGCCGTCTCGCCGCTCATGATTGCCGAGGACGCCGTGGTCATCGACACGACGGGCGTGCCGATCGAGGAAGTCGTGGGACGGGTGATGGAGGTGGTCGCCGGGCGGCGATGACCGTGCAGGCGCCCGGCCGCGGCCGCGCGCGCCGTTTCAGGGCACGGGGAACGCCTGCACGTTCCCCGTGTGCCCCGTCGATCGGTGTCCGGGTCGGACCTACCGATCCTCGTAGTCTTCCGACGACGCCGGATCGAGCTCCCAGCGACGCCGGTCGCGCTCTTCGATCTTCGCGGCGCCCTTCAGCTCTTCCCGGTCCTCGTACGTCACGCCGAGCGAGCGGCCGATCTGCTCGACGATGTCCTGGTCGGGCGTGGGGTTGTCGCCGCCGGGGGCCTGATCCCCGACCGCGTAGGCGTCCTCCCAGGACGCGTCCACGTCGCCCCCCGTGAGCTCCGGGCCGGTCTCCGTGTGCTCCGTCAGCGCTTCCAGCGTCTCGTCCCAGCCGGTCCGCGCTGCCGAGGCCCGACGCTCGTAGTCGAGCGAGGAGGGCGTCGAGCGCGGCTCACGCAGCGGCACAGTCAGCGGGGCCGGTCTCCGGGTCGTCGCGGCCGGGCGCTTCGCAGCCGTCCGCTTCGACGCGGCCGTCCGGGTCGAGGCCGTCTTCCGGGCACCCGCCGCGCGGCGGGTGCCGGATGTCCGGCCGGCGGTCTTCGTCCGGCCGGTGACCGGGCGGCGTGGGGTGGTGCTGTGGGCGGCCTTCCGGGCCGTCTTCCGCGCGCCCGTGGCCTTGCGGGAGGTCGTCTTGCGGGCCGCGGTCTTCCGGGCCGTGGCCTTTCTGGTCGTGGCCTTCCTGGTCGTGGTCTTCCTGGCAGCTGTCTTCCTGGCAGCTGTCTTCCGGGCAGTGGTCTTCCGGGCGGCGCTCTTCCGGGCGGTGGTCTTCCGAGCGGTGGTCTTCCGAGCGGTG
>CAYUPN010000106.1:0-1788 GCA_964446605.1 uncultured Bifidobacteriaceae bacterium | reverse complement strand
TCTTCCGAGCGGTGGTCTTCCGGGCGGTGCTCTTCCGGGCAGCTGTCTTCCGGGCCGAGCGGCGGCCAGCGGCCCCGGCAGCGGTCTTCTTCCGGGTCGTCTGCGTGCGCCGCGTGGACGAACTGGCCTTGCTGGTGCGCTTCCGGCCGGCCGCGCTGGCGGCGGGCCGCTTCCTCTTCGCCTTGGCCATCTGGAGTCCTTTCGGGGCCGACTCGTTTGACACGCCGACGGTAAGTACCGTATCCTCTAGTGCTTATCCGCTTTCAGGTCTGCGCCCATGGGCGTCGCCCTGTCAGACACCCCGGGGCGCCGGCTCCCGACCGCAAGCCCGGCAATCGATCGATCGAGGAGGACTTGCACGGCATGTCGAACGTTGAACACGAGCCGCAGATCCCTGCGGCGGCATCTCCCGACGCCGGGACCACAGGAGGCGAGACGACGAGCACCCGCCAGGTGGCCGACTACGACGGCGAGCAGATGGACCCGCAGGAGTACGCCCGTCTGCTGGACCTTTACGATAGCAGCTTCCGCCACATCGCGGAAGGCGAGGTCGTCAAGGGAACGGTCCTGAAGGTCACCGATACCGAGGTCATCGTCGACGTCGGCTTCAAGTCGGAGGGAATCATTTCCCTCGACGAGTTCGTCGACGAGAACCGCCAGGTGATCGTCCAGCCCGGCGACGTCGTGGACGTCCTGCTCGAACGCACCGAAGACCGCGAAGGCTACGTCGTCCTCTCCCGCGAGAAGGCGGAGAAGATGAAGATCTGGGACGAGGTGGAGAAGGCCTACGCGGACAAGAAGGTCGTCATCGGCCGGGTCATCGAGCGCATCAAGGGTGGCCTCGCCGTCGACATCGGCGTGCGCGCCTTCCTGCCGGGCAGCCAGATCGACGTGCGCCCGGTGCGCAACCTCGACGCGCTGAAGGGGCAGGAGCTCCGCATGCGCGTCATCAAGGTGAACAAGAAGCGCGGCAACATCGTGCTCTCGCGCAAGGTGCTCCTCGAGGAGGAGAACGCCGAGCGGAAGAAGCACACCCTCGAGACGCTGGCCGAGGGCAAGGTGCTGCGCGGCCAGGTGAAGAACATCACCGACTACGGCGCGTTCATCGACCTCGGCGGCATCGACGGGCTGCTGCACATCACCGACATGTCGTGGGGCCGCGTCGGGCACCCGTCCGAGGTGCTGAAGGTCAACGACGAGATCGACGTCATCGTCCTGAAGTACGACCCGGCGACCGAGCGCGTCTCGCTCGGCCACAAGCAGCTGGTGGCGGATCCGTGGTCGGCCGTCGCCGAGCGCTACCCGGTGGGCATGCGCGTGAGCGGGAAGGTCGTGAGCCTGACCGACTACGGCGCGTTCATCGAGCTCGAGCCGGGCGTCGAGGGGCTGATCCACGTCAGCGAGATGTCGTGGAGCAAGCGCGTCAAGCACCCCTCGAAGATCCTGAACGTCGGGGATCACGTCGAGGCGATGGTGCTGGGCGTCGACGCGACGGCGCGGCGCATCTCGCTCGGCCTGAAGCAGGTCGAGCAGAACCCGTGGCACGAGCTGGCCGACAAGTACCCGGTCGGCACCCGCATCAAGGGCAAGGTGCGCAACCTGACCGAGTTCGGGGCGTTCGTGGAGGTGGAGGAGGACATCGACGGCCTCATTCACATCTCCGACATGTCCTGGAGCAAGCGGGTGAAGCATCCGTCCGAGGTGCTGAAGAAGGGGGACGTCGTCGAGGCGATGGTCCTCAACATCGACGCCGAGAACCAGCGGCTGTCGCTGGGGCTGAAGCAGCTC
>CAYUPN010000105.1:0-12911 GCA_964446605.1 uncultured Bifidobacteriaceae bacterium | reverse complement strand
CCGAGACCGAGATGAAGGAGAAGAAGGCGCGCGTCGAGGACGCGATGCACGCCACGAAGGCGGCCGTCGAGGAGGGCATCGTCCCCGGCGGCGGCACCGCGCTCATCCGCGCGTCCAAGTCGCTCGAGTCGCTGCAGCTGGAGGGCGATCAGCAGGTGGGCGTCAGCATCATCCGGCGCGCCATCGAGGAGCCGCTGCGCTGGATCGCGACGAACGCCGGGCTCGAGGGCTCGATCGTCGTGCAGAAGGTGCGCGAGATGGACACCGAGTCGGGGTACAACGCGCTGACGGACACCTACGAGAACCTGGTGAGCGCCGGCGTCATCGACCCGACGAAGGTCGTGCGGACCGCGCTCCAGAACGCGGCCTCGATCGCGTCGCTCCTGCTCACCACCGAGGCGCTCATCTCCGAGATCCCGGAGGAGAAGAAGGAAGTGGCCCCCGGCCCCGGCGCCGGCATGGGCGGGATGTACTGACGACCGGAGCTGGCGGCTGGCAGCTGGCCGCCGGCAAATCGGCGCAACACACGAAGGGCCTGGCGGGATCGAATCCCGTCAGGCCCTTTTTCATTGCCGCGGCCGCGTCTAGCGGAGCGTGAAGGTCAGCTCGATCGTGACGAGCACCGGCACGGGCTGGCCGAAGCGGCGGCCGGGCACGAAGCGCCACTGCCGGGCGGCCTTGAGCGCTTCCTGATCGAGTCCGAACACCGAATCGAGCGACTTGGTGATCTGCGCCTCGCCGACGGTGCCGTCCGGGAGCACCACGCACTCGACCCAGACCGTGCCCTGCACCTTGGCGCGCATCGCGTCGGCGGTGTACTGCGGGCGCACTTCCCGGATCACCCGCGGCAGCTCGACGCCGTTGCCCGGCCGGTAGTACCCGCCACCGGTCCCGCCGCCTTCGCCGGGGCCGAGCCCGCTCCCCTTGCCCGGTCCGATTCCGGTGCCTTCCCCCTCACCCGCGCCGCCGCCCGTGCCGGTGCCCAGCGACAGCGTCGAGGCCGCCATGGCCCCCTCGAGCAGGCCCGGCGAGACATCCTGCGCGTCGCCCAGCGTTTTCGCCGGGATTTTCAGCTCGGGCTGCTCCGGTTCGGGCAGCGGATCCGCCTTGGGCGGTTCAGGGCTGGGCGCCGGCGGCTGCACGGCCGGCACGCTGAGCTTCTGCTCCCCCGGCATCTCGACCTTCTTCGGCGGCTCGGGCGACTGATTGCCGCCGCCGCCACCGCCGCCGCCCGGACCCGGCTGCGCCAGCCACACGATGGACTCCGGCAGCCGATTCTCGACCGGGCGGGACACGGTGGGCGTCGGCGCGTAGGTCGCGATGAAGACCGCAACGGCGGCAAACACGAGGTGCGTCACCACCGAGGCGGTGACGCCCACGCGCGACTGCGGATGCTCGAACGAGAACGTCGGCTGGGGCGCATGCATCCCTTCGACGCGCACCGACAGGTGCCCGGCATCCGGATTCGTCTTTGCCGTCGGGGTGTGCTCGACCATCGTTCGTTCCGCGCAGGCCCTGCCGCGGCACCCGCTGCTTCCATTCTCGCCGGGCGCCAGCCCGCGTGCAATGCAAGAGCACTGCCTCGGCCGGCCTCGTCATCCGCCGCTGCCTGCCGTCACGCCCTGCCTTCGGGTGTCCTCCAGGTGCGACAACCTGCGTTCATTAGACGTCGCCGCACGGGACGGAGTCTCGCCGTCAGGGTACGACGTACCCCTGCCGCGCACGCAGCCGCACGCCGGGCCGCGACGTCCGCACGTCGAGCCGGTGCCAGCCGGGTGCCCGATCGGCCGGCGGCGAATAGCCGAGGAAGTACTGCGATCGCAGCTCCTCGATGATACCCGCCACCCCCCGGTCGATCGCCTGGCGATCCCGGCCCTGCACCAGGCGTCCGCCCGACACCGCCGCCAGCGTCGTCATCAGTGCCGGCGCCCCGCGCCCGATGGTGACCGGGTAGATGAGCACGTCGGAGCGGCGGATGCGGTCGAGCAGCTGCTCCGCTTCCTGCCGCGATTCGCGCTCCTCGCCGTCCGACAGCAGGACGAGCGCGCGCCGCCCGCGCCCGCTGCCGATCGTGTCGAGCGCCGCCGCGAGGCTGTCGCCGATCGGCGACGTGCCCCAGACGTCGAGCCGGAGCACGGCGTCGAGCGCCGATTCGGATGGCGGTCCGAGCGGCGCCACGGCTTCGACGGTCCCGCCGATGGCGAGCACGAGGAGCTGCTCATCCGGCTGGAGCGCGCGGATGAGACGCTGGGCGCCCGCCTTCGCGAGCGCCAGCCGCTCCGCCCCCATGCTGAAGCTGCGATCGATGGCCAGCGCCAGCGTCAGCGCGATGTCACCGGACGCGAACGCCGACAGCGGCTGCGGCACACCGTTGTCCAGCAGCGTGAACTCCTCGCGCCGCAGGTCGCGCACGGGCCGGCCGCGCTCGTCGGTGGCGGTGACGTACACCTCCACGAGCTCCGTCGTCGTCTGGAACTGCGGCGTGGCGGGCGCGCCGGCGGGCTCCTGCGCGGTCAGGATCGGACCACCGGCCGCTGCCAGCAGCGTGAGCGGAAGCATGAGACGCAATGGGGCGAATGACATGGTCGGGTGCTACAATCAGACGAGTCGATGAGGCCGGCCCGCGCGCCGGACCGGGCCGCGACCGGGGAGCATGCACATGGGACTGATTGGATTGATGGGACCGCTCGGGCTTCCGGAGCTCGTGATCATCCTGGTCATCATCATCCTGATTTTCGGCGCCAACCGGCTGCCGGAGATCGGACGCGGGATCGGCAAGGGCATCCGCAACTTCAAGCAGGCCACCAAGGAAGGGGCCAACGAACAGGACTCCTGATTGCGGATTCCTGATGGCCGATGACGGATCGACTGCGGGCGTGCAGGCTCACCCAGGCGATCCCCGTTTCCTGCGGATTGCGCCTGCGCCCTGGTGCAATCCGCAGTCGAGCGCGTGAGCGCGAGCAATCCGCAACAGTCCGCAATCGCCCCACCGAAATCCAATCCGCCATCAATCCGCAATCCGCAATCCGAAGTCCGCAATCGACAGGCGTCAGATCACGACCCTCGACTCCCCTTCCCGCCGGGTGATCCGTTCCCGATCCAGATATTCGAGCAGCGGAATCGCGTATTTCCGGGTCAGCCCGTAGCGTCCCTTGAAGGTCGCGACGTTCACCTCGACGCGCGCGCCCGCCGCCTTCATCGCCGCGACCTCGTTCTTGAGCTGACTGAGCGCGTCCGGATGAAAGATCAGCGTGTCCAGCTTCACCAGCCGCTTCTGCCGGAGCAGCAGCTGCGTCACCCGCTGGACGACTGCAACCGGCAGCCCCGTCGCGGCTGCCAGCGCGCCCGGATCCGGCGGCGTCAGGCCGCCCGCGCGGTAGGCCGTCAGCAGCGCCTCCTCCGCCGCGGCCTCCTCCCCTGACAGCCGCACCTCGTGCCCCGAGAGCCGGAGGCGATCGCGTCCCTGGATGCGCGTCGCCTGCAGCAATGCCTCCAGCACGGCGTCGGCCACGGGCGCGCTCGCCTCGCCGAGCACCCGCTCGCGGACCTCTTCGCGCGGCAGCCCCTCGGAGAGCGGCTCGGCGCGGTGGTGCGCCTCGAGTGCGCGTTCCACGCGTTGTGCCAGCTCCCCCTGCCAGTCCCGCAGCAGCAGGCGGTCGCCCGCCGTCCAGACGTCCGGCCGCTGCCGCAGCTCCGCGATCGCCTCGCTGGCGCGCGCGGCACCCGCCCGTGCGCGCAGCGCGTCGATTGGAAGCCCCGCCGCGCCGCTCTCCCGGACGAAGACGAGCAGCGCGTCGACCTCGCGGCTCCCCTCGTCGCGGAATGGCGCGTCGAGCGCGTCCAGCCTCGCGCGCGCCGCCGGCGATCGCACGCCGGATCGCGGCGGCGCGGGATCGAGCACCCGCCCGCCGCCGATGGTGACGGCCGGCGAGTAGGCGCGCAGGACGAACCGGTCTCCCCGGGCAACCGGCGTCGGCGATTCCAGACGCAGACGGACGTAGCCGGTGCTGCCCGGCTGCTGCGCGACCGTCGGATCTCCCGTCGCGGCCGGTGCGACGAGCGAGATCCGTGCGAGCACTTCGGCCGTGCCCTGATGGAAGCGCACGCGCGCGTTGTGCCGCAGCGGACGCGTGCCCGGCAGCAGCTGCAGCGACGCGTCGATCACCTGCGTCACCGGCAGCGTGCCGGGCGACGCGAGCACCAGCCCCCGGGTGATCTCGTCGACGTCGATCCCGGCCAGGTTCACCGCGACGCGGCTGCCGGCGCTGGCCGCGCGCGCCGGCGCGTTGTGCACCTGGAGCCCGCGGACCTTCACACGCCGGCCGCCCGGCACGACTTCCAGTTCCTGCTCGGCGGTGAGCGTGCCGCTGTCGAGCGTGCCGGTGACCACCGTGCCGAAGCCGCGCATCGAGAACACGCGATCGACCGGCAGGCGGACCGGTCCGCCCGCCGACCGCGCGGTGCCGTGCGCCGCCAGGGCCAGCAGCTCCGCGCGCAGCTGCTCGAGCCCCTCGCCGGTGCGGCCCGAGACCGGCACGATCGGCGCTCCGGCGAGCGCGCTGCCCTTCACCAGCTCCGACACGTCCAACGCCGCGAGCTCCGCCATCCCGGGCTCGACGGTGTCCACCTTGGTCACGGCGACCACGCCGGCGCGAACGCCGAGCAGCCGGCAGATCTCGAAGTGCTCGCGCGTCTGCGGCATCACGCCTTCGTCGGCCGCGACGACCAGCAGCACCGCATCGATCCCGCCGGCGCCCGCCAGCATGTTGCGCACGAACCGCTCGTGTCCGGGCACGTCGACGAAGGCCACGGTGACGTCGTCCTGCCGCCAGGACGCGAAGCCGAGATCGATCGTGATACCGCGCGCCTTCTCTTCCTTCAGCCGGTCGGGCTCGACGCCGGTCAGCGCCCGGACGAGCGTGCTCTTGCCGTGATCGATGTGCCCGGCCGTTCCGACGACGATCTGGGGCACTACCTCGCCTTCCTCCGTTTCGCGGCCTTGCGCACGGCGCGCTCGCGCCGCCCGGGCCGGCCGTTCCGGGCGCGCCGCTCCTCCTTCTTCGGCCTGGCGCGGCTGCGGCGCGGTCCCCGGCGTTCCTCGGAGTCGCGCACGGCGTCGAGGATCTCGGTCAGGCCGAGATCGATCTGGCGCCGCTCGAAGTCGACGCGCAGCACCTGCACGCGGACGCGGTCACCGAGCCGGTAGACCTTCTGCGTATTCTCACCGCGCAGCAGGTGGCTGTTCTCGATGAACCGGTAGTAGTCGTCCGCCATCGTCGAGATGTGCACGAGCCCCTCGACGAAGTGATCGGCCAGCTCGATGAACAGGCCGAAGGCCGCCACGCCGGTGATGTAGCCGTCGAACTCGTCGCCGACCTTGCCGGCCATGAAGCGGACCTTGCGCCACTGCAGCAGCTCGCGCTCCGCTTCGTCGGCGCGCCGCTCGCGCTCGGACGTGTGCCGGGCGATTTCCGGCAGATCCTCCTCGAGCTCCTCGCGGCGCGCGGCGTCGAGCCGGCCGTGCCGGAGCGCCCGGAGCAGCCGGTGGACGACGAGGTCCGGATAGCGCCGGATGGGCGAGGTGAAGTGCGTGTAGCTGGCGGCCGCCAGCCCGAAGTGCCCCAGATTCTCCGGCGCGTAGTGCGCCTTCTGCATCGTCTTCAGCATCAGGAACGCAATCGGCCGTTCCTCGGGCTTGCCCCGGATGCGCTCGACCAGGCGCTGGAAGTGCCGCGGCCGGAGCGCGTTCGCCGGAGCGTTCAGCGAGTGGCCGAACCCGCCGATGAACTCCTCGAACTGCCCGACCTTCGTGGGATCCGGCTCCTCGTGCACGCGATAGAGGCCCGGACCGTCCTGCAGCTCGAGGTAGTCCGCCACCGTCTCGTTCGCCAGCAGCATGAACTCCTCGATGAGGCGATGCGCGACGTTGCGCTCGGCGGCGATGATGTTCTCGATCGCTCCGGCGGCGTCCATGAGCACTTCGGGCTCCGGCAGGTCGAAGTCGATCGATCCGCGGCGCCGCCGGCGCGCGTGCAGGATCTCGAACAGCTGGTGCATGAGCTCGAACATCGGCACGAGCGGCGCGTACTGCGCGCGCAGCGCCCCGTCGCGCTCCGTGAGGATCGCGTTGACGGCGGTGTAGGTCATCCGCTCGTCGCTGTTGATGATCCCGTCGTGGAACTCGGCCCGCACGACCTCGCCCGATCGCGAGACCTCCATGATGCAGGACTGCACCAGCCGATCGACCTTCGGGTTCAGCGAGCAGAGCCCGGTCGCCAGCTCCGCCGGGAACATGTGGATCGCGCGCTCGGGGAAGTACACCGACGTGCCGCGCTCGTACGCCTCCAGGTCGAGCGCGCTGCCCTCCTCGACGTAGTGCGCGACGTCGGCGATGTGCACGCCCAGCTGGAAGTTGCGGTTCGGCAGCCGCGTCAGCGTGATCGCGTCGTCGAAGTCGCGCGCGTGCTCGCCGTCGATGGTGACCGTCGGGAGGCCGCGGAAGTCCGTGCGGCCGGCCGCGTCCCGGGGCGACACGGTCGTCCCGATGCGGCGGGCCTCTCCGATGGCGTCCTCGCCGTGCTCGTCGGGGAGCCCGTGCTTCCGGATGATGATACGCGTGTCGACGCCCGGCGCATCGATCGGGCCGAGGACCTCGATGATCTCACCGATCGGCGGCCGGGTCGCCGTCGGCCAGCGCGTCAGCTCGACGACCACCATGTCGCCCGGATCGGCGCCGCGCGCGTCGCCGTGCGGGACGTGGATGTCGGCGAGCACGCGGCGATCGAACGGCACGACGAAGCCGAGCCCCGCCTCGTCGAGATCGTACCGGCCGACCACGGTGGCGTTCGCGCGCTCGAGGATCCGGATGATCCGCCCCTCGGCGCGTCCTTCGCCCACCCGCTGCCGCTCGATGCGCGCGACCACGCGGTCGCCGTGCAGCGCCTCGCGGATGTTCGGCGCCGCGATGTAGACGTCGCGCTGGTCTTCACCGTCCGGGACGACGAACCCGAACCCCGACGGATGCACCTGCAGGCGCCCGACGACGACGTCCATCCGTTCGGCGAGGCCGAACCGGTTGCCGCGGGTCTGCAGCAGCTCGCCGTCGGCGACGAGCGACTTCAGCAGGCGCCGGAACGCCTGGTGCTCCGCGCGCGGGATGCGCAGTGTCTTGAGCAACTCGCGCGCGGTGGCCGGATGCGGGACGTTGTCGCGGATGAGGCGGAGAACTCGCTCGCGCGAGAGCATGGAGGGCACTATATCCGACGGGCCCGGCGCGTTCGCTGCGCGGACGCGCGGGACGCGCTACCGCTGCCGGGCCTGGAGTCCGGCCGCGGCCCGATCGAGCGTGGTGATGGCGGTGGCCGCGCGGCCGGTGGCGCCCTGATCGAGCGCGGCGGCCAGCGATCGCGCCTCGCCCAGTTCCTCCGATGCGCCGCGGACGGCGGCGGCCAGCTCCGGGAAGCCGCCGCGCTCGAGCTCGTCGGCACTCGTCCCCGCCGCCACGCGCGCCGAATCGAACAGCCCTGCGGCCTCGCCGAAGTTGAGGCGGCCGAGCGCCACCTGCCCGGCGAGCGCCAGACGCCGCGCCTCGGTCAGCGCCGCGCGACGCTCCACCGCGGCAAGCCGCTCCTCCGCCGCCCAGCGCCCGCTGGCTCCCCACAGGAAGCCCGCCGCGACGAGCGTGACCGCCACCAGCACCGCGATGAGGGCGAATCGGACGTGACGCTGCTGCATGTGACGACCTCCCGGATGGACGTGGGCCCGATCACCCGGCACGCCCCGGAATCAGCAGGACCTGCACATCGCCGACGTTCGTGTCGGTCGGCCCGGTGCGCACATGGCCGCCGGCCTGCGCGAAGAACGCATGGCTGTCGTTCGCGGCCAGGTACGCCTCGGGCCGGATCCCCCGGGCGCGCGCTCGCGCCGCCGTCCCACCGTCCACGATCGCGCCGGCCGCATCGGTCGGCCCATCGACCCCGTCGGTGCCGATGCTCGCGAGCTGCCACTCGAGCCCGCGGCGCTCGAGCTCGAGCGCCGCGGCGAGCGCGAACTCCTGGTTCCGTCCGCCACGACCACGTCCGGTCACGTGCACCGTGGTCTCGCCGTACGACAGCACGCACACGGGCCCCGCGTGCGACCCGGCGGCCTCCCACGCCCACTCGACATGCGCACGTGCCGCATCCCGCGCTTCGCCGACGACCGGCTCGGGCCGCTCGATCACCTCGTAGCCCAGGCTCCGCGCGGCGGCACCCGCAGCACGGACGGCCAGCGTCGCCGATCCGATCACCCGCGTCCGGACATGGGTGAGACTGCCCGGCTTCGGCGTCTCGGGCTCGTCCCCCCGCACGCCCGCCTCCAGATGGCGCAACACGGACGGCGGGCAGTTCGAACGCCCCAGGTAGCGGTCGACGAACGCCAGCGCCTCCCCGTACGTGCTGGGGTCGGGCGTGGCCGGGCCGGAGCCTATCACGCTTGGATCGTCGCCCACGACGTCGGACAGCATCCAGGCGTGCATGCGCCCGCGGCACGCCGCGGCGAGCCGCCCACCCTTCACCTGCGAGAGATGCTTCCGCACGGCGTTGAGCGCGTCGATGGGCGCGCCGCCGGCCAGCAGCCCGCGCGTCACCGCCTGCTTGTCCGCCAGCGGGACCGATGGGACCGGCAGACACAACAGCGCCGACGCCCCGCCGGAGATGAGCAGGACGACCTCGTCCGCCGGTTCACGCGCGCGGCAGAAGGCCAGTGCCCGCTCCGCGGCCGCAAGGCTGCGCTCGTCGGGGACGGGATGGGCCGCCTCCTGCCAGATCAGGGACGCCGGCAGCGGCGTGTCGAGGTGGGTGCCGATGACGAGGCCGCTCACCGGCTGCCGGACGGACTCCAGCAGCGCACGGGCCATCGGGGCGGCCGCCTTGCCCACGGCGAGCAGGAAGACGGGGGAATCCGGAGGCCACGACGCGTCCGCGCTGGCGGCGCGGACGACGGCTGCGCCGGACACGGCCGCGAGACCGGCTCCGAGAATCGTGTCGAGATCGGACGGACGGACAGTCAGTGCAGCGTCTTCGGGTCCGACCAGGCCGACAGCCCGGTCAGCGAATCGAACTTCCTGAGCAGCTCGCTGATCACAAGATCGCAATCCTGACGGCGGCACAGGGTGTCCAGGCGCCCCATGACGCGCGCGAGCGCCGCATCCACCTGCCGGACGGCGCTCTCGGAGAAGCACTCGCGCTGCCGCTCGAGGCAGGCGCGGTGCTTGAGGAACTCTTCGCGATAGAAATCAGTCAGGCTGCCGTGGGAGTACACGCGGTATGGCCGTCTTTCTGTCGAGAAGCCGGACATGCAGGTTCCCTCGGGTGTCTGAGCTGTCGGCGAACTAACAGATTCAGTCTAGTAATAGCCCTTGCGGGCTGTCAAACGATTACCGCCTTGAAAATCCCGGGGTCAGCGCGCCGCGCGCGCGCCGAGCAGGCCCCCGAGGCACCCGATGGCGGCCCCACCGGCCGCCAGTGTCACCATCGCCCAGGGCGGGAGGAATCCCACGCCCCCACCAGCGGCCAGGCTTGCCGCCCAGGCCGCCAGATGGCCACGGGCCGCCAGAAAACCGCCCCAGAGTGCGAGCAGCGCGAGCACCGCCCCGCCGAGCCCCAGCAGCGTGCCCTCGAGCACGAACGGCCCGCGGATGTAGGCCAGCGGCGCGCCGACGAGCTGCATGATCTCGATTTCGCCCCGCCGGGCCTGCAGGGCGAGCCGGACGACGCTGGTGATCGTCAGGCAGGCGGCCAGCACCAGCACGATCGCCAGCATCGCACCGGCCGTCCGGACCGCGGCCACCGCGGTGAGCAGCCGGTCAATCCAGTGCCGATCGTACTGGACGTCGCTCACGCCGGCGAGCGGCCGGAGCGACGCGACGAGATCGTCGACGGCCGGGTCGCGCGCCCGCTCGGGACGCAGCCGCACGTCGTACGACGCGGGCAGCGGATTGGTCTCGAGCGCCGCGGCCGACGCAGCCAGGTCGGGGAACTGGCCGGCGAAGCGGCGAAGCGCCTCGTCGGGTGACACGTAGGTACGCTGCGCGACCAGCTGGCTCCGGTCGAGCGTCTGCTCGATCGCCGCGCGCGCCTCCCCCGTCACGTCGTCGCGCAGGAAGACCGAGATCTCGGCCGCCTCGGTCCACCGGGCGAGCAGGCCGGCCGTGGCCGTCGCCGCCAGGAGCAGCAGGCCGAGCACGAACAGGCTGGCGCCCGCCGCGAGCACGGCCATCAGCGACGCGCCGCGCCGCCGCCAGACGCTGCGCACGGCTTCGTCGAGCGCGAAGCCCAGAAGCCTCATGTCACCTCCGCCAGGCGTCCCTGCTCGAGCGTGATCGTGCGCTTGCCGACGCGTCGGATCAGCTCACGGTCGTGCGTGGCCACCAGCACGGTCGTGCCGCGCGCGTTGATGTCGCGGAACAGATTCATGATCTCGAGCGCGAGATCCGGATCGAGGTTGCCGGTGGGCTCGTCGGCCAGGACGAGCGCGGGGTCGTTGATGAGGGCGCGCGCGACCGCCACGCGCTGCTGTTCGCCGCCGGAGAGCTCCTCGGGGAACGCGTTCAGCCGGTGCTGCAGGCCGACCCACTTGAGCACCTGGAAGGCCTTCCGGCGCTGCGCCGCGATGTCCTGTCCGAGCACCCGCGGCACGAAGGTGATGTTCTCGTACACGGTCTTGCTCGGAATGAGCTTGAAGTCCTGGAAGACGAAGCCGACGGTCCGCCGGTAGGCCTGCACCTGGCTGGCGCTCATCTTCGAGAGGCTGCGCCCGCCGACGACGAGATGGCCGGAGGACGGCACGTCCTGTCGCAGCAGCAATCGGAGCAGGGTCGTCTTGCCGGCGCCGCTCGGGCCGGTGAGGAAGACGAACTCCCCCTTGCCGATCTGGAGGGTGAAATCCCGCAGCGCGTACACACCGCGGGCGTACATCTTGGAAAGGTCGCGAGCGTCGATCACTGTGGGCGGCGCGAGTCTAACACACGGCCGGCGAAGTCATGCGCAGCCGGTGTGGGCATCACGGGGACACCACGGGCGCGAGCGGCACCGGCACCGCGAGGTACTCGACGAAGGCCAGCGCGGCGAACCCCCACGCCAACGCGGCCCGGTGACATGACAGTCGGGTCGCACCCGCCGCCGCGAGCAGCGCCAGGGCGATCATGACCAGCACCGCGAAGTGTGCCCCTTCGAGGCCCGACAGCGCCGCGACGCCCGCGTGAACCGCGCGCAGCCCCTCCGCCCCGAGTGACTGCACGAAGCCGGCCGCCGCCAGCATCGCCAGGCCCGGCACCAGCGCACGTCCGGGCGCGTCCCGCCACGCGAGCCCCACCGCGGCGAGCAGGACGACGGCCACGCCCGGGAAGAGCGGCGGCGTGTACGGCGCGCGTCCGGAGGATCGCGGCGTCTGGCGCTCCTCCGCCCGTGCAGACCCGCGCGCGATATTCAGCACGCTGCCTGGCATCGGGCGCAAATAGCTTGCGGCAGTCACCGCGGGCGGCGTCACGGTGCCCTCCCCGTCGCGCCCGAACGGCAGGACCACGAGCGCGGCGACAGTCGCCGCGAGCAGGAGTCCCGGCGCGAGCTTGCGCAGCGAGCGGCCGGCGGCACGCGCCACGGCCGGTGCGAACAGCAGGAGCAGGACGAGGGTGACGGCGCGGTACCCGTGCGCACCCGCCACGGCCTGCAGCCCGGCCAGGACGCCCAGCGCCAGGGCGTCGCGCCACCGTCGGCCCGCCACGAAGCGGCACAGGGCCGCGATCGCCAGCGGCAACAGGTAGAGCGCCTGCGCCTCGAGGTGCGCCAGGCTGCCCAGGCGGTACGGCCAGAACGCCCAGGCCACCCCGGCGACGTATGCGCTCGGCGCGCCGGCGCCGAGCGCGCGCGCACAGACGTGCATCGCCAGCCCGCTCAGGGCGAGGCTCGCCAGCAGCGCGAGCGTGTGGCAGAGCACGATGCCGGCGCCGCCGAGCTGGGCGGGAGCCACCAGCAGCGCCGGAAGCAGGAACTCGGGAGCGATGGAGCCGCCGGCACCGGACAGCGCGCGCAGCGTCTGCCCGAATGCCGTCAGCGACGGCGCGACGGCGCCGGGGGCGGCCACGACGACATGCGTGGCCGGGTCCGTGGCGAGCGGCCACGTCGCGACGACCGCGGCCACGCAGTACGCCGCCAGCGGCACCGCCACCCGTGCGGCCGGCTGCCGGAACGCGCGGGCCGCGGGCGGGAGGCGCATCGCCGGGGCTCAGCGCTCGAGCGCGCGGCGCAGCAGGTCGTTGACGACGCGCGGGCTGGCCTTGCCGCCGGTGGCCTTCATCACCTGCCCGACGAGGAACCCCAGGAGCTTCGTCTGGCCCGCGCGGTACTGCTCGACGGGCCCGGGATGCGCGGCGACGACCACCTCGACGGCAGCGGCGATCGCGCCTTCGTCGCTGATCTGCGCGAGCCCTTCCGCCTCGACGATCGCGTCGGCCGCGCGCCCGGTCGACCACATCTG
This sequence comes from uncultured Bifidobacteriaceae bacterium, assembly GCA_964446605.1. Classification (GTDB taxonomy): domain Bacteria; phylum Acidobacteriota; class Vicinamibacteria; order Vicinamibacterales; family JAENWD01; genus JAENWD01. The sequence continues at coordinate 398 of CAYUPN010000105.1, read as the reverse complement.
CTCGAGCACGGTCTTGCCGGTCGTCGCGTTGATCGTGCCCGCCTCGATGAGGGCGATCAGGCGCGCCAGCGCCGGGGGCTGCACCGGGGCCGCCTCGATCTCGAGGCCGGCCGCATTCAGGAGGCGCGCCAGTTCTCCCATCACCCAGTTCGCCGCAGCCTTCGGCGGCGCGCCCGCGGCGACGACGGCTTCGTAGTAGTCGGCCGTGCTTCTCGAGCGCGTCAACTCCGTCGCGTCGTAGACGGGCAGGGTGTACTGCGCGGCGAAGCGCGCGCGGCGGGCCGCGGGCAGCTCGGGCATCGCCTCGCGCGCCGCGGCCACGCGCGGCTCGGAGACGAGAACGGGCGGCAGATCCGGCTCCGGAAAGTAGCGGTAGTCGTGCGCCTCCTCCTTGCTGC
>CAYUPN010000104.1:0-13093 GCA_964446605.1 uncultured Bifidobacteriaceae bacterium | reverse complement strand
TGTTCGCGGCTCACTTCACGACGTTCCTCGACGCATGGCAGAATCCGGATCGCAGATCGGAGACTATCGAGCCGGTCCGTTTCTCGACACCGCTGACGCACACCGGAAAGCCATGGACAACGCGCGAGTATTCAGAATGCCGTTCGCGAGCGTGTACCCGCACTACGTCGCCAAGGCGGAGAAGAAGGGCCGCACCAAGGAGGAGGTGCACACCGTCATCCGGTGGCTCACCGGCTACGACGAGCAGACGCTGCAGGAGCAGATCGAGAGGAAGGTCGACTTCGAGACGTTCTTTGCCGAGGCGCCCCGGATCAACCCGAACGCGTCGAAGATCACCGGCGTGATCTGCGGCTATCGGGTGGAGGAGATCGAGGACAGGTTGATGCGGAAGATCCGGTACCTCGACAAGCTGGTGGACGAACTGGCCAGGGGGAAGGCCATGGAGAAGATCCTGCGGACCTGAGAACCGCCTCTCTTTCATCCCGTCCGCTCCCGCTGCCCGTTCCCGCCCGGAAACGGCGGCCTTCCCTTCCGCTCCACCAGCCAGGAGCCAGCCGCGTCCGCGGGCAGACCGCCGCGGGCTGAATCCTTTTCCGGCGCACACCGCTCCTAGGTGGTGATGGCGCTGTTTCGACTTGCCTCGGTCCTCCTTGCGATCGCTGTTGCCGCGCCCGCCGCCGGACAGACATCCCTGACGCTGACCGGGGCCATTGCGCGGGCGAGGGCCCGGAATCTGCAGCGGGAGGCATCCCGGATCGCGGAGCGCGAGGCCACGCAGCAGGTCGTCCAGGCGCGTGCCGGCTACTTGCCGCGCATCGACGTCACCGAGGGCTGGGAGCGCGGCAATCAGCCGGTCTTCGTGTTCAGTTCGCTCCTGGCGCAGCGGCGGTTCACCGCTGACGACTTCGCACTCGACGCGCTGAATCACCCTGACTCCATCGACAACTTCCGGGCGGCGGTAGTACTCGAGCAGCCGCTGTTCGATCCTGCGACCCGCCCTGCCGTGAAAGCGGCGAACGCGGCGCTCGAGAGCGCCACGACCCGCACGAATCTCATCGAGACCGACCTTGCCGTCGCGGCGACGGAGGCCTACGGCCAGGTGCTGGTCGCGATGGCGGCGAAGGAGGCGGCCGCTGCCGCGATCGAGGCGGCACACGCGGATCGCGAACTGGCCGGTCATCGGCGTGACGCCGGGCTCGCGACGGATGCCGACGTGCTCCAGCTCGACGTGCACCTCGCCCGCATGCGCGAGCAGCAGATACGGGCCGACGCCGACGAGCGGATTGCGCGCGCGCGGCTGAACGACGTGATGGGAGAGCCGCTCGACGCGGTGTTCCTCCTCACGATGACCCCGCCCGCCATCACGACCGCCGGCACGGACGTCGAGGCGCTCGAGGCCGACGCGGTGCAGCACCGGCCCGACCTGAAGCTCGCCAGGCTCCAGGAGGAGATGGCGGCGGCGGCGCAGGAGCACGCACGCGCGGCGTTCCTGCCGCGGGTCACCGCCCAGGCCGGATGGGAGGCGAATGGCGGACGGTGGAGCTCCCGGTCGTCGAGCTGGGTCGTCGGCGTCGCCGCGCACGTGAATCTGTTCCGCGGGTTCGCGGATCGGGCGCGGCTCGCCGAAGCGGCGGAACGGCGGGCGCGCCGCGCGGTCGAGCGCGAACAGGCGGAACGGGCGGCACGGCTCGAGGTACGGACGGCGCTCGCGCGGCTGGATGCCGCACGCGCGAGCGAGCAGGCCGGACGCGCCGCCGCCGCGCAGGCGCGCGAGAGCCGCCGCATTGTCCGCGATCGGTACGAGAGCGGTCTGGCCGACGTCGCGGCGCTGCTGCGCGCGGCCGAAGCCGTGCAGCAGGCCGAGGCGCGCGAGACAGCCGCCCGGATCGAGGTGCTCACGGCCGCCGCTGCCGTCGACCGCGCACTGGGGAGATGACGCGCATGAACAGAACGACGACGTTCCTGGCCGGGGCGGGGCTGATCCTGGGACTCTCGGCCTCGGCGTGCGGCACACGCACAGACGCCGCCCGCGCCGACGCGGCCGTGCCCGTGACGGTCAGGACGCATGCGCTGGAACCGGCGGACATCGAGGACACGTTCGAAGCCGGAGGGGTGGTCCAGGCGCACACCAGCGCCACGCTCGCCTCGCGCATCCTCGCGCCCGTGCAGGAGGTCCGGGTCGCGCCCGGCGATCGCGTGCGCGCGGGTCAGGTCCTGATCCTGCTCGACGGGCGCGAGCCCGGCGCGCGGGCGCGCGGCGCCGGCGCCGCGGCGCGCGCCGCGGAACGGCGCGCCGTGGCCGCCCGCGCCGACGAAGCGGCCGCGCAGGCCTCGCTCGCGCTGGCGCGCGCGACGTACGAGCGCATCGCCGTCCTCGAAGCGAAGCGCTCCGCGACACGGCACGAGCTCGATCAGGCCACGGCCGCGCTGCGCGCCGAGGAGGCGAGAGCCGCGAGCGCGGCCGCCCGCGCGCAGGAGGCGGCCTCGGCCGTGGAGAGCGCCCGGGCAGCCAGCGAGGCCGCGAGCACGGCCGCCTCGTTCACCCGCATCACGGCGCCCTTCGACGGGATCGTGACCGAGAAGCTCGTGGAGCCGGGCAACATGGCCGCTCCCGGGATGCCGCTCGCGCGCGTCGAGGACACGCGGGCCTTCAGGCTGGATGTCAGGGTCGACGAATCGCGCGTCTCGACGATCGCGCCCGGATCCGGGGCGAAGGTGCTGATCGAATCCGGTTCGGGCGCGGCAACCGTCATCGAGGGCCGCGTCTCCGAAATCGCCCGCGCGGTCGACGCCGACTCGCGCGCGTTCCTGGTGAAGATTGCGCTCCCCGGCGCCGACGGGATCCGGTCCGGGATGTTCGGCCGCGCACGGTTCGCCGGCAGGTCACGGCAGGCGTTGACCGTTCCCGCCGGCGCCGTCATCCGCCGCGGGCAGGTGACCTCGGTGTTCGTCGCCGAGAACGGCGTCGCCCGCCTGAGGCTCGTGCGCCTGCTCGAACACGAGGTCCTCGCCGGGCTCGACCGGGGGGAGACGGTGATCGTTGATCCGCCCGCCGGGCTCCTCGACGGCACGCCGATCACGGAAGAGGGCCGATAGATGACGAGACCCCTCGGCCTTGCGGGACGGTTCGCGTCGGCGTTCATCGCCTCGAAGCTGACGCCGCTCTTCATCGCGGCCTCGACGGCACTCGGGGTGTTCGCCGTCGTCGCGCTGCCGCGCGAGGAGGAACCCCAGATCGTCGTGCCGATGGTGGACGTCTTCGTCCACATGCCGGGCGCGTCCCCCGCCGACGTCGAACAGCGGATCACGCGGCCTCTGGAGCGCGTGCTGTGGGAGATTCCGGGCGTCGAATACATCTACTCGACGTCGAGTCCGGAACAGTCGATGGTCATCGTGCGGTTCCGCGTCAACGAGCCCGAGGAGCCCGCGCTGGTCCGTCTGAACCAGAAGCTCGCGGCCAACGCCGATCTGATCCCGCCCGGCGCGAGCGGACCGCTCGTCAAGCCGCGCTCGATCGACGACGTGCCGGTGCTGGCCGTGACGCTGTGGTCCGACCGGTACGACGACCATCAACTGCGGATGCTCGCGGCCCAGTTGCGCGACGTCATCGCCGAAGTGCCCGACGTCTCCGAGGTCCTGCTGATTGGCGGACGCCCGCGGCAGGCGACCGTCACGATCGATCCGGCACGGCTCGCGGCGTACGGGCTCGACCCGCTGATGGTCCAGCGCGCCGTCGCCCGGGCCAACTCGCGCGCGGCGGCGAGCGGCCCGGTAGACCACGGGCAGGCGATCGCGGTCGAGGCCGGCGGACGCCTCCGGACCGCGGACGACATCCGGAACGTCGTCGTGTCGGGCACACACGGACGGCCGGTGCTGGTCCGCGACGTCGCGGACGTCGTGGACGGCGATGCCGAGCCGTCCTCGTACGTGATCTTCAGCTCGCGCGAAGCCGGCGCCAGGCCGGCGGTGACGATCTCCGTCGCGAAGCGCAAGGACACGAACGCGATCGACATCAGCCATCGGGTGGCCGCGAAGCTCGAGACGCTCCAGGGCAGCCTGATCCCCGACGACGTCCACCTGACGGTGACGCGCGACTACGGTGAGACCGCCGCGCACAAGAGCAACGAGCTGCTGTGGCACATGCTGCTCGCGGTCCTGTCGGTCTCCCTGCTCATCTGGCTCTCGCTCGGCCGTCGCGAGGCGGTCGTGGTGCTCATCGCGATTCCGGTCACCCTCGCGCTGACGCTGTTCGTGTTCTTCCTCTACGGGTACACGCTCAATCGCATCACGCTCTTCGCGCTGATCTTCTCCATCGGCATCCTCGTCGACGATGCGATCGTCGTCGTCGAGAACGTGGTGCGGCATGCACGGATGCGGACAGGCGAGCCGCGAGGGCTCGCCGCGCTCGCGATCGTCGCGGTCGACGAGGTCGGCAATCCGACCATTCTGGCCACGCTCACGGTCATCGCGGCGATCCTGCCGATGGCCTTCGTCGGCGGCCTGATGGGGCCCTACATGCGGCCGATTCCGGTCGGCGCGTCGGCCGCCATGCTCTTCTCGCTCATCGTGGCGTTCATCGTGACGCCGTGGGCGGCCGTGCGCCTGCTGAAGCCCTCGACGCATCACGACGGCGACCGCGAGGACGCCTTCACGCGCCTGTACCGGCGCGTCATGGTGCCGCTCATCGCGAGCGGGCCGATGCGCGGAATGTTTCTTGCCGGCGTGGCGCTGCTCCTCCTGGCGTCTCTGGCGTTCGTGCCGCTGGGGCTCGTGACGGTCAAGATGCTGCCGTTCGACAACAAGAGCGAGATACAGGTCATCGTGGACCTGCCGGAGGGCACGGCGCTCGAGGCGACCGCGCGCGTGACGTCGGCGCTCGCCACGGCGGCGCTCGAGGATCCGGGCGTCACCCACGTGCAGCAGTACGTCGGCACCGCTGCCCCGTACAACTTCAACGGACTGGTCCGGCACTACTTCCTGCGCCGCGCGCCGCACCTGGCCGACCTGCAGGTGAATCTCGTGCCGAAGGGGGACCGCTCCGATCAGAGCCATGCGATCGCCCGGCGTCTGCGCGACCGCCTGCTGCCGATTGCACGGTCGTCCGGCGCCGTGCTTCAGGTCGCGGAAGTGCCGCCGGGGCCGCCGGTCCTGCAGACGCTCGTCGCCGAGGTCTACGGCCCCGATCCCGAACGCCGGAAGGACATCGCCGCCGAGGTGAAACGCATCTTCGAGCGCACGCCCGACGTCGTCGACGTGGACTGGTACGTCGAGGCCCCCCACCCGAAGATGCGCCTCATCGTCGACAACGAGAAGGCCGCGGCCGCGGGGATCCCGGCGGACATGGTGGCCTCGACGGTACGCATGGCCGGTTCCGGCGACGTCGCGGGACTTCTGCACGCGGAAGAGGCGCGCGAAGACGTGCCGATCGTCCTGCGACTGCCTCGAGCGGAACGCGGCCTGGATGCGATCCGGGCGATCAGGCTCACCGGCACGCAGCCCGTCGCGATCGGCGAGCTCACGCGCGCCGTGCGCACCGGCGAGGAGACGAGCCTCTATCACAAGAATCTCCAGCCCGTCACCTACGTGACCGCCGACATCGCGGGCGCGAACGAGAGCCCCGTCTACGCGATTCTCGACATGAACCGGGCGATTGCCGGCCTGCAGCTGCCCGAGGGCTACGGTCTGGAGGTCTTCAACGCCTCCCAGCCGTTCGATACCTCGACGTACGCCATGAAATGGGACGGCGAGTGGCACATCACGATCGAGGTGTTCAGGGACCTCGGTCTCGCGTTCGCGGCGGTGCTGCTGCTCATCTACGTCCTGGTGGTCGGCTGGTTCCAGTCGTTCCGCACGCCGCTCCTCATCATGGCCGCGATTCCGTTCTCGCTGGTCGGCATCCTGCCGGCGCATGCCGCCATGGGCGCGTTCTTCACCGCGACGTCGATGATCGGCTTCATCGCCGGCGCGGGCATCGTCGTGCGCAACTCGATCATCCTCGTGGACTTCATCGAGCTTCGCCTGCGCGACGGGATGCCGCTCGCAGAGGCCGTGATCGACGCCGGGGCCGTCCGGTTCCGGCCCATGGCGCTGACCGCCGCCGCCGTCGTCGTCGGCGCGGCCGTGATCCTGTTCGACCCGATCTTCCAGGGCCTGGCCATTTCGCTCATGGCCGGCGAGGTCGCCTCGCTGCTGCTGTCGCGCATGGCCGTGCCCGTCCTCTACTACATCGCCGCGACGCGGAACAGCCGGTCACTTGCGGCCGGCGCCGTCGAGGCGGCACGAGCCTGAACCGTACAGGAGGAAATCATGACCATCGAACGGACGTTGAGATTGATTGCGGGCTTCTTCGTCGCGCTGAGCGTGCTGCTCGGGATGTTCGTCAATCCGCTGTTTCTCTGGTTCACGCTGTTCGTGGGCCTCAACCTGTTCCAGTCGGCGTTCACCAACTGGTGCCCGATGATGACTCTGCTGCGCCGCGTCGGCCTGCGCCAGGGCGTTTGAAGGGCCGAATCCCTTCCGGCGCACGCCCGTCCCGATTTCATGGAGGTGCCTTCATGGCGCTCGTGACCGTCACCGAAACGAACTTCGAGCGCACCGTCCGCTCGGGTACCGTGCTGCTCGACTTCCAGGCCGCGTGGTGCGGACCCTGCCGGGTCTTCACGCCGATCTTCGAAGACGCCGCTCGCCGCCATCCGGACGTGACCTTCGGTACGGTCGACACGGAAGCCGAGCCGGGGCTCGCCGCCGCACTGGGCATTCTCTCGATTCCGACGCTCATGATCTTCCGCGACGGCGTGCTCCTGGCGTCGGAGTCCGGCGTGATGCCCGGCGAGGTGCTCGATGCCGTCATCGCCGAAGTCCGTGCGCTGGACATGGACGATGTGCGCCGGCGCGTCGCGGCGCAGGGCGCCGGGGCGGTGCCCGCGGACGGGTCGTGACGGAGAAGGACGGTGGCCATGGAGAGCATGCTCACGATTCTGGTGTTCCTCGCCGCGTGGATCGCGCTGCAGGTCTGGATCCTGCCCAGGCTCGGCGTGCCGACGTGAGCGGTCCCTGCCCCGCGCCGGTCGGCGCACACGGACACGCAGGACGCCACGCCGTCATCGCCCGCGCAGCCGGTCGGCGCCGAAGACCCGGCGGCGGCGCGGGATCGATAATGGAGACGTGGACTTCGAGAGCCTCGCCACCGCGCACCGGGATGCCGTCTACCGGCAGCTGATCCGCGTCTGCGGCAACCGGGAAGATGCCGAGGACGTGCTCGTCGAAGCGCTGCTCAAGGCGTATCAGAACCTCGATCAGCTGCGCGAGCACGCGGCCTTCCGCTCGTGGCTCGCGCAGATCGGCCGCCGCGTCTGCTGGCAGCTGAAGGCGCGCGAGGCGCTGGTGCCCATCATCCAGCTCTCCGCGCTCGAGGAGTACGGGCAGCAGCCCGTCGACCCCGCGCCGCAGCCGGACGCGCTCGCCGCCCGTGAGCGGCTGCGCGAGATCCTCGACGAAGCCGTCGAGGCGCTCGACCCGGAGCACCGCGCGGTCTACGAGCTTCGCGATCTCCAGGGGTACTCGGGCCAGGAGGTCGCGGATCGCCTCGGCATCTCCCTGGCCGCGCAGAAATCCCGACTCCACCGCGCGCGCGCCAGGATCCGCGCGCTGCTGGACCAGCGGCTGGCGACCGAGAGCGACTGAGGACGACGACCGGGCATCGATGGGGATGATCGGGCCCGGCGGCGTGGCCGCGGCTCCGCGCTGTGACGCTCCCCTCAGGCCACACGGCTTCGCGGGCGTGGCACCGGCGCTGAAGCTTTGATGCCTGCCACGGAAGAGCCCCCGGGTCATCAGCGGTCATGTTCCTGATCCGATGCGCCGCTCGGCGCGAACCCCTCAGCACGTTCCGCGCCTAGAATGTTCGCGAATGGAACGACGCGTGGTGCAGGTCGAGCGCGGGTTGCTGCGCATCGACCAGCGTCTCCGAATCGAGGGCGTCGAGGTCGGGACCGACGCCTCCGGACCTGCCTGCATCTACGCGGTCGTGAGGGTGAGCCGCGGAAGGGTCCGTTACCGTTGCGGGAGTGCATTCGTTTCCGCTCCACGGCACTTCAGTCTGTTCCTGCCCCCGTTCGGCGTCGTGCAGGCATCGCTCGAGCGCTGCACCGTGACATCGGTCGCACTGTGTTTCCGGCCGGACCCGGGCGCGGGCCTTCCTCGTCAGCCGGTGCTGTTGCCGGCGGGTGGCTGGTCCGTCCCGGAATCGTCAGCCGAGGCTCTGGGCAGACTGCGCCACAGCACGGCGGCCACACCCGTGGGTCGGGCGCCGGCCCCGGCGCCGCTCGCAGCGAGGACCAAGACCGTCATCGATCGTGGGTACCCGGACCGCCTCGAGATCGCCGGCATCGCCGCACGACTCCACACGTCCCCGGCCGTCCTGTCCCGGGTGTTCAGGCACGCGTACGGCATGCCGCCGGTTCGCTATCGGCATCACGTGCGAGTCATGGACGCGTTGATGCAGTTCGCTGAAGGCGCCGTGCCGGCCGCAGTGTTTCAGGATGTCGGGTTCGACGATCTGAGCCGCTTCTACAAGATCTTCCGCAAGGTGTCCTGCGCACCGCCTGGTGCGTACCGTCCAGCCAGGTCAAGAACCGCCAAGACGTAGCGCGACGCCGTCGTGGATGCTGAGGCCTTCGGAGGGCCGCGTCCCGATGGCACTCTTCGGCCGACACTTCGCGCTGCTCTGGCAGGGACAGCTCGTCAGCCAGCTGGGCAATCAGGCATTCCTGATTGCCACGACGATCTATCTGCTCGAGGGGACCGGTTCCGCCACGCTGGTGGCCACAGCCATGATGGCCGGCACCATTCCGCTGGCCGTGCTCGGGCCCATTGGCGGAGCCATTGCCGATCGGCATTCCCGGCGATGGATCCTGGTCACGACCGACTGGGCGAGAGCGGCATCGATTGGCGGACTGGCCATGCTCGTGTTCTGGCGTCCGGACATCACACGCGTGCACGTCAGCCTCATCGTGACCATCGCCCTGTTCAATGGCGTCATGAGCGCGCTGTTCGCACCGGCACTTCAGTCGCTCGTGCCGGACCTCGTTGGCGGTGAGGACCTGCCGGCGGCCAATGCCATCAATCAGGTCTCGACGCAGACGTCGACATTGGTGGGCCAGGCGCTCGGCGGCGTCCTGTACGTGGCCTGGGGCCCGGCGACGCTGCTGCTGTTCGATGCCGCCAGCTTCGGTTATGCCGGCGTCGCCACCTGGCTGCTTCCCGTCGATCGAAATCCGCCACGGGCATCGGTCTCCACCGCCCGGGCATTGCGCCAATACGTCGCCGACACGCGTGGTGGATTGTCGTACGTCCGGCAACGTCGAGGCATGACGTCCGTCCTCGGCATCTTTGCCGCGGTGAACTGCCTGTTCATGCCGGTCTTCGTCCTGCTGCCGTTCTACGTGCGGGACGTCATCGGTGCCGGTCCGCAGTGGTACGGCTTCCTGTTGAGCGCGGCCGGCGTGGGCGCGCTCTCGGGATCCCTGACCGCCGGTGTGTGGCTCCGGCGGCTCAGGGACCCTGTCGTTCCAGTGCGCGTCTGCCTGGCGGGCGTCGCCATCGGTGTGCTGCTGCTGGCCACGACCGACGTCCGCTGGCTGGCGCTCGCGGCGTTCGTCCTGATTGGCGCGCAATCCTCGATGATCAACGTCGCCGTCATCACCCGTTTCCAGTCTGCCGTTCCTGCAAGTCTCCGCGGGCGCGTCATGGCGCTCGTCATCGCAGTGGCGACGGCGGCGGCCCCGCTGGGCATGGCGTTCGGCGGCATTGTTGGCGACATGTGGCGCAGCTCGTTGCCAACGCTGTTTGCCGCCAGCGGCGCGGCCTTAGCCGTTCTCGCGACGTTGAGCTGGACCTCGGCAGCCTTCGGCGGGTTCTTCAGCCGTGAGGAATCGGTCTGCGAGGCGTAGCGGCCCGGCGAGCGGATCACGTCACACGCAGCGCGAGGCTGTGCGCCGATAGTCACGATCAAGAGTGCGAGCACAACAGCGGCACTGATGGCCTGCCCGCCGGCGTGAGGCCGAGCAGGAACGGGCGCGACGATCACGATGGCGCCAACCACGCGATCTCACTCCGTTCCAGGATGATGAGACCGTGCAGCGCGCCGATGAACGCGACGCACCGCAGGAGGACCCGCTCGATGGACGCGCGTTCGGCGGGATCGGTTCCCCACACCGATTGCCTCCTTGAGCCGTGTCCCGGTTTCGGCGATGCCGGGAACCGCGATGCGCTCGAGCGGCGCCGCGACCACGCGCTGGATCTGCCGCAGCAGCCCTGTTTCCGACGCCGACATCAATGACACCGCACGCCCCGGTTGTCCGGCGCGACCGGTGCGGCCGATGCGGTGCACATAGTCTTCCGCTACCAACGGCAGATCGAAGTTCACGACCAGCGGCAGGTGAGCGATATCGAGACCGCGGGCCGCGATGTCGGTGGCCACCAGCACGCGCACGCGACCGGCCTTGAAATCGGCGAGCACACGGCTGCGTGCGCCCTGACTCTTGTTGCCGTGAATCACGCCCGAGCGCAGGCCACGCTGTCCCAGGTCCTCGCCGACACGGTTCGCGCCGCGTTTGGTCCGGCAGAAGACGAGCGCCTGACCTGCACCGTTCTGGGTGAGGATGTGTGTGAGGGCGTCGCGCTTGCGCTCAACGGCCACGTCGTGCACCTGGTGGGTCACGGTCGCGGCGACCACCTGCCGGGCCGAGACGTCGACGCGCACGGCGTCACGTGTGAACTGGGTGGACAGGCCGATGACGGCGTCGGACAGGGTTGCGGAAAACAGCAACGTCTGCCGACGGCGGGGCAGCGTCGCCACAATCCGCCTCAACGCCGGCAGGAAGCCCATGTCGAGCATCCGATCCGCCTCGTCCAGCGTGAGCACGTCGATTGCCGAAAGGTCGATCGTCCGCCGCTGCAGGTGATCGATGAGGCGCCCGGGCGTAGCGACGACAATGTCCACACCGCGCTGGAGCACCTGGACCTGTCGGTTCATGGCGACACCGCCGAAGATCGCCGCGAGACGAAGAGGCGTCGACGCCGCGTAGCTCGAGAGCGCCTGATGCACCTGCACGGCCAGTTCCCTGGTGGGGACGAGGACGAGACACGCCGGCGTGCGGCGGACGCGGCCAGGCTCGCGTGCGAGCAGGCGATCGATGATCGGCAGGCCGAATGCGGCGGTCTTGCCCGTACCCGTCTGCGCACGCCCCAGGAGATCGACGCCCCTCAGCACGTGCGGAATCGCTTCGGTCTGGATCGGGGTAGGGGTCTGATAGCCCAGGCGTGCGAGGGAGATACAGGCCGTGGGGCTGAGGCCGAGTTGCGAAAACATGGAAAGTCCCTGCGTGCCCACGAGCGGTTTCCCAGCGGCGCTGTAGGTGAATGTGTGGACGCATCGGCGCCGGCATGGCGGCGACGCGTTGAACCGAAACAGATCGTTTCGGACGGACCCGACTCGGAGCTAGGCTGGATATAAGGGGACCGGGCCAGACGGCCGGCATCGCTTACAGCTGCAGAGCGCGTGGGAAGATCCGACTCGCAACGAGTCTACCATAGCCGGGACAGCAGGGACACGAGCGTCACGACACGCCCCGGAGTTCGCCGTGTGCCGCGCCGCCAATGCCCGGCTTGGCAGCCCAGCCGCCTCCAGACCGGTCATCGTAGCCGACCACCTCTCTGGCGCAGAACAGTCCCTATAATGGCCGCATGATTCGCGTGAGTGGACGCGTGATCGCGGCAGCGCGGGCCCTGGTCGGCGTCAGCCAGGCGGAGTTCGCTTCTGCGTGCGGTCTGGAAACCGAAGTCCTGTGTCGTCTGGAATCGGCTGGCAGCGCCTGGATCACGTCCCAAGCGGATGTCGATGCCGTCATCCGCGGGATGCATCACTTCGGCGTGGCCATCGTCGAGGAGGCGGACGGCATGGGCGCGGGCGTCAGGCTGAAGTTCACACGCTCCGACGTCCGCCAGATTGCCCGCCTCGAGAACGAAGGTGGGGTGATCGGGTCCGACGACGCGCCGTAAGTCTCGGGCGGGCTGCTCGAGACCCTCCTGACCCCTTCGGCGCCGAGCGCGTAACTCCGATCAACGACTGGCTGTTCTCGCGCCTCACTGCGCCACGCCGTCCTCGTTCCGCTGATGTTCGACGACGAGCTGCCGACGGAGGCGAGACCTGTGCGTCTGGATGGGGGCTGATGGCTCAGCGCGGGAGTCCACGCGACGCATGTTCGGCCAGCCGCATCAGCATCGCGCGGGCCTGGTCGACAGGCCCTGCCTCTTTCATATCCATGGCGACGGTCAGCATGTTCGTGCCTACGCGCACGACGACGCCGTACTGGCTCGCCCGCTTGTTGATGCGAAACCAGGCCGCGTCGCCCAGCCCGGTGGCGGGCTGAAACTCGCCGGCTTTCACACGGCGCGCAGCCGCGGCCTCGAAGGACTCCACGGATGGCAGCGGCTGAATATCCACCTGGAGCGAGGTGCCGACGTACCCGCAGTTCGTTGCGCCAGGCTCGTCCCCCGTTCCGCCGATTGCTTTCGCAGTCCCGAGCTCCTTGCGCCCGGTCAGTGTCGCAAGGTCGCTGACGCTCAGCAGCGAGCACGCCGTCGGCGGGGGCGTTCCGCGCCCCTGGGGACTTGCATACGCCGGAGCAAGACACAGCGACAGCGCCACAAAGAGCGAGATCCGTTCAGGCCTCATTGGTCCTCCTCCTGGCGTCGCGAGCGCCTGGTGCCGGCCTGCGACGCTGATGATGGCCTCAGCCCTCGAGCTCGAAGACCTCGACCCGCCGCTGGTTCGATCGGGCTTACGGCTTGACCGGCGCCATTCTCCAGCATTGTGCCGGGCGGATTCATGATCTTTTTCGCCGGCTGCTTGCGCGGGTTCGGGACAGCTATACTGGTGGCGTGCCGACCCTGCAGTTGGCGGTCGGTCGTGGGACGCCCTGAGCGTTCGGAGGGGTCTCACCATCCGGTTTACCGGCTCGACCACTGGCCGGTAGCGACTGCGTCCAGAGACGGAGAGATGTCCGAGTGGTTGAAGGAGCACGCTTGGAAA
>CAYUPN010000103.1:0-13191 GCA_964446605.1 uncultured Bifidobacteriaceae bacterium | reverse complement strand
GATCCGACCTGTCACTCCTTCTCGTAGACCTGCCGTCCGCCGATGAACGTCCGGAGCACCGACGTCTGCAGGATCTCCGCGGCCGGTACCGTCATGATATTGCGCGAGAGCACGACGAAGTCGGCCAGTTTGCCTTCGGCGATCGAGCCGAGGTCCGCCTCGGCGTGCGCGGCGAAGGCGGCGTCGAGCGTGAAGCTCCGGAGCGCCTCGTCGCGGCGCAGGCGCTGCGAGGGGTTCCAGCCGCCGGGCGGCTGACCGTCGGGGGCCTGGCGGGTGATGGCGGCGTAGAAGCCGAGGAGCGGATCGGGCCGCTCGACGGGGAAGTCAGAGCCTGCAGCCAGGAACGCCCCGGTCTCGAGCAGCGAGCGCCAGGGATAGGCCCCCTCGTCGATCCGCGCCGCGCCCAGCCTGGCGGGCGCCCAGGGCATGTCCGACGTGCAGTGCGTCGGCTGCACGGAGGCGATCACACCCAGCCGGCCGAACCGGGGAATGTCTCGGCTGTCGAGGATCTGCGCGTGCTCGATGCGCGGCCGCAGCATGCGCATGCCGGCGCGCGTCGACGCGAGACGCTCGTACAGGTCGAGGACCTCGCGGTTGGCGGCATCGCCGATGGCGTGGGTGCAGGGCTGAAATCCCGCGTCGACCGCGGCGGCGGCCACCGAAGCCAGCCGCTCGGGCGAGGTGACGCGCAGTCCGCGCGTGCCGGGCTCGTCGGCGTAGTCTTCGAGCAGCAGCGCGCCGCGCGAGCCGAGCGCGCCGTCCGCGTACAGCTTCACCGCCCGCACCGTCACTCGATGCGCTGGGTCGACGAGCGGGCCGCGGGCGAACCACTCGCGCGTGGTCGCCTCGCTGCTGTCGATCATCACGTAGAGGCGGGTCGCGAGGGATCCCTCCTCGCTCATGGCCCGGTACAGCTCGATCTCCCCGCTCCCCGCGCCGGCATCGTGCACCATCGTCAGGCCGAGGCGCCTGGCTTCGGCGTCGGCGAGCCGGATGCGCTCGCGGAGCGCGGCGTCGTCCGGCGGAGGGATGTGCCGGCTCACCAGCGCCTGCGCGGTGTCGATCAGCACGCCGGTGGGCTCGCCATGAGCGTCCCGCAGAATCCGGCCGCCCGGCGGATCGGGTGTCTCGCTCGTGATCCCGGCGGCGGCCAGCGCGCGCGAGTTCGCCCACGCGGCATGGCCGTCGATCCGCCGCAGGAAGACCGGCGTCTCCGGCGCGACGGCATCCAGGGCCGCCTTCGTCGGCCATGCGGGATCGGGCCAGTCGTTCTGGTCCCACCCCCGTCCCACAATCCAGCCGTCCGGTCCGGATGCGGCCTTCGCGCGCACCTGCTCGAGGATGGCGGCCTGGTCGGGCGTGTCGCGCAAATCGAGCTCCGACAGGCTCGCGCCGAGCCCGACGAAATGCCCGTGCGCATCGTGCAGCCCCGGCAGCACGACGGCGCCGTCCGTGACGGCGATCATCGCGGTCGCCGGTCCGCGCAACGGCATCACCGACGCCGTCGTGCCGACCTTCACGAACCGGTCGCCCCGTACCGCGAAGGCCTCGACCGGGTCGGTCCGGTCTCCGGTGTAGATGCGGCCCGTGACGATCAGGTCGGCAGGCGCCTCCTGGGAAGCCGTCGAGAAGGGCATTGCCGCGATCAGAATCCCGAGAACCCCGATGCGAGCCGCGCGAATCAGTTCAATCACCGCTGATCACCCTCCGGGGACCCGTTCCGACCCGATGCTCACACTCAACTCCCCGGCGCGGGCCCGCCCGGCGGTGAGGATCGCATTGAAGAGCAGCTTGAAGGTAGCCCAGGTCTGCCCGCGGTGCTGCACGCGGAAGCCAAGCGCGACGACCCGCCCCGGACCCATGTCGGCCTCGAACGCGGCCATATGGCCGCGCAGGCGGCTCTCACCCGACGCATAGCCGCTCCGGACGAGCGGGCCGTCCGCATAGCGCGCCAGCGCCCGCACGATGCCGTCGCCTCCGCGGCCGACGGCATAGGCGTTGTTGTGCCGGTTCATCGCGGCGACCTGCGCCGGCAGACCGGCCGTCACGGGATGGCCCGGAACGATGTCGACATCGAGCAGCGTCCCCGGCACGTACGCGCTGTCCGGATCGTCCCCTCGCGCCGCGATGACGACCGGCACGTCGAGCCGGTCGATCGCGAACTCCGCCGAGTTGCCGAGCGTGACGATGGTCCCTCCGCTGCGGAGGAACGTCTTCAACGCGGCGACCCCCTCGTCGCCGAGGCCGCCGCGGTGCTCGGGCCGCACCGCCATCCCGCGGAGCCCGCGAACCAGGATGGGCTGCGGAATCTCGGGCACGATCACGACGTCGAATCGCGCGGCGATGTCGCCGGTCAGCTCGTTCGGGCGCACGCGCACGAACGGGAATCCGTGTCGCTCGAGCACCCAGCGTGTCCAGCCGGCATCGATGCTGCCGCCCCAGGGCTCGAGTACGGCGAGGCGCGGCTGGCGGATCGTCTGGGAGCCATCCGGCCAGGTGCGCAGCGAGCCGATGTCGACGCCGGTCTCGTGCGCCGCACGGCGCAGGACCCGGGCGTCGGCATGTCGGCCGACGATGGTGCCCGCCGGCCAGTGCACGCCGTTCCCGTCGAGCGGTTCGCTCAGCGCGGCCAAGTCAGCCCCCTCCGCCAGCAGCCGGTTGGCGAGCGTCGCGGCGGCGTTCATCTCCCGCCGGAAGGCGAACACGCGTCCGCTTCCGGTGAGGCGCCCGTGCCGGATCGGATCGGCCTCGAGACGTTCGAGACGCGCGCCGGCCAGCGGCTCGTCCACGAACCTGACGTCCACGCCCAGCTGCATCCCGAGCGACCAGGCCGTGACGTCGTACGGCCGCTCCGAGGGAAGAAGCGGACGCGGCGACTCTGCCGGATCGGGATAGCGCTGCGGTTCGAGCAGGTCCTTGATCCAGCGTCCGAACGGTTGCGCGAGGGTCACGACGATGTCGCCGCTGTCTACGCGGTGCGCGCCGGTGTGGAACGGCTCGGAGGCCCGATGGACCTCGGCGCCGCCCGCGCGCAGCACGCGCACCAGCTCGTCGGCCGCGCCTGGATCGTGCTGGCGCGCCGGGACGACGAGGGTGGCCGGCGAGCCCTGCGCGAAGCGCGCGATCGTGCGCTCGTGCATGCGGTAGAAGTTGCGCTTCAGCGTGGCGCGGTTGTTGGCCACCCCCTCGAGCAGTCCCAGGGTGCCGAGCAGGTGGTACTCGACGACGTCGCGCGGTGTCCACTCGCCGCCGAGCCACGGATCCGGGTAGTTGATGCGGTATTGCGTGTCCGGAGGCGGTGGCAGCTGCGCCTGGCCGCCGTGCGGTTCGGTTGGCAGCGTCAGCGCGCCGGGTGCGGGAGGCGCGATGTCCTGCACGAGCGACGCCGCGGGCCGGGCGCTGGCGACCTCGCTCAGCAGGCCGACGATGTTGTGCCACCAGGTCGTCGTGCTGTTCGCCCCCTGCCAGTAGCCGGTGTAGATCTCGCCCCAGAGCACGCCCGGCTTTCCCTCGTTCAACAATCGCGACGCCATCGTCTGGCCCAGGATGTTCGCTTGCGTCCAGATCAGCGGATCGATGTTGGGGTTGGCGGGGCTGCGGTACGGCGGCACGAACATGCGCGCCCGTGCCGGGCCCATCTGGTGGAGATCCAGATACACCTCGGGCAGCCAGTCGTGGTACAGCAGACGCGCAAGGATCTGCGTCTCGACCTGGGTCTGCATGAACGCGTCGCGATTCAGGTCGTGTCCGGCGTACGGGTGATAGAGCTCGGGCAGTGGTGCGTCGGGGAACGGCGTGTCCGCGGTCTGCGCCTGCCACTCGGCCATGAGCTGCAGCCCGTCCGGGTTCTGCGATGGCACGAACAGCATGACGAGCTCGCGCAGCAGCCGGGCGGTCTCCGGGGAGTCGTCCGTCGCCAGCCGCCAGAGCAGCTCGTTCATCATCTGTGAGCTGCCGGTCTCCGTGCTGTGAATGCCGGCGCCGACGAGCACGACGCCCGTGCCCTCGCGGGCGAGGCGCCCGGCCTCGTCGCGGGAGGTCTGTCGCGGATCCGCCAGGCGGCGCTGTGTCGCGCGGACGCGATCGAGATCCGCGAGGGTCGCCGGCTCGCTGACGATCACGACCAGATAGGGGCGGCCTCCGGTCGTACGACCCGCCTCCTGCACGAGCAGCCGGGGGCTCGCCTCGTCGAGATACCGCAGGTACTCGACCATGGCATCCCACGTGGCGAGCCGGCGCTCCTCGCCCATGCGGAAGCCGAAGAACGCATCGGGGGATTGCGGAACGGAACGCTGGGCGCGGAGATCGGGCAGACCCAGCAGGACGATGGCCGCGGTGAGGATGAGGAGCGGCGGTGTCAGGGCTAGAGGCAGTCGAGCGGATCGATGGCGTGCTCGGCCGGGTCGAGCGGCGCCGTTACCGAGGACGGCCATTCCGTGCCGGGCGTGCTGTCCCACAGATTGACATCGTACGGCCTCTCGAGCCGCTGGCCCTGCCCGTCGGCGACGACCCGGACCTTCGGCCGATACGGATCGGGCGCATACACTTTCAGGACCACCGCCATCTCGCCCGTGTCCACGCGGACCAGCGTCCCCGGCGGGTAGATGCCGATCAGCTGCACGAAGCGCCGGACGAGGTGCTGGTCGAACTGCGCGCCGTCGTTGCGCTCGAGGACCGCGCGTATCCGATCCGACGGAAACGCCTGCTGATACGCACGCTGCGACCGCATCGCGTCGTAGACGTCCGAGATCGAGCACAGCGTCGTCGCCAGGCACAGTGTGTCACGACGGACGCCGGCGGGGTAGCCCGACCCGTCACGGCGGAGGTGGTGCTCGAACGCGACCACGGGCGCGATGGCGGGCATCTCCGGCGTGGACCGCAGAATCTCGGCGCCGTCGATGACGTGGCGCGCCATGATCGCGAACTCCTCGTCGGTCAGACGCTCGGGCTTGTTGAGGATCTCCGGCGGGGTGCGGACCTTGCCGATGTCGTGCATCAGGCCCGCGAGGCCGAACTCGCGCAGCAGCGCGCCGTCGATGCCGAGGGTCCGCGCCTGTGCCATGGTCAGAATCGAGACGTTCACCATGTGGGTGAACGTGTAGTTGTCGTAGTTCTTCAGGGCGGTGAGCGCCACCAGCGCCGTGCGGTTCTGCGCGACGGCCTGCGCCAGCGTGTCCACCATCTCGCGCGCCTGCTGCGGGTCGGGCCGTCCTTCGATGCCGGCCTGTTCCCAGAGGCGCTCGGCGATCGTCACCGCCTCGCGATAGTTGGTGCGGATGGCGGACATGTCGGCCAGCGCCGACTCGATGCGCTGCTCGACCTGAATCCGTCCGACCTGCACGTGCGCCAGCGGCGGCAGGTCGAGCTCGGTGCCGTCGGCGTTGGCGAACGCGAGAATCAGCGTGTCGATCTCCTCGCGCGTCACGGCCCGGTCGACGACGATCCGCTCGATGCCGAGGCGGCGGAGCCGCTTCAGCAGGTCGCCCATCGTCCCGCTGCTGCGCGGCAGCGGGACGTCGCCGACGACGAACTCCGATTCGACCACGCCGAGCGTGAGGGTGCGCTGCTGGCCGGTCACGAGCGCGAGCGTCTCGGCGAACGCACCGATGTTGCGCGCGACCAGCGGGTGGCCGGGCGCGTACAGCTGGGCGCCCCGCAACGCCGAGGCGAACCGTCGCAGGAGCTCGTCGGCCAGGCGGACGCGCCGGTTGTGGTCGATCATTCCGCCTCCTGCACCGCCGTTCGGCGGGTCACGGCAGGGCGGGCGAGCTGCTCACGCGCGGCCGCACGGACGCCGCGGGATCCCGTCTCGGCCGCCTCCCGCAGCACGGCCAGCGCTTCGGGCGTGCCCACGTGCCGCAGCGCCGCCGCCGCAGCCGACCGCAGCGCCGCCGTCCGCCGCGGCGCCCACCACTCGCCCTGGTGCAGCGCCTGTCCGAGCCCCCGCACCGCGTCGTCGCCGCCAATCGCGCCGAGTCCGTCGAGTGCCGTTTCGTAGGCGCCGCGCGCGGTCCGCCGGTACTCGCGGCGCCCGACGATGTGCAGGAAGAGCGGAACGGCCCGCTCGTCGCGAAGCGTGCCGAGCGCCGAGAGGACGGCCTCGCGCGCGCGGGGCGAACCCGACGTCAGCCCGCGCTCGAGGAGCGCATAGGCTTCGACCGTGCCGATCGTCGCGATGGCCCGGATCGCCTCGCGCTGCACGTTCGGGTCCGCGTCGTCCAGCAGCGGCGCCAGCTCCGGCAGAGCCTCGTTGCCGCCGAACGCGCGCAGCAGGTAGATGGCCGTGCGGCGCACCGCGGGATTGGGCGAGCTCTTGAGCTGCTCGACCGCATCGCGCCCGCCGCTCCCGAATCCGACCAGGATGTCCGTGAGACGGCGCACGCCGCGTCCGCGCTCCTCGGCGGCAAGCGCTTCGGCGAGCGGGAGGATGGCCGGCGCCCCGACGGCGTGACAGAAGCTGCGGATGTGCCCGGAGCCGGTTTCGTCGATCGTGCGCAGGTGCGAGACCACGTGCCCGACGACTTCCGGAGAGGCCAGGCGGTCGAGCGCTGCGGCGGCGGCCGTGCGGCGGGCCGGCGTTCCCGTTCCGGCGGCCTCGGCCGCCAGCGCCTGGGTGAGCCGGGCCGCGGACTCGAAGTCCCCGAGCAGCACGAGATCGTCCAGGTGCGCCAGCACCGGGCTCATGAGCGAGCCCCACCGTCCGTCGTCCTGTTCGAGCCGGAGCAGATCGAGGAGCAGCGCGAGATCGAGCCGGCGGAGCTCCGCGTCCGAGACCGTGGCCAGCCACGCGGCCACCCGCTCCGGCGGGTCCTCCGCGAGCTGCTCGACCTCGAGCGCCTGCGTGCGGGCGCTCGACAGCTCGCGGGCGTAGTCGGTCGAGACATAGTTCTCGTCGCGGTACGAGAGCAGCATCTCCGACGCCCGCTGCCAGAGCTCCTCGAAGCGGGTCTCCCGACCGAACGGCGTCTGCGCCAGCTCCGCGTGGGCGAGGCGGATCAGCGACTCCCGCCGGCTCTCGTCCGGTACCAGCGCCTGGAGGGCCTGCGCGAGGCGGGCCGTGGCGCCGCGTTCGGTGATGACGGACGTGGCGACAAAGGTCGCAATGGTCGCGTCGCTCATGCGGTCGACCACCTGGCCGACCACGTCCGGGTCCGACCCCGGCGACGACTGATACCGCTCGGTGATCAGGTCCAGCATCACCTCGGGCGACAGCTGGCCGGCGGCGCGCGCGGCGTTCTGCAGCACCTGCTCGAGCATCTCGGGCCCGGCGCTGGCCGCCGCGCGGGCGATGTGGCGCAGGAGCAGGATGAGCGCTCGCGCGCTGGCCCCGGGTCCGGCGGCGCCTGCCTGCTCGTCCAGACGCCGGGTCAGATCCGAGAGGCGCGCCCCGTTGCCGGCAATCTCGAGCAGGGCGCGGAGCGTTTCCTCGTCCAGGTCCGTGGCGTCCCCTGCCAGGCAGCTCGCGATGATCCGATCCCAGGTGGCCTCCGAGCCGCTCTCGCGTTCGCGCAGGACCTCGGCGTAGTCGATCTCGCGGATCTGGAGATGCGTGCCGCCCGTTGCCGTCCAGAGCCGGCTGATGCCCCCTTCGGCCAGGACCTCCTCGGGTGGACGCGCGAGCAGCAGGAGGAAGGTGCGCCAGGCCTGGGGATCGGCCGCGCCGATGATGCGCAGCTCGCCGATCAGGTGGCCGTGCAGCAGCGCCGCGAGCTCGCCGATGGCGGCGTCCGGACGCTGCGGGACCCGCCCGTCGAGATGCAGCCCTTCGGGCAGGACGCCAATCGCCAGCGGACCGCCCGCTGCCGCGCGTCCGGCCACGTCGACCAGCCGCGCGAGCGCGCCGACGATGGCGGGATGCCCGTCGGGATAGAGGGTGACCGCCCGGGCTGCCGCCTTGCACGCGCGCGCGAATTCCGTGAGCCGCGTTGCGGCCTCGGGCGCGAGCGGGTCGGGCACCGGATGCGCGGTCATCGATGCAGGCGTGTGCGATCGCGTGAGATTCGCGGCCGGTCCGTGCAATGGCGCGGCGGCGCGGGTGCGATGCCTCGCAGAAGATATCGGCCCCAGCCCCGGCGCAGCACACGGCGGGAGGGCCGGTATACTCCGGCCGATGCGCATGGTGGACCTGATCGTCCGCAAGCGGGAAGGCGGACGGCTGTCGCGCGAGGAAATCGACGCGGTCGTGGCGGGAGTCGTCGCCGGCAGCATCCCCGACTACCAGATCGCCGCGCTGCTGATGGCGATCGTCTGGCGCGGGCTGGACGACGAGGAAACCGGCTGGCTGACCGATGCGATGGCGCGATCGGGGGGGCGCGCGGACTGGTCCGCGGTCCCCGGCGTGAAGGTCGGCAAGCACAGCACCGGTGGCGTCGGCGACAAGCTGACGCTCGTCGTCGTGCCGCTGGCCGCGGCGTGCGGCGTCATCGTGCCCAAGAGCTCCGGGCGCGCGCTCGGGCACACGGGAGGCACGATCGACAAGCTCGAATCGATCCCCGGCTTCCGGACGGCGCTCGGGCGCGAGGAGCTGCTGGCGGTGGTCGACGCGCACGGCTGCGCGTTCGTCGGACAGAGCGCGGACCTCGCCCCCGCCGACAAGAAGCTGTATGCTCTGCGCGACGTCACCGGCACCGTCGAGAGCCTGCCCCTGATTGCCTCCTCCATCATGAGCAAGAAGATCGCGGAGGGCACCGACGCGCTGGTGCTGGACGTCAAGGTCGGACGCGGCGCGCTGATGCAGGATCCGGCGGACGCCCGCCGGCTGGCCGCGCTGATGGTCGCCATCGGACGGCAGGTCGGGCTGCCGACCCGTGCGGTGCTGACGGCGATGGATGCCCCGCTCGGCCGCGCAGTCGGCAACGCCGTCGAGGTCGCCGAGAGCATCGAGACGCTGAAGGGGCAGGGGCCGGAGGACGTCAGGACGCTTGCCCTGACGCTGGCCGCCCACATGGTCGCCGTTGCCGGCGTCGAGCCGGACGATGCGGCGGCCCGCAGACGCGTGGAAGCCGCGCTCGACAGCGGCGCCGCGCTCGAGCGGTTTCGCGCCGTCGTCGCTCATCAGGGTGGCGACCCCGCCGCCATCGATGATCCGTCCCGCCTGCCGGCGCCTTCGTCGCGCCGGACAGCATCCGCGCGGCGCAGCGGCGTCGTCACCGCCATCGACGCTCGCCGGGTCGGGCGGGCGGCGATGTCGCTGGGGGCGGGTCGCGAGCGCCTCGACACCGCGATCGACTACGGCGCAGGAATCGTGCTCCACGTAACACCCGGAGCGATGGTGCGCGCGGGCGACCCGGTCGCCGACCTGCTCGTCGGGGCGGGGCGGACCGCGGATCACGCGGAACGGCTGCTCGATGAGGCGATCGCCATCGGCGACGACCCGCCGGCGCTCGGGCCGCTCGTGCACGACGTCCTGCGCTGATGCCGCCCATGACCGCGAACCCGGTGCCTGCGCCGCCTGCCGACGACCGGCTGCTCCGCCTCGCCTGCGCCGGCGGCGCCGCCGGGCTGGCCCTGCTGGCCTGGCTGCTTCAGGGCGCCATCGGCGGCCGCGTTCAGGCCGCCTTCGGCGTGGTGGCGTTCATCCTGATCGCCGGCGCCTGCTCCACGAACCTGCGCGCCGTCGACCTGCGCGTGATCGGGTGGGGCATCGGGCTGCAGGCGGGGCTCGCGCTGGCCATCCTGAAGCTGGAGATCGGCGGCATGCGCCCGGGGTACGAGCTGTTCAGCGCGGCCGCCGGGCTCGCGAAGCGCTTCCTCGAGTTCACCAACGCCGGCTCGCAGTTCGTGTTCGGCGATCTCGCGCGACAGGACGTCCTCGGGCGGGTACTGCCGAACGGGTTCGTGTTCGCGTTCACGGCGCTGCCGACGATCATCTTCATCTCGTCCTTCTTCACGGTCCTGTACTACTTCGGCGTGCTCCAGTTCGTCGTCCGGCTGATGGCACGCGCGATGGTGCACCTGATGCGGACGAGCGGCGCGGAGACGCTGGCGGCGGCCGCGAACGTCTTCATGGGGCAGACCGAGGCGCCGATCATCGTCAAGCCGTACGTCCCGCGCATGACGCAGTCCGAGCTGCTGGCGATGATGGCCGTCGGGATGTCGACGATCTCGGGCGCGGTCATGGCGGTCTACATCAGCCTCGGCGCCGACCCCGTGGCGATCCTGACCGGCAGCGTGATGGCCGCGCCGTGCGGACTGTATCTCGCGAAGATCCTGATGCCGGAGACGGAGGTGCCCGAAACGCGCGGCCGCGTGCGGACGATCGTCGAGCGGCAGCACGTCAACGTGATCGATGCCGCCGCCGCCGGCGCGGGCGACGGGCTGATGCTGGCGCTGAACATCGCGGCGATGCTCATCGCGTTCCTGGCGTTCATCGCGCTGTTCGACTACCTGCTCGGCCTGCTCTCGCCGGGGCTGACGCTGGCGCGCGTTTTCGCGGTGCTGTTCGCGCCGGTCGCGATCCTCATGGGCGTGCCCGGGCCCGACGTCGGCCCGGTCGCCGACCTGCTGGGCACGAAGCTCGTGACGAACGAGTTCGTCTCGTTCATCAAGCTGACCTCCGAGTACCGGACGACGCTGTCGGACCGCTCGTTCGTGCTCGCGACGTATGCGCTGAACGGCTTCGCGAACTTCGGGTCCGTCGGCATCCTGCTCGGCGGGCTCGGCGCGATGGCGCCGACGCGGCGCAGCGATCTGGCGCGGCTCAGCACCCGGGCGCTGCTCGGCGGCTTTCTCGCGACGTTGATCAACGCGTCGATTGCGTCCATCCTGCTGTGACGATGACCGGCTACGTCGAGCAGGTGGAGCAGGCGGCGGCGTTTCTCCGGGCGGAGGCGCCGCCGGCCGACGTCGCCGTCGTGCTCGGCTCCGGCCTCGGCGCGCTGGCGGGCCGCGTGGAGGCGGCCGTGCGTCTGCCGTACAGCCGGATCCCGCACTGGCCGGCCTCGGCCGTGGTGGGCCACGCGGGCACGTTCATCGGGGGCACGCTGGCCGGGCGGCGGGTCGCGGTGCTCTCCGGGCGCTCGCACTTCTACGAAGGCCATCCGCTCCGGACCGTGACGTTCGGCGTCCGCGTGCTGGGACGCCTTGGTGTCAGGACGCTCATCCTGACCAACGCCGCAGGCGGCATCAACACGACCTTCGAGCCGGGCACGTTGATGGTGATCGACGATCACATCAACCTGATGGGCAGCAACCCGCTCGTCGGGCCGAACGACGAACGGTTCGGCCCGCGGTTCCCCGACATGACGGAGGTCTATTCGCGCCGGCTCCGCGCGGTCGCCGACGAGGCGGGCGCGGCGGAGGGGATTCCCGTCCGGCACGGCGTGTACGTCGGGCTGCACGGTCCGAGCTACGAGACGCCGGCCGAGATCCGGTTCCTGCGCATCATCGGCGCCGACGCCGTGGGCATGTCCACCGTGCCCGAGGCGATCGCCGCGCGCCACATGGGTCTGGACGTGCTGGGGATCTCGTGCATCACCAATCCCGCCGCCGGCGTGCTGCCGGAGCCGCTCGATCACGACGAGGTGATGGCGGTGGCGCACCGCGTCAGCGGCCAGTTCATGACGCTGGTGGAGGCGATCCTTGGCCGGCTCTGATCCGCTGGTGCGGGCCGCGCGCGCGGCGCGCCGCCGCGCCATCGCGCCGTTCTCCGGCTTCCGGGTCGGCGCGGCGCTGGAGACCGCCGGCGGGGAGATCGTTGCGGGCTGCAACATCGAGAACGCCAGCTACGGCCTGACCCTCTGCGCCGAGCGTGTGGCGATGTTCAGCGCGCTGGCGGCCGGACACCGCCGCTTCCGCCGCATCGCCGTCGTCGCGGACACCGCGGCGCCGACGCCGCCGTGCGGCGCGTGCCGCCAGATCCTGTGGGAGTTCGGCGGCGACCTCGAGGTGGTCCTCGCCAACCTGCGACGTGTGACCGCCACGTACCGTCTCGCCGACCTGCTGCCGCTGCCGTTCGATGCGCGGCTGCTGTAGGACACCGGGAGGGCCGGCCTTCAGGCCGGCAATTCAGGAAGGCCGGCCGTCCTGGCGTCCGTGCCCGAAAGGTTAGAATCGACGGCATATGCTTCCGACGATCGAATGGCGTGGCGACGCCGTCGTGATGGTCGACCAGCGCAAGCTGCCGGCCGAGGAGATCTACGTCGAGTGCCGGACGGCGGCCGAGGTCGCCAAGGCGATCCGCACGATGGTCATTCGCGGCGCGCCGGCCATCGGCGTCGCCGCCGGCATGGGGCTCGCGCTCGGCGTGAACGCCAGCAAGGCGACGGGCACGCAGAAGCTGGCGGCCGAGTTCTACAAGCTCTGCGAGCTCATGGCGGCGACGCGGCCCACGGCGGTCAACCTGTTCTGGGCCATCGACCGGATGAAGCGCACGTTCGCGGCCGGCGTCGGCGCCGGCGAGTCCGTGGAGCAGCTGAAGGCCCGGCTCACGTCCGAGGCGCAGGCCATTCACGACGAGGACGTCGCCAGCTGCCGCGCCATCGGCGCGCACGGCGCGGAGGTCGTGCCCGACGGCGCACGCGTGCTCACGCACTGCAACGCAGGCGCGCTGGCGACGGCCGGCTACGGCACGGCGCTCGGCGTCATCCGCGGCGCCGTCGATGCCGGCAAGCGCGTCGCCGTCTTCGCCGACGAGACCCGGCCGTTCCTCCAGGGGGCGCGGCTCACCGCGTGGGAGCTCGTTCGCGACGGGATCGAGACGACGGTCATCACCGAGAGCATGGCGGCGCCCCTCATGCGGGACGGCCGCGTCGACCTCGTCGTCGTCGGCGCGGATCGCATCGCGGCCAACGGGGACACCGCGAACAAGATCGGCACGTACACCGTCGCGCTCGTCGCGCGCGAGCACCGCGTCCCGTTCTACGTGGCTGCGCCGATTTCCACCGTCGACCTCGGGACACCGGATGGCCGCGGCATCCCCATCGAGGAGCGCGACGCCCGCGAGGTCACGCACGTGAAGTCCGTGCGGCTGGCGCCGGAGGGGGCGCAGGTCTTCAACCCCGCCTTCGACGTCACCCCGCACCAGCTCATTGCCGGCATCGTCACCGAGCGCGGCATCGCGCGCCCGCCGTACACTGAGTCATTGCGGGCGCTCGTGGAGTCGAGCGTCGCGGTCTGAGGTGCCAGGCGGGCCGACCGTCAGGTCGGCCCGACGAGACCTGATCAGACCTGATCCGCCGCAGCCCGCGTACG
>CAYUPN010000102.1:5016-13245 GCA_964446605.1 uncultured Bifidobacteriaceae bacterium | reverse complement strand
GGTCTGATCAGGTCTGATCAGGTCTGATCAGGTCTGATCAGGTCCCGCCTTCGCGCTGCGCGCTCGGCGGGTGCTTCGTTAACGCCCTCCTCCCGCCGTACCGATAGTTCGAGTGCGCGCCGCATGCGCATCCCTGCCACCGTGAGCAATCCCGAGCAGCCGCACGCCGGCACGCCGTCGACCCCATCCCCGCCGCGACCGTCGCGCGCGGCCGCGGTGTACAGCGCCGCGATCAGCGCCGCCGGCGTGCTGGTCGTCACGCATTCGATCGTCTCGATCGCGGGAGCGCCGATCGAGTACGGCTGGCTGCTGCTGCTCGCGCTGGCGGGGGCGAGCGGGTGGGCCACGCTGCGCATCCCGGGGATGCCGATCAGCTTCTCGATCTCCGACCTGTTCACGGTCGCGTCCGCGATGCTGTTCGGACCGGCGGCCGGCGCGCTGACGGCGGGCCTCGACGGACTGGTGCTCTCCCTGCGCATGGCGGTGACCCGGCGATCGGTGGCCCGTCTCGCGTTCAACGTCTCGGCCCCCGCGCTCGCCAACTTCGCCGCCGCCCACGCCTTCGCCGCGCTCGCCGACGACCCCGGGCACGTGGACGGGCCGCTCACGGCCATCCGCCTGCTCGGTGCACTCGGCGTCTTCGCGGGCGTCGCGTACGGGTTGAACACCGGTCTCGTCGCCACCGCGGTCGCGCTGGACGGGCGGACGGGCATCGCCGACGTGTGGCGCCGCCACTTCTCGGGTCTCTGGGTGAACCATCTCGGCGGGGCGTTCGGCGGCATGCTGCTGATGCTGCTCGGCCGCGTGCACACGCTGGACGTCGTGCTGCTGTTCGTGCCGCTGCCCGTCATCCTCTACATGGCGTTCCGCCATGCCGTGGGCCGGGCGGAGGATCAGATCGGCCATCTCGGCAAGTTGAACCGCGTGTACGTCGCGGCGATCGAAGCGCTGGCGCAGGCGGTGGACGCGAAGGACCAGGTGACGCACGACCACGTCCGCCGCGTGCAGACCCGCGCGCTCGAGCTCGCGCGCGCGCTCGGCGTCGACGGCGAGGCGGAGCTGCAGGCGATCAAGGCGGCGGCGCTGCTGCACGACATCGGCAAGCTCGCCATTCCGGAGCACATCCTGAACAAGCCGGGACGCCTCACGGCCGCGGAGTACGAGGTCATGAAGCGGCATGCGCCGATCGGCGCCGAGATCCTCTCGGTGATCGACTTCCCCTATCCGGTCGTGCCGATCGTCCGCCACCATCACGAGAACTGGAACGGCACCGGCTATCCGGACGGTCTCGCCGGCGACGCGATCCCGATCGGCGCGCGCATCCTCGCCGTCGTCGACTGCTTCGACGCGCTGACCTCGGATCGCCCCTACCGCCCGCGCCTGCGCGACGAGGAGGCGCTGGCGATTCTGGCGAGCCGCAAGGAGTCGATGTACGACCCGCGCGTGGTGGACGCCTTCTTCGCGCTGCACACTGCCGAGCGGAGCGTCGAGCCATCGCAGCCCGCGCCGGCGGCCGTTCCGCAGGAGCGCGAGGAGTCGCCGGGCGCCGGGCCGCACCACGAACAACGGCCGGGCGCCGTCCCGGACGCACGGCTGCTGGCGGCGTTCTCGCGGCTGGGCGCCGCGGTCGCGCGAACGGGCGGCCCGCAGCTTGCCGCCGCTGTGTGGAGCTTCGTGCAGGCCTGGCTGCCGCCCGCGGCGCTCGTCGTCTACGCGGTGGACGAGGAGCAAGGCGTGTTGTCTCCACTGGCGACCGGCGGTGCCTTCGATCCCGGGCTCGAGGCCGGCGATGACATCCCTGTCGGCGAGCGGCTGAGCGGGTGGGTGGCCGCCACGGGTCAGAGCGTGCTCAACTCCGACGCCAGGCTCGATCTCCTCGAGGCGGCGCGGGAGACCTCGAGTCTCCGGAGCGCGGTTGCCGTGCCGATCATCGATGGAGACGGGCCGGCCATCGGTGTCCTGGCCCTCTACGCGCGGGAGGCCGATGCGTTCGGCGAGGCGCACCGTTCCCTGCTGGACGCAGCTGCCGGCGCGATTGCAGCCTCGATGGGCGCCGCGGTGCGCGAATCCGCACGGCTCTCGCGCCGCAGGGTGTCCTGAACCGGCACACGGCGGCCCGTGACGGAACACATACGTCCTGACGGCCGAACAGCCCGCCTTTTCGCCGGGTCGTCCTGCTGACGCGCACGCCGCGCGTTCCGTTCCGGAGCATGCGCTCCCTGGACACGCCTCCGAGGTCGGTGCGTGGTCACAGCGGGAATTCGTTGCACGACATGGAGATCGAGGCGCGTGAGCGGTGCGTCCGCGGTGCTGGCGTCGAAGTTGCCAGAGGGAAGGTGCCGTCGTGTCTTCTCGACCGCGGCCCTTGACGATGCCTGCCATGCTCCGTCGCGCGCTCTGCCTGGCGTCCGCCCTCGTGACGGTCGCACTTCTCGGATTCCCGGCCACACAGGCGTCGCCGTTGCGCGCGCCGCGTCTGGACCGCCTCGATCGCGTGCTGCGCGATGCCGTCGAGCGCCGGGACGCGACGCCGCGGCGGGTCATCGTCCGCGTGCGCCCCGGCTCGCGCGCACGCATCGCGCAGAGCCTGGGGGCCCACGGCGATCGCGTCGTCTCGGAGCACCGGTCGATCGAGGCCGTGACCGCCATCGTGCACGGAGGCGATCTGGCGGCGCTGGCGGACAGCGACGCGGTGCTCTCGATCTCCGAGGACGCCATCGTGCGGCCGACCGGCCTGCTGGGTTCGCTCACGGGCGTGCTGGCCAACACGGTGACGAAACTGGTGCGCGTGGTCGGCGAAGTGGTGCTGCCCGGCAGCGGCGACACGTCCGGCCCGGCGACGTATCCGTGGGTGCTGCGGTCGACGCTCGGGACGGACCAGCTCGGCGCGAGCGGGCAGGGCGTCGGCGTCGCCGTGATCGACTCCGGGCTCGAGATGTCGGACGAGTTCCGCGGTCGCGTCACGGCCTTCTACGACTTCACCGGCGGCGGCATCGTCGCGACGCGGCCCTACGACGATTACGGGCACGGGACGCACGTGGCCGGGACGATCGCGGGATCGGGAGACCTGTCGTACCGCCGCCAGTATCGCGGACTCGCCCCGGACGCGCGGCTCATCGTGCTGAAAGTGCTCGACCGCAACGGCGCGGGCTACACCAGCGACGTGATCCGCGCGATCGACTTCGCGATCGAGCAGCGCGATCGTCTCGGCATCTCGATCGTCAACCTGTCGCTCGGCCATCCCGTCGCACAGCCGGCCGCGGCCGATCCGCTGGTGCAGGCGGTGGAGCGCGCCTCGCGCGCCGGGCTGATCGTCGTCGTGTCGGCCGGCAACATGGGGGTGAATCCGGCGACGGGCCGGCGCGGGTACGCCGGCATCACGTCGCCGGGGAACGCGCCGTCGGCCATCACGGTCGGTGCGGCGAAGACGCTGGACACCGTGGCGCGCCGCGACGATCGCATTCCCGACTACAGCTCCGCCGGGCCGACGTGGTACGACGGCATCGTGAAGCCGGACGTGGTCGCGCCGGGGCACAACATCGTCGCCGCGGCGGCCCGCTCCGGCGCGATCTACCAGGCGTACCCGCAGCTGCGTGCGGACGACCCCGACTACATCCGCCTGAGCGGAACCAGCATGGCGGCCGCCGTCGCGAGCGGCTCGATCGCGCTGCTGCTCGACGCGCACGCGGCGGCGAACCCCGGGCGCCCGCGGCTGACGCCGAACGCGGTCAAGGCGGCGCTCCAGTACACGGCGATCGGCATCCATGACGATCTCGGCCTCGAGTACGACCCGCTGCGCAAGGGGGCCGGCGCGCTGAACACCCTCGGCGCGGTGACCCTCGCGCAGGCGATCGACACATCGGCGCCACGGGGTGCGTACTGGCTCACCACGTCGCCGTCTCCGTGGACCGTGTTCGGCGGCCGGTCGCACGCGTGGGGGCAGGCCGTCATCTGGGGCAGCGGGGTCATCTGGGGCAGCAGCACGGCCTTCCACGAGATGGCCTGGGGCAACGGCGTCATCTGGGGCAGCGGCGTCATCTGGGGGAGCGCCGTCATCTGGGGCAGCAACGTGGTCTGGGACGACAGCCAGACCTGGGCCGACGCCGTCATCTGGGGCAGCGATGCCATCGGCTATACCGACGGCACGGCGGTGATCTGGGGCAGCACGGCCGGCCTCAGCGCGCAGACCGTCGCGTGGAAGGACGTCGGCGGCGCCGAGGGGGCGGACGCGTCAGGGGTGAAGGTGCACTAGCGGCGCCGCGGATTGCGCGGGGCCACGCGCCGGCGCGACAATGGAACGCATGAGGTCCTGGCTTCGCGCGTGGCTCGCGCCGGGGCGGCCGCTCGGCCGCCGCAATCACGTCGGCGCGTGGATCGCGATGCTGACGTGCCCCTGTCATCTCGGGCCCCTTCTCCTGCTGACATCGGGGACCGCGTTCGGCGCGACGCTCTACGCGCACCGGCACGCGGCGGCGGGCGTGCTGGCCGCGCTCTTCGTCGTAGGGCTCGTCCTGCTGTTCCGCACCGATCGCAGCTGCCGGATCTGACCCGTGCGGACCGTTTGCGCGAGGCTGCCCGCGGCGCTACGATGCCGCGTATGCCCCGAACCTCCGGGCTGCGCCGCGCCGTCGCGCCGGGCACGGGCGAGCGGCCCGCGCCGACCGACGCGCATGGCCAGCCGGTCCTGCCGCCGCCGGAACACCTCGACCGTCTGATTCACGAACGGCTCCGGCTGGGGATCGTCACCGCGCTGGCCGCCTCGCCGGCGCTGACGTTCACCGATCTGAAGCGGCTGCTCAAGGCCACCGACGGCAACCTGAGCGTGCATGCGCGGAAGCTGGAGGAGGCCGGCTACGTCGCATGCGCGAAGTCGTTCGACGGACGGACGCCGCGCACCGAGTTCCGGCTGACGCCCGCCGGCCGCGCGGCGCTGCTGCGGTATCTCGATCACATGCAGGCGGTGATCGACGCGACGCGCGCGCTGATCAAGGGCTGATCGTTGCGGCTGGTGTTTGGCCGAACTGAAGTTCGGCCCTGCGACCTCCCTGCGACCCTCTGATTTCAGAGGATCT
This sequence comes from uncultured Bifidobacteriaceae bacterium, assembly GCA_964446605.1. Classification (GTDB taxonomy): domain Bacteria; phylum Acidobacteriota; class Vicinamibacteria; order Vicinamibacterales; family JAENWD01; genus JAENWD01. The sequence goes on along the minus strand of CAYUPN010000102.1, from coordinate 8,173 downwards.
CGTCCGACGTCTTCAGCTCCGCGCCCGCCTCCTGCATCTCCTTCAGCGCGCGCTCGCCGTCGCCCGGCTGGACGTCCACGGCACGCACCGCATCGGAGACGACGGTGACGTCGAGCCCCAGGCGGCGCGCATCGAGCACGCTCGCGCGCACGCAGTAGTCCGTCGCCAGCCCCCCGACGATGAGGTGCGTGACGCCGCGCGCGCGCAGGTCCTCCGCGAACGCCCCCCGTCCCGCGACCGTCCCCTCGAACGCGGAATACCCGTCGTCGGCGCCCGAGGTGCCCTTCGTGACGATCATCGCCTGCGCAGGCAGCCGCAGATCCGGATGCAGCCGTGCGCCCGGCGTGCCGGCCACGCAGTGCACGGGCCACGGCCCGCCGCCGCTCTTGAAGTGCACCGATTCGGGGGGATGCCAGTCACGCGACGCGTAGACCGGCAGGCCCAGCGCGCCGGCCCGTTCGGCGAGCCGGCTCAGGACCGGCACGACGCGATCGCCTTCTTGCACCGCCAGGGCGCCGCCGGGACAGAAGTCGTTCTGGACGTCGACGATGAGGAGCGCGGAGCTGCGGTCGTCCATGGTGCTATCGTGGCACATGCCCTCCGCGCTCGTCACGGACCTCTACCAGATCTCGATGATGGCCGGATATCACGCGCTCGGCGACGACCGGCCGCGCACCTTCGAGCTGTTCGTGCGCACGCTGCCGCCGCATCGCCGCTACCTGATCGCGGCGGGACTCGACACGGCGCTCGACTACCTGGAGGCGCTCAGGTTCACGGCGGACGAGATCGCCTGGTTGCGCGACGTGCCGGCGCTCGGGCGCGTGCCGGCGCCCTTCTTCGACGACTTCCTGCCGCGGTTCGCGTTCACGGGCGAGGTCTGGGCCGTCGAGGAAGGGGAGCCGGTCTTTCCGAACGAGCCGCTGCTGCGCGTGACGGCGCCGGCGTCGCAGGCGCAGCTCGTCGAGACGGCGCTGCTGGCCATCGTCACGCAGCAGACGTCCGTCGCCAGCAAGGCCGCGCGCGTCGTCCGTGCCGCGGCGGGCCGGCCGGTCGTCGAGTTCGGGGGCCGCCGCGCGCCGGGGCTCGAGGCGTCCGTCCTCGCCGCGCGCGCCGCGTGCATCGCCGGCTGCGTCGGCACGTCCAGCGTCGAGGCCGGCCGCCGATTCGATCTGCCGGTGTCGGGGACGATGGCGCACTCGTGGGTCATGAGCTTCCCGGACGAGATCGAGTCGTTTCGCGGCTTCATGGCGCTCTTCGGGGACGAGACGACGCTGCTCATCGACACGTGGGATACCGTGGCCGCCGCGCGCCGCATCGTCGACGAAGGACTGCGGCCGGCGGCGGTGCGGCTGGACAGCGGCGACCTGCTGCAGCTCGCGCGCGACGTGCGCGCCGTGCTGGATGCCGGCGGGCTGCGCGGGACGCGCATCATGGCGTCCGGCGATCTCGACGAGTACAAGATCGCGCGGCTGCTCGGGGAGGGCGCGCCGATCGACGCGTTCGGCGTCGGCACGTCGATCAGTGCCGTCACGGATGCTCCCGCGCTCGGCGGTGTCTACAAGCTGGTCGAGACGACGGTCGACGGAGCGCCGGAGCCCGTCTTCAAGCGCAGCACCGGCAAGGTGACGTTACCGGGACGCAAGCAGGTCTGGCGCGTCATGGAGGGGAGCTCGGCGTCGCACGACGTGCTGGCGCTGGAGGGGGAGACGATTGACGGCGCGCGGCCGCTGCTGCGCCGCGTCATGCGCGACGGACGCCGGCTCGCGCCCCCGGTCCCGGTGTCCGCGATGCAGGCGCACTGCCTGGAGCGGCTGCAGGAGCTGCCCGCGGACGTGCGCGATCGCCTGGACGACGCGCCGGCGCCGTCGTACCGCGTCGAGCAGAGTCGCGGCCTCGTGGAGCTGACGGCGCGCGTCAGCGCGGCTCGGGAGAGCCGATCTGCAACTCGGCCCCGGGGCTGAAGTCCGTCTCCGATTCCAGCACCCGCACCAGCGCGTCGACGACAGCGGGATCGAACTGCTGTCCCGACTCGCGCCGGATCTCCTCGACCGCCAGGTGGATTGTCGTCGCGGCGCGGTAGGGCCGGTTGTTCGTCAGCGCGTCGAACGTGTCGGCGACCGAGACGATGCGGCTGGCGAGCGGGATCTCGGCGCCGCGCAGGCCGACATAGCCGCATCCATCCCAGCGCTCGTGGTGCGTGCGCGCGATCTCCTGCGCCAGCCGCAGAAGGGGGAAGCGGCTGCCCGAGAGCAGCCGGGCGCCGATGTCGGTGTGCGCCCTCATCAGCGTGTGCTCCTCGTGGGTCAGGCGGCCCGCCTTCATCAGCACCGCGTCGGGGATGCCGATCTTGCCGATGTCGTGCAGCGGCGCGGCCAGCCGGATCAGCTCGACCTCGTCGTCGCTGAGCCCCAGCTCGCGTGCCAGCAGCGCGGCGAGATGCCCGACCCGCCGCGTGTGCTCGCCGGTCTCGTCGTCGCGGTACTCGGATGCGAGCGCGAGCCTCGCGAGAATTTCCTGCTGCGCCTCCTCGAGCTCGTGCGTCCGCTCGCGCACCTTCTGATCGAGCCGGTCGTTCTGCGCGCGGAGCTCCAGGTACAGCATGCGGGTTTCGATCAGGTTCTGGATGCGCAGGAGTGCCTCGACGCGGTCGAACGGCTTGTTCAGGAAGTCCTTCGCCCCCATCGACAGCGCCTTCTGCCGTGCGTCGGGGGAGGTCTCCGCCGTGAGGATCAGGATCGGGACATAGTCGGCGCCGGTGATGTGCGGCTGCAGCGTCTCCAGCACTTCGAGCCCCGAGACGTGCGGCATGCGCAGGTCGAGGCAGACGAGGTCCGGGCGGAACGCGCGGAACCGTTCGACGGCGCGGCGCGAGTCGGCCAGCGTCTCGATGGCCGCGAACCCCTTGTGGCGGAGCACGCGGTCGAGGAGCAGGAGGTTGCTCTCCTGGTCGTCGATCACGAGGATGCGAGCGCTCGTGAGCGCCCGCGCCGGCGTCAGTGACATGGGCTGCGGCCACCGCCCTTTCCGGGGCGGCCGTGCGCCGGCTTGCACGCCGGCCTCGCCCCGTTCAGTAATCGGCAGCGGAGCCCGGAGCGTGAATGGAATCCGTACGGGTGTCTGACACCGGTACTGTACGGGTGTCTGACACCCGTACCGG
>CAYUPN010000102.1:1380-4916 GCA_964446605.1 uncultured Bifidobacteriaceae bacterium | reverse complement strand
GACACCCGTACCGGCTAGCGTGAGACGCGCGCCGTGCCCCCCTTCATGACGCGCTCGACCTCGGCCAGCGACGCCATGCTGGTGTCGCCCGGCGTCGTCATCGCGAGCGCGCCGTGGGCGGCGCCGCACTCGACGGCGTACTGGGGCCCCTTGCCCGCGAGCAGGCCGTAGATCAGGCCGGACGCGAACGAGTCGCCGCCGCCGACGCGATCCCAGATCTCCAGGCGCTCGCGGTTCGGCGCCGCGTGGAAGTTCCCGCCCATCCACGCGATCGCGCCCCAGTCGTTGATCGACGCGGTCGTCGCGTTGCGCAGCGTCGTCCCGACGACCTTGATGTCCGGATAGGTCCGGACCACCTCGGCGATCATCTTCTTGAAGTTCGCCGGATCGAGCTCGCTCAGGTGCTCGTCCACGCCCGCGATCTCGAAGCCGAGGGCGGCGGAGAAGTCCTCCTCGTTGCCGATCATCACGTCGACGTACGGGGCGAGACGGCGGTTGACCTCGCGCGCCTTCGCCTGCCCGCCGATCGCCTTCCACAGCGACTCGCGGTAGTTGAGATCGTAGGAGACGATCGTGCCGTGCTTCCGGGCGGCGGCCATTGCCTCCTCGGCGACGAGCGGCGTGGTCTCGGAGAGCGCGCAGAAGATGCCGCCGGTGTGGAACCAGCGTGCGCCGAGCGTGCCGAAGATCTCCTCCCAGTCGATGTCGCCGGGCCGGAGCTGCGACGCGGCCGTGTGCCCCCGGTCGGAGCAGCCGAGCGCCGCGCGGACGCCGAAGCCGCGCTCGGTGAAGTTGAGCCCGTTCCGGACGGTGCGCCCGACGCCGTCGTACTTCACCCAGCGGACCCGCTGCTCGACGCCCCCCTGCAGCATCAGGTCCTCGACGAGGCGTCCGACCGGGTTGTCCGCCAGCGCGGTGACCACCGCGGTGCGCAGGCCGAAGCAGCGCCGCAGGCCGCGCGCGACGTTGTACTCGCCGCCCCCCTCCCAGGCCTGGAACGTCCGGGTGGTGTGAATCCGGCCGTCACCCGGATCCAGCCGCAGCATCACCTCGCCGAGCGAGACGCAGTCCCACCGGCACGACTCGTCCGCACGCAACGACAGCTCCGCCAACGCTTCTCCTCCGCCCCGGTGCCTGGCGGCCCGGGCATTCGCGCCACACTCTTATACCCCGTCGGCGGCCGCGGCGGGAGGCCCTTGCGGAGGAGCCGGCCGGCGCCCGAACCGCTGGTGTACACTTGACTGTCACGCGGGCCGCACCGCGGCCCGGACCCTGTGCAAGATCAGCCTGTGAACCGCGTCAGGGCCGGAAGGCAGCAGCGCTAAGCAGACCCTGATTTGTGCCGCAGGTCATCCGGGTCGCGGTGGGGCCCGTGGTGTTTCCCACGCTGGCTGATCAGGTGTCGTACCAAGTCATCGCGCGCAAGTGGCGCCCGCAGCGCTTCGAGGACGTCGTCGGGCAGCAGGCGGTCACGACGACGCTGCGCAACGCGCTCGTCAGCGGACGGCTGGCACAGGCGTTCGTGTTCGCCGGGGCCCGTGGCGTCGGCAAGACGACGACCGCGCGCATCCTCGCGCGCGCGCTGAACTGCCAGGAGGGCCCGACGCCCGACCCGTGCGGGCGCTGCGACGCCTGCGTCGAGATCGCGCAGGGGCGCGACCTCGACGTGCTCGAGATCGACGCAGCCAGCAACACCGGCGTCGACAACGTCCGCGAGGTGATCATCGGCAACCTCGCGATCTCCCCCGCCCGCGACCGCTACAAGGTCTTCATCATCGACGAGGTCCACCAGCTCTCGTCGCACTCGTTCAACGCGCTGCTGAAGTCCGTCGAGGAGCCGCCGCCGCACGTGGTCTTCATCATGGCCACGACGGAGCTGCACAAGATCCCCGACACGATCCAGTCGCGCGCGCAGGTCTACGAGTTCCGCACCATCGCGACCGCCGCCATCGCGGCGCAGCTGCGGCGCATCGCCGACGCCGAGGGGATCACCGCCGACGACGAGGCGCTGACGCTGCTGGCGCGGTACGCCGAAGGCAGCATGCGCGACGCGCAGAGCGCGCTGGACCAGGTGCTCTCGTTCGCCGGCACGACCGTTCGCGCCGCCGACGTCGCCACGGTGCTCGGGCTCGTCGGGCGCGACCTGCTCTTCGACGTGCTGCAGGCGGTCGCCGACGAGGACGCCGCGGCGGCGTTCACGCTCGCGGCGCGTGCCGTCGAGGCCGGCTACGACCTGCGCATCCTGTGCCGCGAGCTCTCCGGGCTCGTGCGCGCGATGACGCTGGTCTCCATCGACCCCTCGCGCGTCGACGACCCCGACGTGGTCCTCGAGTCGGATCGCGCGCGCCTGCAGGAGCTGACCGCGCGCTACTCGCGCGAGGACCTGCTGCGCTCGTTCGATCTGCTGGCGAAGGCGGAAGCTGACGTCAAGAGCGCCTCGCAGCCGCAGTACGCGCTCGAGATGGCGCTGCTCAAGTGGATCCACCTGCGCAAGCTCGTGCCGCTCACGGATCTGATCGCGCAGCTCGATCGCGGCGGGCTGCCGCCGCCGTCGGGAGGACGCCCGGGTCCATCCGCGCCCGCGCGTCCCGCCCCGCCGGCCGGCCGGCCGTCGTTCGCGCCGCGCCCGCCGGCCCCGCAGCGCCCCGCGCCGCCGCGTCCCGGGCCGTCATCGCGCCCGGAGTCCGGGTCTGCGCGGCAGAGCGCGCCCGCCGCCGTCCGCCCGGCGGTCGCCGTGGCCGCGCCCGTCGCGCCCGCCGAGCCGGCGGGCCCGCTGCCGTCGGACTTCAAGAACCGGTTCCTGGCCGAGCTGCAGCGGGTGAACCGGACGTTCTTCTCGCTGTACGTCGCGCAGGCGCAGAAGATCGAGATCGAGAACGAGCGGATCGTGTTCGCGTTCGGGCCGCTGCACGAGCCGATGCGCCAGCAGGTCGAGAATCGCCGCGCCTGGATCGAGTCGATCGCCGAATCGGTCGCCGGCCATCGGGTCCCCGTCGGCACCGCCCGCGCGGCCGGCACTGCCGATCCGGACGCGCCGAAGGCGGTGGCGGCCGTCGACCTCGCGGCCGTGGCGCCGCAGTCCCCGCCGCCGCCGGACGGCGACCTCAGGGCCCGCGCGCTCGCCGACGGCGGCGTGCAGGCGATGCTCGACGTCTTCCCCGCGGAGATCCGCGAGGTCGAGGAGATCAAGTAATGGATATCCGCCAGATGATGAAGCAGGCGCAGAAGCTCCAGGAGCAGCTGCAGCGGCAGTCCCAGGAGATGCGCGTCGAGGCCACCGCCGGCGGCGGCATGGTCACCGTCGTCGTCGACGGCCAGAAAAACCTGCAGTCGATCCGCATCGACCCCGAGGTCGTCTCGAAGGACGATGTCGAGATGCTGCAGGATCTGATCGTGGCCGCCATCAACGACGCCCACCGCCGGGTCGACGAGGAGATGCAGAAGACCGTCGGCGGCATGATGGGAGGGCTCCGGATTCCCGGCATGTAGGGCCGGACTCGTAGGGCCGGACTTCAGTCCGGCCATTCAGGGGCCAG
>CAYUPN010000102.1:0-1280 GCA_964446605.1 uncultured Bifidobacteriaceae bacterium | reverse complement strand
CAGAAGGATTGGGCGGCTCCGGCCGCCTCCGCGCGTCCAGCAACTCCGTGACACATCCCGAACCGCTCGCCCGCCTCATCGAGCAGCTCCAGCGCCTGCCCGGCATCGGCGCCAAGAGCGCCCAGCGACTCGCGTTCCACATCCTGCGCACGCCGCGCGAGGAGGCGGACCGCCTGTGCGACGCCGTGCGCGACGTCAAGGAGCGCGTGACGTACTGCTCCGTCTGCAGCAACATCACCGACACCGACCCGTGCGCCTTCTGCACCGACGAGACCCGCGACCGCACGGTGATCTGCGTCGTCGAGGAGCCGCAGAACGTCTCGGCGATCGAGAAGACACGCGAGTTCCGCGGGGTCTACCACGTGCTGATGGGCGCGCTGTCGCCGCTCTCCGGCATCGGCCCCGACGACCTGAAGATCCGGGAGCTGCTGACGCGCGTGGGCGACGGCAGCGTGCGCGAAGTCGTGCTCGCGACCAATCCGAACGTCGAGGGGGAGGCCACCGCGCTCTACCTGGCGCGCCTGCTGAAGCCGCTCGGCGTGCGCGTGACCCGCATCGCGACCGGCATCCCGGTCGGCAGCGACATCGAGTACGCCGACGAGATCACGATGTCGAAGGCGATGCTGGGCCGCCGCGACGTCTGAGCCGCCCGCACGATGATTCCCGCGACGCTCCAGATTCCCGCCGCGCTGGTGTTGGCCGCCGGCGGGGCCGTCACGTGCTTCGCGGGCTACCGCTTCTTCCGCTTCGTCCTGGGGCTCTTCGGGTTCCTGGTCGGCGCGCTCGTGGCCACCTCCATCGCCGGATCGGGCAGCACGGCGTACCTCGTGCTGTGGGCCGTGCTCGGCGGACTGGCCGGGGCGATCGTCCTGAACCTCGCGTACTTCTTCGGCGTCGTCCTGATCGGGGCGGGGCTCGGCGCCGCCGCGGCGTCGGTGATCTGGTCGCACCTCGAATCGGACCCGCACGTGCTCGTCGTCATCGCCTTCGCGATTGCCGGGGCCGTTGCGGCGATGCTGCTGCAGGGCTATGTGATCATCCTGGCCACCGCGCTCGGCGGCGCCTGGACGCTGCTCGTCGGCGTGCTCGCGCTGGCAGGCGACGAGGCGGCGCAGGCGGCCGCGGCCGGCACGCGCGTGTGGGTCGTGTACCCGCTCGACCCGGCGCCGGGGCGCGCATGGGTGGTGGCCGTGTGGCTGGCGCTCGCGCTGGCCGGGCTCGTCACGCAGCTCGCCGCGGGCACGCGCACGCGCCGATCCGCATCCAGACGGAAGTGAACC
>CAYUPN010000101.1:0-13344 GCA_964446605.1 uncultured Bifidobacteriaceae bacterium | reverse complement strand
GATCAGACCTGATCAGACCTGATCCTGTTTTTCTTGACCGACCTATTTGGTCGGAGTATGCTCGTTTTTGAGATTGAGTCTCAGTTTTGAAGATGGCCCACGTACCGCGCTCGCTTGCCGCGCTTCCGCTGGGGGCCGCGGCCATCATTCGCAACCATCATGGCCCCCGCTCCATCGCGCGGCGGCTCATGGAGCTGGGCCTCGTGCCCGGCACGCGCGTCCGCCTGACCCGTGTCGCGCCGCTCGGCGACCCGATCGAACTGCGCGTCCGCAACTACGCGCTGTCGATCCGCCGCGCTGACGCGCTCGCCATCGAGATCGACGAGTCAGGGGCGTGACGACCGCCACCGGCGGCAGGGGGACAGCCGTCGGGGCGAACGCATCAGCGTCCGCGTCGCGACCCGTCATCCTCGTCGCCGGCAACCCGAACTCGGGCAAGTCCACGCTCTTCAACGCGCTCACCGGAGCGCACGTGCGCGTCGGCAACTACCCCGGCGTCACCGTCACGCGCACGACGGCGCGCGCGACGCTCCCCGCGATCGGCGAGGTCGAGTTCGTCGACCTGCCGGGCGCCTACTCCCTCAGCGCGCGATCGCAGGACGAGCAGGTCGCCGTCGACGCGCTGCTCGGGCGCGGCGGCGCCCGACCGGACGTCGTGCTGGTCGTCGCCGACGCGACCGCGCTGGCGCGCACGCTCTACTTCGCGACCGAGATCCTCGAGACCGGCGGGCGCGTCGTCATCGCGCTGAACATGATCGACGAAGCCCGCGCGCAGGGGCTGCGCATCGACGACAAAGGGCTCGCCGCGGGGCTGGGCGTGCCGGTCGTGCCGGTGTCGGCGCGCTCGCGTGAGGGCCTCGGGGCGCTCAACCGCGCGCTGGCCGATGCGCTGCGCGCGCCGCGGCCGCCGCGCCTCGCGGCGCCGCTGCCACCGGAGACGGCACGCGACGTCGACGCCGTCGCCGCGGTCGTCGCGCGCGAGCTGCCCGCCCTCGGCGACGACGCGCGCGCCTGGGCCACGTGGGCGCTCCTGTCCGTGGACGACGCGCCGCCGGACGAGCTCGTGGGCATCCCGACGGCCGTGCGCGCGGAGGCGACACGCGTCCGCCGCGCCGCCCAGGCGGCGGGCCGCAATCTCGATCGCGAGATCATCAGCGCGCGCTACGCGCGCGTCGACGAGATCGTCGATCGGACCGTCCAGCTGCCGCCGCAGCCGGTGCCGCGCTGGACCGACCGGCTCGACGCCGTGCTCACGCACAGGATCTGGGGTGCCGTGACGTTCGTCGTCGTGATGCTGGCGCTCTTCCAGGGGCTGTTCTCCTGGTCGGAGCCGGCCATCGGCGCCATCGAGGATGCCGTCACCGCCACGCAGGAGACCGTGAGCGGCGCGCTGACGGAAGGTCCCTTCCGCGACCTGCTCGTCGAAGGCATCATCGCCGGCGTCGGCAACGTCATCGTCTTCGTGCCGCAGATCGCGCTGCTGTTCCTCTTCATCGGGGTGATGGAGGACACGGGCTATCTGGCGCGCGTCGCGTTCGTCATCGACCGCATCATGGGGCGCGTCGGCCTGCACGGCCGCTCGTTCGTGCCGATGCTGTCGGGCTTCTCGTGCGCTGTCCCCGCGGTGATGGCGACGCGGACGCTCGAGAACCGCACCGACCGGCTCCTGACGATGATGGTGCTGCCGCTGATGTCGTGCAGCGCGCGGCTGCCGGTCTACGTGCTCGTCATCGCGACCGTGATCCGCCCCGGCGCAACCGTCTTCGGCGGGATTGGCGTCGGCGCGCTGCTGCTGCTCTCGATGTACATGCTGTCGGTGGTGGCCGCGCTCGGCGCCGCCGCGCTCCTGCGCCGGACCGTGCTGCGGGGCCCGCGCCCGACGCTCGTGCTCGAGCTGCCGCCGTACCGTCTGCCCGTTCCCGGCGTGCTGCTGCGGACGACGTGGCGGCAGGTGCGATCGTTCCTGGTCGATGCCGGCACGATCATCCTGGCGCTGACGATCGTCATGTGGGCGCTGCTCAGCTATCCGAAGTCCGCGGAGACCTCGGCGCGCTTCGACACGGCGCGCGCGGAGGCCGGGGCCGCGCTGCCCGACGAGGCCGCGCGGCAGGCGGCCATCGCGGCACTGGACGCGCAGGAGCGCGGCGAGCAGGTGCGGACCAGCCTGGCCGGACGCATGGGCCACCTGCTCGAGCCGGCGCTGGAGCCGCTGGGCCTCGACTGGCGGGTTGGCGTCGGCATCCTCGCCGCGTTCTCCGCGCGCGAGGTCTTCGTCTCGACGCTCGGCATCGTCTTCGACATCGGCGAGACCGACGAGGAGAGCCTGACGTTGCGCGAGGCGCTGCGGCGCGCGACGCGCGCCGACGGCGCGCCGCTGTTCACGCCGCTCTCGGGGCTCTCGCTGATGGTGTTCTTCGTGCTCGCGTGCCAGTGCATGAGCACGCTTGCCGTCATCAAGCGCGAGTCGGGATCCTGGAAGTGGCCGGCGTTCGCCTTCGCCTACCAGACCGTGCTCGCCTACGTGAGCGCGCTGCTCGTCTTCCAGGTCGGGCGCGCGCTCGGCTTTGGCGCCTGACGCCGCAAAGGAGGTTCAGATGGGCTGGCAGGAGCTGGCGGTCGTGCTCATCGTCACGGGCGCCATCGCGTTTCTCGTGTCACGCTTCGTCACGCCGCGCCGCGCGAAGAAGGGATCGCAGACGTTCGTCCCGCTCGCCAGCGTGCGCAAGCGCCCGCCCTCGGACGGCGGGTGTTGCCACTGACCGCCAGGCGCTGGGCCTACGGCTCCTTCCACTCGCTGAGCGGCACGATCTCCGGTGCCGGCCGATCGCCCGGCGACATCCAGATCACGAAGCGCGTCGACGTCGTCCGCGCCGGCAGGAACACGCGCAGGACGGACACCTCGGGCTGCTGGGCCTGCGGCGCCGGCGCCGACGCGGGGCCGACGTGCAGCACCGCGCCCTCCGGCTCGAGCACCCGGAACGACAGCTGCTGCCCCCCCTGCTCGAGCAGCGCGTGCAGTCCCTGCCGCGTTACGCGCGCCCGCGTGAGCATCTGCCAGATCACGTCCGCTCCCTCCGCGCTCTCGACCTCGTCCTGCACGAGCAGGTCCCGTCCATCGACGAGCATGACGCCGCGGCGTGCCGACGAGAGCGCCGGCGCATAGGCGGCGCCCAGATCGGCGACCGCGAAGGCGCGGTAGGAGTCACCCGAGAACGCGACGATCGGCGCCGACGCGTCGGTGGCCTGGTTCGTGCCGTTGACGAGCAGCGTGTTGTGGCTCTCGGTCCGGAGCCGGTAGTAGGTCCACCGCTGCCGGCCGAAGTACCCGGGCAGGTCGTAATCGTCGCTCCCGAGATCGATGGCCCAGCGCTCGCCACGCGCGTCGAACACGAACGTGCCGAGGTCGAGGTGCGCGTGGCTCGCGGCGTTGCGACCTCCCTTGAAACCAACCCACGAGACGTTCGGATCGCGCCAGTCGCCGCGCAGGAACGCGACGTCGACGCCGTCGAAGAGCCGCGCGCGCGGCGGCACGGACGCATCGCCGCCGGGCAGCCGCGCCATCCAGAGCAGGTGGAAGATGCGCGGCGTGTCGAGGCCGCGAATCAGCCGCTCGCGCTCGTGCGCCGCGTAGTCGGGCCGATCGAACCGCCCGGCGAGCCAGAACATCTGCGGCGCCGGGCGGGTCGCCTCCGTGCCGTCGCCGTAGTTGAAGACGCGGCCGCTCGGCCCGATGACGTGCAGGCGGAAATCGCCGGTCCTGTCGAAGCCTGCCGCGTCGGCAATCCCGAAGTCGTCGCCGAGCGCCGTCTCGAGCGCCGAGAGCAGGAAGACGGTGTACGAGGTCGCATAGCCCCAGTACGCCGGCCCTTCCTCGTCCCCGCCGTCCGGCGCGTAGAGCCGCATCCGCCGGGCAAGCCCTTCGCTGCGCGCCGTCTCGATCACGCGCGCGGCGATCGCCGGGACTTCATCGGCCACCGCGAGGGCGCCGGTGACCAGGCCGCCGATGCAGACCTGCGTCCAGTTGTTGCGTCCCTCGGTCGCCCACCAGGCGCCGGCGGCGATGGCCTCGAGCCCCGGCTCCAGCCCCTTCCGGACGATCGCGTCGCGGATGGCCAGGCGCTCGTCCGGCGACAGGTACGGATGCAGCCAGTCGTACCCGATGCCGAGCGCGTTGGTCATCTCCGCGACATCCAGGAAGTGCGACGGGTTCCAGTCCTCGAACCGCGCCGCGGCCAGCATCTCGTCACGGGCGCGCGCGAGGTAGCGCGGGTTGCCGTCGAGCAGGTAGAGCCCGGCCAGCGTCGTCACGCGCCGCAGCACCAACCGGCTCTGGGCGAGCAGGCGCGGCCCCACCAGGACGCGCTCGGCCGGCGGTTCGTCCAGCATCCGTTCCGCCTCGTCGCGCAGGCGATCGCGCCACGCGCGCACGCGCAGGTCCGCGACGAGCCGTGCGCGAATCACCTCGAGGTCGGCCTCGTGCACGTGCAGGCGCGGGCGTTCGCGCCGCAGCGTCTCCAGGATGGGCGGCAGCGGTGCGGCCGCCGCCGGTGCGTCAGCCGCCGGCTGGGCGGCGCGCGGACCGGGGACGAGCGACGGACACAGGGTCAGGACGGCGATCAGGACAACGGTGCGTGAGTTCATGGATGCATGGGGCCGCATGCGCCGGGCATGCGGGTTCGGCAGTAAGATCATCGATCGTGGACGCTGCCCCGGCCGCTGACGGCGCTCCGGACACCGCGCCTTCCGCGGCTGGCGGACCTCCCGCCGGCTCGATTCTGCACCGGCTCGCCGCCGCCCTCACCTATCGCGACTTCCGCGTGCTCTGGCTGGGCGCCTGTACGTCCAGCATCGGCACCTGGATGCAGAAGGTGGCCCAGAGCTGGCTCGTGCTCGAGCTCACCGATTCGGCCAGCTACCTGGCCTTCGACGCGTTCCTGGGCGAGCTGCCGATCCTGCTCTTCACGCTCATCGGCGGCGTGGTCGCCGACCGGCGCGACCGCCGCACGCTGCTGCTGACCTCGCAGGTCGTGCAGATGACGTCCGCGTTCGTGCTCGCGGCGCTCATCGCCGCCGGCCGGGTCCACGTCGGCCACGTGCTGGCGCTCTCGTTCCTCTCGGGCTGCGCGCAGGCGTTCGGCGGCCCGGCGTATCAGTCGCTCATCCCGTCGCTCGTCCGTCGCGATCACCTGCCGAACGCGATCGCGCTCAACTCGATCCAGTTCAACATCGCGCGGGTGCTCGGCCCGACGCTCGCCGGCCTGGCGCTGTACCGGCTCGGGCTGACGTCCTGCTTCACGCTGAACGGGCTCTCCTTCCTCGTCGTGATCGGCGCGCTGCTCTCGCTGCGCGTGCCGCACACCGCGCCGGCCGTGCGGCGGCGGATGCGCGACGAACTGCGCACCGGCCTCGTCTACGTCCGCGACGCCCGCGCCGTCCGCACGCTCACGGTGCTCGCGGCCGCGTCGACGTTCCTCGCCGTCCCGCTGCTGACCTTCCTTCCGGTCTTCGCGCGGTACGTGTTCCAGGAGGGGGTCGAGCAATACAGCTACATGATGGCGTGCTCCGGCGCCGGCGCGGTCGCCGGTGCGCTGGTGGTCGCCTGGACGGGACGCTTCCGGCACATGGGGCTGTCCGCCCTGATCGTCCAGGTGCTGCTCGGCGTCCTCATCGTCGCGTTCGCGGTGACGCGCGACATCCGGATCAGTTACGCGCTGCTCGCGGTGACCGGCGCGTCGCTGATGGTCGTCTCGTCGCTGTTCACGTCGCTCGTGCAGCTCATCGCGCCGGACGAGATGCGCGGCCGCGTGATGAGCATCTACATGGTCGCGTACCGCGGCGGGATGCCGCTCGGCAATCTGCTGACGGGACTGGCGGTGGATCGCATCGGCGCGCCGGCCGCGCTGTGCGTGAACGGGGTGCTGCTGGCGTCGGTCGCGCTCTGGTTCCTGTTCCGGCGGGATGTCCCGGCCGAGTCCTGACGCGACGCGCTACTGCGCGGCGCCGGCGATCCAGAACACGCCCAGTCCGATCGAGGCCACCGCCGTCAGCGCCGCGGCGCCGCGCCCGACCGTCCGGACCACCCACGGCAGGCCGAGCACGCGCGACAGCACGATCCCGAACAGCGACATCGAGAGCAGGATGCCGACGGAGAACACCGCGACCAGATAGACGAGGGTGAGGACGGAGGTGGACGCCGATCCGTCCAGTTCGGGCGCGAGCAGCGTGAGGGCCCGCAGGCCGCTGACGGCAAAGACGGCCCCGAGCAGCCCGGCCCCGGAGGAATGGGCGTGCGACGGCGGATGGCTGTCGCGCCGGCCGAAGTGCACGTGCCACCCCAGCCAGCCGGGGGCCCCGTGCGAGTGGCCGTACAGCCGATCGGCCGCGACCACCCAGAGCGTGAACGCACCGAGGATGACCAGCAGCACGCCCCCGACCATCTCTCCCGTCCGCTCCACCAGCTCCGGAATCCGCCAGCCCAGCATGAGCACCGTGCCCGCGCCGAGCAGCAGCAGGAGGGCGTGTCCGAGCGCGAAGCGTACGGCCACCCGGAACGGCGCGCGGTTGCGCTCGACGGGATCGTGGGTGTCGGTGTTGACGGCCAGCGTGGCGATGGCCATCAGATGGTCGGCCCCGAGCCCGTGCAGGATCCCGAGGGTGAGTGCGGTGCCGGTAATGAACACGCAGCGATCGTAGCAGATCGGATCGTACGGCGGCAGCCGGACCGGCGGAACTTTTCCAGCCGGCCCGGCCGTCGTGTCGGATGTCAGCGGCGCTTCGTCGCCTCGTAGATCGTCGCGGCGCCCCCGCCGATTGCGGCGCCGATGAGCGCTCCCTTCTTCCCGGCGGTCAGACCGCCGATGCCCGCGCCGGCGCCGGCCGAGCCGCCGATGACGAGCGCAGTCTTCTTCCAGGAGCGCTTCGGCGACTCCACGCGACGGGGCGCGGTGCGCACGGGCGCGGCCTCGTCCACGACCATCCGCGCCGGGACCGCGCGCGGGTACTCGACGATCTCCGGCGCGAAGGCCGCGGCGCGTGCGGCAGGCGCGTCGACGCACTCGGCCTCGGTCGCCAGCCGCCCCGCGACAACCGCCTGGTGAATCACCGCCTGCTGGCCCGGCGCGCAGCGCACGCGGGTCGCCGGCTCGGGCTCGGCGAGGCTGGTCGCGGCGACATCGGTCCAGGCCGGGACGTCGGGCATGCCCTGCGCCGCCGCGGCCGGGGCCGACGCCCGCGTCTGCCACACGGCCAGACCGAGCACCGCGACGAGCGCGCCAAGGAAAGCGGCAGCTGTGGTTCGCACGATGACCTCCGATTCGGCGGGGAGCCTGTTGCCCTCTCCCGGATCAAGGACGATGCCAGCCGCCGCGGCGCCGCAAACCCCTGTACCACCGGCAACTCGCAGTCTTGACTGTCCTCACGAGGACGCACTGACGCCGGATCGAATGCGCCATCGGGTGGACAGCCCCTGCTTGCTACGACTGACGTGCTGCCTGCCGCCTCCGCCTGCCGCCTACTGCCTACTTTCATATACTCACCCCGTGTCTTCGCTCGTGCTCGTCGTCGAGGACGACCCCGACATCGCCGCACTGCTGCGGCTGCACCTGTCGCGCGCGGGGTTCGACGTCGCGGTGCTGGACTCCGGCGAATCGGCCGTGCAGGTGGTGCGCGATCGGCAGCCTGCCGTCATCCTGCTCGACCTGATGCTGCCCGGACTCGACGGCTTCGAAGTCTGCCGGGCCCTGCGCGCGGATCCCAGCACCGCCGCCGTCCCGATCATCATGCTCACCGCGCGGGCCGAGGAATCCGATCGCGTGATGGGGCTCGAGCTCGGCGCCGACGACTACGTCACGAAGCCGTTCAGTCCGAAGGAGGTCGTGGCCCGTGTGCGCGCGCTGCTGCGGCGCACGCAGCGCCAGGCGTCGCACCCGGTGCTCCGCTACGGGCCGCTCGTCGTCGACATCGAGCGGCACCGGGTGGAGCTCGATGGGCGTGAAGTCCGCCTCACCGCGAAGGAGTTCCTCCTGCTCCGCTACCTGCTCGAGCACCCGGGACGCGTGCTCTCGCGCGACCTGCTGCTCTCCGACGTGTGGGGCTACACGTACACCGGCGGCACGCGCACGGTCGACGTGCACGTGCGCCGCCTGCGCGAGAAGCTGCCGCTGCTCGAGGACGCGCTCCTGACCATCAAGCAGTTCGGCTACAAGCTCGCCGAGCCGGCATCGTGACGCTGCGGTTCCGCGGCAAGATCGTCCTCGCGACCCTCCTCGTCGCCGCCGTCACGGCCGGCGTCGCCGGGCTCCTCTTCCACTGGTGGACGACGGGGATGGTCGCGGCGCGGATCGAGGAGACGCTGCGATCCGAAACGCTGCTGATCGCCGAGCTGCTGGAGCACAACCCCGCCCTGGCCGAGGGCGCGCTCGACGCCGAAGCGGATCGGCTCGGCGCGCTGGCCGGCGTCCGCGTCACGTTCATCGCGCGGGATGGCCGCGTGCTGGGCGACTCCGCCGAAGACGCCGCCGGCCTGGCGGCGATGGAGAACCACGCCGACCGTCCGGAGATCCGGGCCGCGCGCGGCTCGGGCGATCCGGTGCTCGTGCGCCGGTACAGCACGACGACCGAGTACGACACGCTCTATGCCGTCGCCGAAGTGGACCACCCGGCGCTCGCGTACGTCCGCCTGGCGCGCCCGCTGCGCGCGATTGCCGGCGAGCAGCGCGCGGTTCTCTGGCTGGTCGTCGGTAGCGTGGCGGCGGCGCTCCCGTTCGGCGCGCTGCTCGCCTGGATTGTCTCGGCGCGCACCGCGCGCCGTGTCGCCGCGGTCGCGCAGGTCGCGCGCCGCTACGCCACGGGCGACCTCACGCCGGCGGCCGCCTACGGCCAGGACGAGCTCGGCGAGGTGGCGCGCGCCCTCGACGGCGTCGTCCAGGAGCTGGGACGCCGGCTGACCGAGCTCACGCAGGAGCGCCGCCACCTGGCGGCGCTCCTCGGCAGCATGGCCGAGGGGGTGGTCGTCGTCGACGCGCAGGGGCGGCTGGTGATGGCGAACGACGCGGCGCGTTCGATGCTGAAGCTGGATCCCACGGCCGTGGGACGGCGGTATCAGGAGCTGATCCGGCAGCCGGAGCTGTTCTCCCAGATCGGGCAGGCGCTGGCGGGAGCACCCGCCGCGGGCGTCGAGTTCGTGCTGGCGCGCGATCCGTCCCGCACCTGCATCAGCCGCGCGGCGCCGATCGGCGACGCGGAGGGGGGCGCGATCGTCGTCCTGCACGACATCAGCGACCTGCGTCGCGCGGACCGCGTGCGGCGCGACTTCGTCGCAAACATCTCGCACGAGCTGCGCACGCCGCTCACGGCCATCCGCGGCTACGTCGAGACGCTGCTCGACACGCCGCCCGCCCCGGAGGAGGCCCGGCAGTTCCTCGAGATCGTCGCGCGGCACGCGGCGCGGATGGAGCGCCTCGTCCGCGATCTGCTCCGCCTCGCGCGGCTCGATGCCGGCCAGGAAACGCCCGAGCCCATCCCCTGCGATCTGCAGGAGGTCGCGCATGGCGTCGTCCGCGATCTCGCCGAGGCCGCCGCGGCGCGCGACGTGCGGGTCGAGCTGTCCGTCGCGCCGGAGGCCGCGACGCTCATTACCGACCGGGGGCGCCTGCACGACGCCCTGCGCAATCTGGTCGAGAACGCGATCAACCACTCGCCGGCCGGCGGTGTGGTGGAAATCGACGCGACGCGCGAGGACGGACGAATCGCCATCCACGTGCTCGATCGCGGGCCCGGCATCCCCGAGCAGGACCTGCGTCGCGTCTTCGAGCGTTTCTATCGGGTGGACAAGTCCCGGTCACGGCCGGGCGGGACCGGAATCGGTCTCGCGATCTCGCGGCATCTGGTGGAGCTGCTCGGCGGGACGATTGCGGCCGCGAACAGACCCGACGGCGGCGCGGCGTTCAGCATCCGCCTGCCGCTCGAGCCGCCCACCCGTCCGGAGCCCGAGGGCCGGCCGCCTCAGACGGTGTAGCCGAGGCCACGCAGCACGACCGCGACGAGCTCGTACGTCACGACGGCGATCAGCGCCGACGCCGGAATCGTCAGGATCCACGCCCAGACGATCTTGCCCGCGATGCCCCAGCGCACGGCCGACAGCCGGCGCGTGGCGCCGACGCCAACGATCGCGCCCGTGATGGTGTGCGTCGTCGACACGGGGACGCCCAGGCCGGTCGCCACGAACAGCGAGATCGCGCCCGCTGTCTCGGCCGCGAAGCCGCCCACCGGCTGCAACCGGGTGATCTTGGAGCCCATCGTGTGGATGATGCGCCAGCCGCCCGACAGCGTGCCGAGCGCCATGGCGGCGTGCGCGGCCAGCACGACCCAGAACGGAATCTCGAACTGCTGCAGGTAGCCCCCGGCCAGCAGCACGCCGGCGATGATGCCCATCGTCTTCTGGGCGTCGTTGGCCCCGTGCCCCAGGCTGTACGCCGCGGCCGAGAGCAGCTGCAGCTTCCGGAACAGGCGATCGACCCGCGACGGCGCCTCCCGCCGGAAGGCCCAGTAGATCAGGATCATCAGGACCAGCCCGAGCGCCAGGCCGATGCCCGGGGCCACGACGATGAAGGCGAGCGTCTTCGTCCAGCCGGTGGGGATGAGGACGGAGAACCCCGCCTTGGCGACCGCGCCGCCGGCGTACCCGCCGATGAGCGCGTGCGACGAGCTGGTGGGCAGCCCGTAATACCAGGTGATCAGGTCCCAGGTGATCGCGGCGAACAGCCCCGAGAAGACCACGAGGAACGTGATCTGGTTGATGTCGATCATGCCGGCGCCGATCGTCTTCGCGACGGCGGTGCCGAAGCCGAAGGCGGCGACGAAGTTGAAGAACGCCGCCCAGATCACGGCCTTGCCGGGCGACAGGACCCGGGTCGACACGACGGTCGCGATCGAGTTCGCCGCGTCGTGAAAGCCGTTGATGTAGTCGAACGTGAGGGCGACCAGGATCAGGAAGACGACGATTGCGAGTTCCATCGCCCCGGGCTACCCGTGCTTGACCACGACGCCTTCGAGCACGTTGGCGACATCCTCGCAGCAGTCGGTCGCCTCCTCGAGGAAGTCGAGGACCTCTTTCCACTTGATGACCGAGATCGGGTCGGTCTCCTCGTCGAAGAGCCGGGTGAGGGCTTCGTCGTGGATCCGGTCGGCCTCGTTCTCGAGACGGTTCACCTCGACCGCCCGGTCGTGCACGCCGTTGCGCCGCTCGAGCGCCTCCACCGCCATCCGGACCTCGTGGGTGGACTTGGCGATGATGTTCGCCAGCTCCCGCGCCCCGAAGCGCACCGGCGCCACCCGGTAGCGGCGGATGACCGCGGCCGCCGCGTCGATGGCGTCGATGACGTCGTCCAGCGACCGCGCGAGCTCGTGGATGTCCTCACGGTCGATGGGCGTGACGAACGTCCGGTTCAACCGCTGGATGATGGTGTGGGTGATGCCGTCGCACTCGTGCTCGACGTCCTTGATGGCGCTGGCGGCGTCCCATTGGGGGGGGTCGCTGGCGAGCATCTCCTCCAGGAGCGTCGCTCCCTTGACGATCTCATCGGCGAGCGCGAGGAAATCGTCGTAGAACTTCTCCTCGCGGGGAATCAGGCGGAACGCAGCCACGGTGCTCCTTCTTTCTTTTTTCGGGGCCCCGGAATCTTAGCAGAAGAGCTGCCTCGGGCGCTCGTCCGGGCAGGGGACCCCGCCGGAGCCTCGCCTGAGCCCCGCCTTCCGGACCGCCGACGGCCGGTTCCGGAGGCGGGCAAGGCGGGCGGAACTTGACGCCACGCCGGATTCCGCAGAAGGCTTGAGGTGTGACCACATCGCGGATCAGCGACCGGGAGCGGCTCGGGCACCTGGTCTTCTACGGCGCCATCATCCTGATCGGGTACCTGCTGTTCCTGATCGTCCGGCCCTTCCTCGTCCCGCTCGGGTGGGCCGGGGTCCTGGCCATCAGCCTTCAGCCCGTGTTCCGCGAGATCGCGCCGCGCATCGGGCGCGGCTGGGGGGCGGGGGCCTGCGTGCTGATGGCGCTCGTGCTGATGGTGCTGCCCACCTGGCTGGTCGTCCAGGAGCTCGTGCAGCAGGGGGCCCAGGGGGTACAGGCCATCCAGTCGGCCATCGCGAAGACGCCTCCCGAGCGAATCATCGCCGCCTGGGGCTGGATCCAGGCGCACCTGCCGTTTCTCGATCCGGAGCAGCTCTCCAAGCACCTGGGGAGCATCGCGCAGCAGGCCGGCAGCTTTCTCGCCAGCAGCTCCGGCCGGCTCCTGGGAGGCGTTGCCTCCCTGATCGCCGATCTGGTGCTCGCCCTCTTCGCGCTGTTCTTCTTCCTCCGCGACTCGACGTCGATCGTGCGCGTGCTGCGCGGGTTCCTGCCCTTCCACGAGAAGCAGCGGGATCGCGTCCTCCGGCGCGTCGAGGACCTGGTGTTCGCCAGCGTCATCGCCGGCCTCGCGGTCGCGGCGGTTCAGGGGTTCATCGGCGGGGTCGGGTTCTGGCTGGTCGGCGTGCCGGGCGGCGTGGTGTGGGGTGTGCTCGTCGCCTTCACCTCGCTCATCCCGCTCGTGGGCTCGTCGCTGGTCTGGGCGCCCGTGGCCATCTGGCTGCTGGCGACCGGCGAGGTGGGCCGCGGCATCGCGCTCGCCGTGATTGGCGGCGGGCTGGTCGGACTCGTGGACAACGTCCTCCGGCCGATCCTGCTGAGCGGCCGGTCGGCGATGAACGGGCTCGTGACGTTCATCGCGCTGCTCGGCGGCGTCTCCGCCTTCGGCCTCATCGGCCTCGTCTTCGGTCCTGTCGTCGTCGCCGTCGGCGCGGCGCTGCTCGACGCCTACCTGCGTCCGGTACCCGCACGCGAGGAATCGGAGCCGGTCTGAGACGGCGCGACCGCGAGCCATCTGCCATCGAGCGGTCGCGTTCTTCCCGTTTCCCGTTTCCCGTTTGCCCTCCGTAGCCCGAAAGGGTGAAGGAGGGTTTCTAGTCCACCCCCACCCGCACTCCCACGTGCGCGGTGAACGGCTGTCCGTAGGTCGGCACCGGCGTGCGCCCGACCTCGTAGTCGTTGTCGAACAGGTTCTCCAGGCTGGCGAACACGCTGACGCGGCGGCTGACCGGCCGAATCACCGTCGCGTCGACGACGAGGCCACGGCCGAGGGTGAGGGTGTTCTGGTCGTTCTCGAACTGCCGGCCGAACGCGCGCACCTGGGACGCCAGCACCAGCCCGAGCGGCCCGGCGCCGCGGATGCCGATGGCCGTGTGCCACCGCGGGACCTGCGGCACGCGGAGCCCCTCGAGCGGCGGGAACTCGGTGAAGACCGAGTC
>CAYUPN010000100.1:7611-13591 GCA_964446605.1 uncultured Bifidobacteriaceae bacterium | reverse complement strand
GGAGGCGAGGCGGATCAGGTCGGATCGGGTCCGCGCGACCGCTCGCTGACGCCTGCTCGCAGTCGCGCGATCAGGTCTCGCCTCCGCCCGCGCGATCGTTTGCGGGCTTCGGCTGATCAGGTCGGATCGGGTCCCGCCTTTCGGCGGATCAGGTCTGATCAGGTCGCGCCCGCGCCTGCGCCGCTCTGGCCGGCGGACAAGTGCTCCAGCGCCAACACGAGCGCGTGGGTGCCCTTCCGTCCGTGGCCCTGCGCCTGCACGGCGACGTACAGCTGATGCACCAGCGCCAGGCCCGGCAGCGCCAGCTGCATGCGCCGCGCTTCCGCCAGCGCGATGCCCATGTCCTTGATGAAGTGCTCGACGAAGAATCCCGGATCGAAGTTGCGCGTGACGACGCGCGGGGCCAGGTTGTCGAGCGTCCAGCAGCCGGCCGCGCCGCTGCGGATGGAACCGAGCATCGTCTCCAGATCGAGTCCGGCGCGCGCGGCGTAGACGAGACTCTCGCACACGCCGATCATCGTCCCCGCGATGACGATCTGGTTGCACATCTTCGTGTGCTGCCCCGCGCCGGGACCTCCCTGATGGACGATGTTCTTCCCCATCAGATCCAGGAGCGGGCGGACGCGCGCGACGTCGTCCGGCTCGCCGCCGACCATGATC
This sequence comes from uncultured Bifidobacteriaceae bacterium, assembly GCA_964446605.1. Classification (GTDB taxonomy): domain Bacteria; phylum Acidobacteriota; class Vicinamibacteria; order Vicinamibacterales; family JAENWD01; genus JAENWD01. The sequence goes on along the minus strand of CAYUPN010000100.1, from coordinate 12,931 downwards.
GACAGCGTCGCGTTGCGCGCGCCGACGTCGCCGCCGGAGACCGGTGCGTCGACCGCGGCGGCCCCCTTCGCACGAGCCGCCGTCGCGATCTCGACCGCGAGGCTCGGCTCGGTGGTCGTCATGTCGACGAACAGCTGGCCCGGACTTGCGGCGCCGAGCAGGCCGGCCTCACCGACATAGACCTCGCGAACGTCCGCGGGGAAGCCGACCATCGTGAACACGATCTCCGCGCGCGCGGCGGCCTCCCGCGGCGACGCGGCCCACGACGCGCCGGCGTCCAGCAGCGGCTGCGCCTTCTCGCGCGTGCGTGTGTACACGGCGATCTCGTGCCCTGCCGCCAGCAGGTGCCCGCACATCGACCGCCCCATGATGCCCGTGCCAATCCAACCGAGTGTCATTCGCCTGTGACCCGCCGGCCTGAAGGCCGGCCCTCCTGGTGAGCTACTCGTTCTCCCTCGCCGCCACATACCCGCGCCGCGCGCGGACGCGATGCCCCTTGCGCGTGACCCGGACCCGGATGCCGTGGAACTTGCCGTCCGGGCCGCGCGGCGGCGGGTAGCCGAGCGTGTACTGCTTGTTCAGCTCGTCGGCGATGCGCGCGGTCGCCGGTCCCAGCTCGGTCGAGTCGCGCACGATCTCCGTGTAGCCGCCGCTGTCGTCGGTGATCTGGCGCAGCGCGTAGGGGTTGACGCGCGTGCGCAGCGCGCGCGGGTCCTCGCGATCGATGCCGATCGCGTAGATGAACGTGTCCACCTGCAGCAGCCGCGCGCGCAGGTCGCGCAGGCTGATGTCGCTCGCCGTGTCCGCGCCGTCGGAAATCACCACGACGGCGCCCCGCTGGCGGTGGCGGCGGCGGAGCAGCGGAATCGACGCGGCCACGGCGTCGTGAATCGCGGTGCCGCCCCACCCGCGCAGCGCGTCCAGCGCCGGCACGATTGCGGCGGGGTCGGCCGTCCACGACGCGGCGACGGTCGGCCGATGGTTGAACACCATCAGCGCATACTCGTCTCCCTCGTCCAGCAACTCGAAGAGGAAGCGATCGAGCGCGGCGCGCGCGTCGGCGAGGCGCGCGCCAACCATGCTCTCGCTGACGTCGAGCAGCACCGCAAGGCTGATCGGCACGCGCTCGTTCGTGAAGTGCGTCACCGTCTGCGCGACGCCGTCTTCGAACACCTGGAACTCGTCCTGCGCGAGATCGGTCACCAGCCGGCCGTCGGCGTCAGTGACCGACACCGTCACGGTGACCAGCTCGACCCCCGTCCCGAAACGTCCCGGCTGCCACAGGCCGAGCGCCGCCGGCGCGGCGCAGAGCGCCCGCAGCAGCGCACGCCGGGTCAGGAACGGTGTCATGGTCGGCGTCAGCACCTTACCATCACGGCGGGCTCCGGCGTCACGTGCGCTTCCGCTTCTCGCGCTCGAGCGCCTTCTGCGCGGCCGCCGCCGCGGCAGCCGCCTTCCGCGCATCCGCCTGCCGGCTCTTCAGCGCCGCGGCCGTCGCATCGACCTCCGCGCGCGCCGATTGCAGGGTGCGCTCGGCTTCCTCGAGCCGCCCGCGGGCCGCCTCCTGGGCGGCGCGCGCCTTGCGCTCCGCGTCCTGCGCCGCGTTGGCGGCGTCCTGCGCACGGGCCGCCGCGGTCTGCAGCTCCTGCAGGCGGGCCCGCGCGTCCTCCGCGGCCCGGCGCGCCTCGGCGCTCCCCGGTCCGCGCGAGACGATGCGCAGCGGCGGCGGCGCGGGCGCGGCGCGGCGCGACCCCGACGGCGCGGCCGTCCGGCCCGCCGCCAGCGACGCGAATGCCGCGAAGCCCGGCGGATCGAGATCCTCCTGCAGCCGGCCACGCTGGTGCTTTGCCGCCGCGCTGCCGAACGCGCCGATGGCCTCCAGCGTCGTCCGCAGCCGCTCGGACAGCGCGGGGCTGAGCGGCGCGCCTTCGTCGACGGCTTTCGCGGCGGCCCTGGACATCAGGCCGTCGAGCGCCGCGGTGCGCGCGGCGAGCGCCTCCGCCTGTCCGATTGCCTTCTTCCCTTCGAGCAGGGCGGCTTCGAGCTCACGGACCCGATCGGCCGCCTTCAGGTACGCGTCGAGCTCGTCGCGCGCGTTCCAGTAGAGCTGGTTGACGAGCCAGGCCGTGTAGGTGGGTTTGGCGAGCCCGCGGACGCGGGCCGACTCCTCGGCGCGCCCCGCCTTCTTGAGCTGCGAGGCCAGCCCGTTGCGGGTGCCGACGAACTCGGCGAACGGGGCCTGGAACAGGCGGTCGAGCTCCCGCTCGAGATTGATGACGGGGACTGGCGCCATCGGTCAGGGGACGGGCGGCGCCCCACCCGGGTACTGGCGCGCAGGCCCACCCGATCATACCCTTAGCGGACATGGCCACCCTGGTCACGCTGCTCGCGCTCCTGCTCGCCGCCGGGGCATCGCTCCACGCCCAGCCTGCGCCTGCCCCCGCGCCGGCGCCGGCACCGTCGCCGGCGGCGGACGTCCCGACCACGGGACCGCTGCCGGTCGATCCGGCCGTTACGGTAGGCACGCTGCCGAACGGCATCCGGTACTACGTCCGGCAGAACAGCCGTCCCGAGAACCGCGTCCTGCTCCGGCTCGTCGTCAAGGCCGGCTCCGTCTTCGAAGCCGACGACCAGCTCGGACTGGCGCATTTCCTGGAGCACATGGCGTTCAACGGCACCGAGCACTTCGAGCCGGGCGAGCTGGTGGCGTTCTTCGAGCGCATCGGCGCGCGGTTCGGGCCGCACGTCAACGCCTACACGTCGTTCGACGAGACGGTCTTCATGCTGCAGGTGCCCACGGATCAGGAAGGGCTCGTCGACCGCGGCCTGCTCGCGCTCGCCGACTTCGCCGGCGGCATCACGCTCGCCCCGGCCGAGATCGACAAGGAGCGCGGCGTCGTCATCGAGGAGTGGCGGCTGCGGCTCGGCGCGACGTGGCGCATCCTCGAGCAGCAGGCGCCGGTCCTCTATCACGATTCGCTGTACGCCGAGCGGCTGCCGATCGGCTCGCCCGAGGTCCTGAAGACGTTCCCGCCCGAGCGGCTCCGCGCCTTCTACGACACCTGGTACCGGCCCGATCGGATGGCCGTGGTCGTCGTCGGCGACGTCGAGCCCGACGCGATCCTGCCGCGCATCAGGGAGCTGTTCGGAGCGCTGGGCCCGCGCGCGCCCGCCGAGCCCGAGCCGCCGCGCGGCGTGCCGCCGCACGACGAGACGCTCGTCTCGGTCGCCTCCGATCCGGAAGCGCAGGCCTCGTCGGTCAGCGTGCTCCACAAGCAGCCGAAGCGATCGCAGGGCACGGCCGAAGACTACCGGCGCGACGTCGTCCGGCAGCTGATGTACCAGATGCTCAACCTGCGGTTCAGCGAGATCGCCCAGCGCCCCGACGCGCCGTTCCTCGCCGCCGGCGCCGGCTCGCAGGACATCGCTGTCTCGACGACCGCGACGTCGCTCTCGGCCCGCGTGCAGGACGGCGCGATTGCCCCCGGACTGGAAGCGCTGATCATCGAGGCGCGCCGCGCGCGCGAGCACGGCTTCACGCAGGGGGAGCTCGATCGCGCGCGACGCAGCCTGCTGGCGGCATACGAACGCGCCTACAACGAACGCGAGAAGACCGAGAGCGGCAGCTACGCCGCGGAGTACACGCGCAACTTCCTGGAGGAGGAGCCGATTCCCGGCATCGCGCTCGAGTACGACCTCGTGCGGACCTTCGCTGACGGCATCACGCTCGAGGAGACGTCCGCGGCCGCGCGCGAACTGCTGCTCGACACGAGCCGCGTCGTGCTGGCGACGTCGCCGCAGCGCGAAGGGCTGGCCATCCCCGCGGAGGCCGACCTGCGCCGCGTGATCGCCGACGCGTCGGCGCGGCCCGTGACGCCGTGGACCGAGACGCTGAGCCGCACGGACCTGTTGCCGGAGAAGCCCGAGCCCGGCCGGATCACCGGCTCGCGGGAGCTCCCGGCCGTCGGGGTCACGGTGCTGACGCTGTCGAACGGCGCGGAAGTGTGGCTGAAGCCGACGGACTTCCAGAACGACCAGGTGCTGCTGGGCGCCGTCGCGGCCGGCGGCGCCGCAACGGCGCCGCGGGAGGACTACTTCGACGCGCTGCTCTCGCCGTCGCTCGTGAGTCTGGCCGGCATCGGCGGGCTCTCGCCGCCCGAGCTCTCGAAATTGCTCGCCGGACGGATGGCGCAGGTGAACGCCTGGGTGGATCTCCTGAGCCACGGCCTGCGCGGGTCGAGCCGGCCGCAGGATCTGGAGACGGCGCTCCAGCTGCTCTATCTCACTGTCACGCAGCCCAACACCGACCAGCGCGGGTTCGACCTGATGACGCGCCAGCTCACGGCGCTCGTCGCCAACCGCGAGAACAACCCGCAGGCCGTGTTCCGCGATCGGCTCCGCGCGCTCAACTCGGGCGATCACTACATGACGCAGCCGATCACGGCGGACGTCGTCGCGTCGCTCGACCGCGAGACGATGGTCGACGCGTTCCGGTCGCGCTTCGCGAACGCGGCCGATTTCACGTTCTTCGTCGTCGGCGCATTCGATCCGCAGGGGGTGCGGCCGCTGATCGAGCAGTACATCGCGTCGCTGCCGTCGACAGGCGAGCGGCACAGCCGGACGGTCGACCCGCTCGGGTTCACCTTCCCGACCGAGATCGCGCAGCTGACCGTCGAGCGCGGGCGCGAGCCCCGGAGCGAGACCGTGCTGACGTTCTTCGCGGACACGAAGGGGGACGAGCGGCAGGAATGGCTCGCAGGGAGCGCCGCGTCGCTGCTCCAGATCCGGCTGCGCGACATCCTCCGCGAGGATCTCGGCGGCACGTACGGCGTGTCCGCGAGCTACTCCAGCCTGATGCCGGACCCGACGTATGCGACGACCAGCGTCAGCTTCGGAAGCTCACCGGACAACGCGCCGCGTCTCAGCCAGGAAGTTCTCACGGAGATCAAACGGCTCGCGGCGGAGGGCCCCACCGACGACGATGTCCTCAAGGTGCGCGAGCAGGAGCGGCGGGAACTGGAAGTGGCGGAGCGGCAGAACGGCTACTGGCTCTCGTCGCTCCAGGAAGCGGTGGTCACCGGCCGCGACCCGAACGCGATCGCCCGGCGCATCGCGCGGCTCGACCAGCTCACCGCGGGGGCGCTGAAGGACGCACTTACCCGCTACTTCCCGATCTCGCGCTACACGCACGCCACCCTGTTGCCCGACCCGGCGGCGGTGTCGGGTCAGGAGAAGACGACCGGCAGCCCCCCGCCGCAGCAATGACTCATTTCCGTACAGGTGTCTGACACCGGTACCGCGCGGTACGGGTGTCAGACAC
>CAYUPN010000100.1:0-7511 GCA_964446605.1 uncultured Bifidobacteriaceae bacterium | reverse complement strand
GACACCGGTACCGCGCGGTACGGGTGTCAGACACGCGTACAGTCACAAGACACCGGCGGGTTGGCCGGCGCGCGACGCGCGGCATCGGCTATCATCACGACGGCCGCGCCACAGGGTCGACGGCCCGCACCCTTATGAAGAAGTGTCCGTACTGCGCTGAGGAAATCCAGGACGCCGCGATCAAGTGCCGCTACTGCGGCTCGATGCTCGCCCCGGGGCCGCAGACCGCGTCCGTATCGCCGCCTCCCACGGGCTTCACCCTGCCTGAAGCCGACACGCCGCCCCGCCGGCCGCGCCGGCGCACGTCGCCGGTGGCGCTGCTCGTCATCGGCACGCTGCTGGTGGTGATCGTCGTGCTGCTGACGATGCGCGGGCGCAACACGCTGGCGGGCCTGAACGGCAACGGCACGGCGCCGCTGTCGACCGAAGCCGCCCGGCTGGTGCCGGCGTCGCCCGTGCAGGGCGAATACCTGTTCCTCGACATCCCGTGGGGCACGGCACGGGCCGAGGTCCGGCAGCGCCTGCAGGCGCGCGGGTTCCGGTATCTGGAGCGCGACGCCGAGGGGGACGATCAGTTCGAGGGGCGCGTCGACGGCCGCGATGCCGGCGTGGCCGCGCTCTTCGCCGGCGACCGCCTCGCGAAGTTCGTCGTCGTGCTGCTGGCGCCGGACGCGTCGGGCGGCGGCCTCTACGAGGCGATCCGCCAGTCCGTCGCGGGGGCCTACGGCACGCCCGCCGAACAGCGCGGTGCCGCGACCATCTGGCCGCAGCGCAGCGGCACGCTGGTCTGGGTCACCATGTCGCAGGAACGGCACGTGACCACGCACTTCGAGTCGGCAGGCTGGCCGGCGGAGTCGAAGCGGCGGAGAGAGTAGACAGCAGGTCTGATCAGGTCCCGCCCGCGCGCTGCTCCTGTCGCGCGGGCGGATCAGGTCACGCCTTCGCCGCGCCTGAGGTCAGCGCGCGGCTCGGCTCCCTCTCGCCAGGAGCAACCAGCCTCGTCCCCAACTAACTGTCGGCGAACGGCAGGCGGCGGTCGTTCCGCCTCGGCGAGCCCAGCTGCCGCTTGCGCCGGTGCTGCAGGTCGGCGACGACGGCCGCGGAGACGGCGTCGGACAGCTCGCGGAGGACGGCAGCGATCATGCGGTCGCGGCGGACGCCCAGATCGAGCGGCGGCGTGAACAGCTCCGCGACGTCGACGTCCAGCGCCGCGGCGATGTGCAGCAGCGTCTCGGTGCTGCAGTGTCCGCCCGCGAGCACGTGCCGCACGGTGCTTCGGCTGATTCCGGCGAGCCGCGCCAGTTCCTGCTGCGTCATGCCGCGCTCGCGCAGCAGCGCGCGCAGCGAGTCTCTCCAGACGGACATGGGCTGGCAGAACTATAGATCACGACAACCGATTTCGGATTGCGGGATTGCGGATTCCGGATTGGCGGACCTGAAAGGCCCACTGCTACAGACAGCCGAGGGGCGGGTCAGAACCCGAACCGCACCGCGACCTGCGCCATCCGGCCCGGGGCGGCCGACAGGCTCCGGCCGAACGTCGCGCGGTCGATGAAGCTGTCCGGCAGGCCGTAGTTCGTCCGATCGAGCAGGTTGTAGATCTCCGCGCGCAGATCGACGTGCCGCGTGCCGAAGGCAATCCGCCGGACGACCGCGACGTCGACGCTGGCGTAGGCCGGTCCGATCAGGATGTTGCGGCCGGCATCGCCGAACGTGAACGGCGCCGCCGTCCGGAACCAGCGCCCGTCATACTCCACCGCACCCGGGGTGCCGGACGCGACCTCGTCGGGCCGGTCGTACCCGAACTGCCCGCCGACGTTGCCGGTGTTGCTGTTGTCGCTCGAGACACGCGGCGTGAATGGCCGGCCGCTCTGCGCGGTCACCAGCGCGCTCACCTGCCACCCGCGCCCGACAACCGTATGCCCGATGGCCGGCACGTCCCAGATCACCGCGACGACGGCGCGGTGGCGGACGTCGAAGTCGGAGAGGCCGCGCTCCAGATCGGGACGCGCGCTGTTCTGCGGCGTGTTGTCGTTCCCCTCGCTCGCCAGAAACGCCGACGCATCGTCTATCGACCTGCCCCAGGTGTAGACGCCGCGCAGCCACAGGCCCGCCGACGCCCGCCGCTCGGCCCGCAGCTGCAGCGAGTGGTACACCGAGCGCGCCTCCGGCTCGATGTAGAGGATGTCGCCGAAGCCGGCGAGCGGGCGGCGCGCGTCGACCGGACCGGGCCCGGGCGGCGGCTGATTGAGATTGCGCTTGCGGACGAGATGGCGTCCTGCCGACCCGACCCAGCGCGCCGACAGGTCGAGACCGAACGCGCGCCCTTCGATCCCGAGACTGCCCTGGTGCGTGAACGCGGTCGGGAAGTCGGCCGCCATCGTGTTCAGCGCCGCCGGCGGCTCGAAGCCGGCAGCGTCCGGGAACGGCACGCCGACGCTCGGCATCACGGGCCCGCCCGGCGCGTAGACGCGGAACGCGAAGTACGGCGGGTTGTAGTAGAGCGCCGAGTTCTCGATGAGCGTCGCGACGTCGTAGTAGACGCCGTAGCCGCCGCGCAGCGTCAGCCGCCCGTCGTCGCGCAGCCCCCAGCTCACGCCGACGCGCGGCGCCAGATTGGTGCGATCCGTCGAGATGCCCGCGCGCGGCACGCCGTCCTGCCCCACCTGCCGGACCGTTCCGGTCACCGGGTCGAAGATCGCCATCCGGTTGGCGGCGTCCACGGGCGGCGCGTTCAGCTCGTAGCGGAGCCCCGCGTTGACCGTCAGCCGATCCGTCGGCCGCCAGTCGTCCTGCACGAACAGGTTCACGGCGGTCGTCCGCAGCGCCTGCGGGTTGTCGTTGTCGGCCCGCAGCGTCACGGTCGGCAGGCCGAGCAAGACGTCGGCGGTCGGATGTCCCGTGAACGCGCCGAAGAAATTGAGCTGGCCGCGCTGGAACAGGTGGAGGAAGCCGTCGGAGCGGTAGTGCCGCAGTTCGCCGCCCGCCTTCAGATGGTGCCGCCCGCGCTCGAGGCCGAACGTGTCGCTGAGATGCAGGGTCCGCGTGCGCCGCACGACGGGCAACCCGACGTCGTCGCCGATCGACGCCAGGCCCGCGATCTCGATCGACGGGAAGCCGAGGTCGTCCGCCGCAAGCGGCGGCGCGCTGATGCCCAGCCGCTCGAAACCGTTGACGCCGGCCGACTGGCCGAACGTGTCGCGCGCGAGACGGTTGAACCCGACACGCAGCTCGTTGAACAACCGGTTGCCGAACACCTGCGAGATGTTCACGGCCGCATGCTGGCCGACGTCGAGCGTGCGCGCGCCGAACCCCGGAAGGGATCGGTCCGCCGATCCGAACGGATCGGTCGCATCGTCTCTCGCGTAGGTATAGCGGAACGTCAGCGGCAGGTCGGCTGAAAAGCGATGGTCCGTGCGAAGCGTCACCTGCACGCTGTCGCGTGGCGCAAGTGGCGACGCCGCATGGTTGCCCTGAGCCGCGTCGCGGTTCGGCAGCGGGTAGAGCGCAAGCAGTTGCCCGCCGGCGGAGTCGATCCGATCGGCGGGAATGCGGTTGCCCGGGAACGGCCGACCGGTGAACGGGTCGACAATCGGCACCGGCACGGCGCTGAAGTCGCCTGCCCGCTCGGCCGCCGTCGGCACCTGGCCGATGCGCGTTTCCGCCGTGCGGTCGTGAATCCCTTCGACCGCCGCGAAGAAGAACCCGCCCAGCGCCGGCGCCGGACCGCCCAGCGTCGCGCCGAACTGGTGACGCCGGCGGAACGGCTCGGGCTCCCCCACCGGGTCGAACACGCCGCGGGACTCCAGCGCGCGATCGCGGAAGTACTCGTAGGCCGACCCCGAGAACCGCTCGCCGCCCGACTTCGTGACGACGTTCACCTGGCCGCCGCCGCTGCGGCCGTACTCGGCGTCGTAGGTGCTGGTGAGCAGCGTGAACTCCTGCACCGCGTCGAGATTCGGCGTGACCAGCACGCGATTCAGGTAGAGGTCGTTGTTGTCGGCGCCGTCGAGCAGGAAGTTGTTCGCGGTCTCGCGCGCGCCGGCGAGGTTCACCGGCGTGCCTCCCTCCCCTTCCAGCCGCGACCCGGGCGCGGGCGGCGCCGCGCCGCCGGCCTGCCAGGCGAACTCGCCGACGTCCCGGCTCGCCACGGGCGTCATCAGCAGCACCTGGCCGTCGAAGATCTCGCCGACCGCGCCGCTGCTCATGCGCGTCCGCGCCGCATCGGCGGTGACGGTGACCGTCGCCGTGACGTCGCCGGGCTCGAGCACGAGCGTGAACGCCCGCTTCGCCCCGGCCGCGAGATGGAAGCGGTCGATCGTCGTCCGGCGAAATCCGGTGAGGGTCGCGGAGACGTCGTAATCGCCTGGCGCCAGCAGCGGGATCACCGCGGTGCCCGACGCTGTCGTCGTCGCGCGGCGCTCGACGCCGGTCGGCACGTGCACCACCGACAGCGCCACATCGGCCAGCGGCGCGTCCGTCGTGTCGCGTACGTCGAACAGGAGGGTTGCCGAAAGCGGCTGCGCCGCGGCCGGCGCTGACAGCGCGAACGCGGCGCAGAAGATGGCGGCGAACGACAGCAGCCGGGCGCTGCGCGCCCCCAGGCGCGACGCGGCCCCCCGGGCTACTCGCTCGGCTCGCCCTGTTCGAGGAACGTCAGCAGATCGCGGATTTCCCAAACGCTCAGTCCGTTCAGCAGCCCCTCCGGCATCGGCGACACCGTGGCTGCCGTGCGGTTCACGACATCCTGCTTCGGCAGGCGCACGATCTCGCCCGCCACCGTCCGAATCTCGTAGGCCTCGCCGCTCTCCGCCGCGACGACCCCGACGATGGAGCGCTTGTCGGCGGTGACGAACTCGGTGGAGGCCCACTGCTCCGAGATTGTCTTCGAAGGATGCAGGATGGCGTCGAGAATGTCCATCCGCTTGAACCGGCGGCCGACGTCGGTCAGATCCGGCCCCGCATCCTGTCCGAGCACGCCCACGCGATGGCACGTCGCGCAGAACGCCTTCTCGTAGACCTTCCGGCCGTTCTCCGCCGATCCCTGATAGGCCATCGGGTCGTACTCGAGGTACTCGCGCAGCTCCTGCTCCGTGATCGACATCGTGTCCGGGTTCTTGCGCCACGGTGCATCCGCCGCGAGCGCACCGGAGGCGCCGGGGGCGAGCGACGGGATCGCGGCGCGCAGGCGCTCGCGCTCCGCGTCGGGCTGCTGCCGCAGGAACAGGTCCCACAGCGTCGCGAGATTCCCCTCGAAGCTGACTCCGCCGCGCCACTGGTCGTCGCGCGTGCGCGTGAAGAACGCCTCGACCGCGCCGACGAGCTCCGGCGTCCAGCCGGTCTCATAGCGCCGCACGGCATACGCGTACCAGATCTGCTGCTCCCGGCCTGCCGCGCCCGGCGCGAGCTGCGCGACCAGCTTCGGCAGCGCCGCTTCCGGCCGCAGCGCGGCAAAGGTCAGCGCCAGCTCGCGGTCCAGCGCCGCGCCGCCCGACGGGAAGCGGGGCACGAGCGCCTCCTGAATCGGACCGTAGATCGACGAGTAGTCGACGCCGCGATCCGCCTCGATCGTCAGATGCAGGGGGCGCAGCAACCGGAGGAGATCGGGGCCCGACGGGTTGGCGGCGATCAGATCGCGCTGGCGCTCGAGCAGCGTCCGGATGTCGTACGACGAGGACGCGGTGTGCACGAGGGCGATGTGCGCCTCGACCACCGCGGGATACGCCTCGAGCTTCAGCGCCTCCGCGCTCCACGCGTTCCGGTTCGTCCGCTCCAGCAGCTCGCGCGCCGCGTAGCGCACGAACCGGTCGTCGTCGCCGAGCAGCGGCAGCACGTCGCGCACCGGATCGATCGGCGCCATATCGTCGGGCCGCACCCGGCTGCGCACCAGCGCCTCCGCCGCGCGCCGCCGGACGAACGGATCGCGGTCGCCCAGCCGGCCGACCAGCGCCGCGCGCAGCGGAATCCGCGCCTCGCCCTGCCGCGCGGCCGCCAGCACGCCGAGGTAGTAGACGGCCGTCGCGCGCACGTCGCCCGCGTCGTCGCCGGCGAGCGGCAGCAGGACGTCCGCGTCGCTGCCGCGGCCGAACACGTGCATCAGCTCCAGCGCCCGCGCGCGGCGCGTCGCCGGCGCGGCCGGATCGCGCGCGACGCGCTCGAGCCCGGTCTGCCAGGCGTCCACCCCGACACGGGTGGCGACCGCCGCGATCGCCTTGCGCCCCCACGCCGACCGCGGCGCCGGGTGGTCGAGCGCCGTCGCGATGTCCTGCGGCGTCTTCGCCGGGGCGCCCGCATCGCGGCCGCGATACACGACGCGGTAGATGCCGCCTTCGGTCTTGCGGCCCCCCTTGGAGAAGTAGAGCGCGCCGTCGGGTCCGGTGTCGACGTCCGTGACGTTCAGCGGCGTGCCGAGCACGAACTCGGACGACTCCTCCCGATAGGTCGCGCCCGATCGCGTCAGATGGCCGACGAGAATCCGCCCGCGCGACCAGTCGGCCTCGACGAACGCGTCACGATACTTCTCCGGGAACACGGTGCCGTTGTAGAAGGCAACCCCCGTCGGCGATCCGCGGCCGACGTCGAGCATGCCCGGCAGCGCGTCCGCGTACCACTCGGGCCACAGCCGGCTCCCGGTGCGCCAGCCGAACTCCGCGCCCGGCGGGACGTGATACGTCCGCACCGGCCGGTACCACGGCAGGCCGATGTCCCACTCCATGTCGGAGTCGAACGCGAACAGCTCGCCGGCCGCGTTGAACGCGGCATCGTAGGAGTTGCGGAATCCGCCGGCCACGCGCTGCCAGTCCGTGCCCGCGCGCGACAGGTCGCGCCGCAGCACGTGTCCGGCCGGCGCCCGCACGTGCACCGCGTGCCCGCGCGGGTCGACCACGTGCGGGACGACGTGCTGCTCGCCGCGGGGCTGGTAGGGGGAGAGCAGGTCGGGGGTGGCCGCGACGTGCGAGAAGTTGCCGACGATCCAGTACAGCCAGCCGTCCGGTCCCCAGAACACCGCGTGCGGGCCGTGCTCCTGCATCCGGTCGGGCACCGCGGTGATGAGCGTCACCTCGGCCGACGCGCTGCCGGCGCCGCGCACGCGATACAGGCCCGGTCCCTCCGGCCCCTTCCCCACCGCCAGCAGGTCGCTGCCGTCGAACTCGATGCCCTGGCAGTTCGTGACCGCGTCGGTGAGCACCTCTTCGCGGTCGACGCGCCCGTCGCCGTTGCTGTCGATCAACCGCAGCAGCGGCCCTTCCTCGCGTGAGGCGATCAACACGCCGTCCGGGTCGAACGCGATGGCGACGATCGAGCCGCTCTTCTCGGGCGCGTAGACCTCGTCGACCTCGAAGCCCGGCGGAACGGTGAACTTCGGCGCGGCGCCGGGGGCCGGCTGCAGCGCGGTCAGCAGGAGGATCGGGAGCAGGAAGAGGAAGCGTGGGAGCACGGGGGGATTATAGGGGCGTCAGGTCGGATCGGGTCGGATCAGGTCGGATCAGGTCGGATCAGGTCGGATCAGG
>CAYUPN010000099.1:11631-13612 GCA_964446605.1 uncultured Bifidobacteriaceae bacterium | reverse complement strand
GGGGGCTACTTCTTCGGCGCGTTCCTCCGCGACATCTCCGATCGGCGCGAGCGGGACGCCGAGCTGCGCCGTGCGAAGGAGTCGGCGGAGTCGGCCACGCGCGCGAAGAGCGAGTTCCTCGCCAACATGAGCCACGAGCTGCGGACGCCGCTCAATGGCGTGCTCGGCTACGCGCAGCTGCTGCAGCGGGACCGGGGGCTCGACTCCCGTCAGCGCGAAGCCGTCGAGGCGATCTCGAAGTGCGGTTCGCAGCTGCTCGACCTCATCAACGACGTCCTCGACCTGTCGAAGATCGAGGCGGGGCGCCTGGACATCGAGGAGGAGCCGACCGACCTGGCGCGTCTGGTCGGTGACCTGAAGTACATCGTCGCTGAGGCCGCCGAACGCAAGGGGCTCAGGCTCACGCTGTCGGTGGCCCCCGACGTGCCGCGGGTGGTGGTGCTGGACGGGCGCCATCTGCGCCAGGTGCTCCTCAACCTGCTCGGCAACGCCGTCAAGTTCACCGCGGCCGGCGATGTGCGCCTGACCGTCGGCCGCGAGGGGCACAACCAGCTGCGGTTCGACGTCAGCGACACCGGCGCGGGGATCGAGCCCGAGTCGCTGACCGCGATCTTCGCGGCGTTCTCGCAGACCAGGGCGGGCACTGCCGCCGGCGGCACTGGACTGGGCCTGACGATCTCGGATCGGCTGATCGCGCGAATGGGCGGCGGTCTGCAGGTCGAGAGCACGCTCGGCAAAGGCAGCCGGTTCTGGTTCGATCTGCCGCTCGTCGCCGGGCGCCTGCCCGCAGGCGCCGACCGCAGGGACGAGCTGCCGCCGCTCGATGCGCGGCTCGCGCCGGGGCAGACGTTCACGGCGCTCGTCGTCGACGACAGCCCGGCCAATCGGCGCATCCTGGCGAGCCTGCTCGAGAGCGCGGGACTCGCGGTGTGGACGGCCTCCGGCGGGTTGGAGGCGCTGGAGCAGGCACGGGCGCGCCGGCCGCACGTGATCTACATGGATCTCAAGATGAACGACCTCGACGGGCTCGAGGCCACGCGCCGGCTCGCACGCGACCCCGAGACGTCGTCCATCCCGGTGGTCGCGGTGACCGCCAGCGCGCTCGGCGACGTGCGGCAGTCGGCGCGCGATGCCGGCTGCGTCGATTACCTGTCGAAGCCCGTGCGCGCGCAGCTGCTCTTCGCGACGCTGCAGACCCACCTCGGCGCGCAGTTCGTCAGCGCCGGCGAGCAGCCGCTCCACGAGACGGATGGCCAGCTCGACGCCGTGCGCCGCGCGGAGCTGGCGGCCCGGCTGCGCAGCGCGATCGCGATCGGCGACGTGGGCGCGATCCAGGCGCTCGCGAAGAGTCTCGCCGCCGGGAGTCCGCCGGAAGCCGTCATCGCCGACCGCATCGGGCGGCTCGCGTCAGGCTTCGACTTCCGCGGACTCAGCGAGCTCGCCGACTCGCTCGGAACCTGACACGGTGACGACGGAGACACCGGCCCCGCAGATCCTGCTGGTGGACGACAACGCCACCAACCTGCAGGTGCTCTACCAGTCGCTGGAGGGCCACGGTTACCGTCTGCTCGCGGCGCGCAGCGGCGCCGACGCGCTCGCCATCGCGCAGCGCGCGCATCCGGACCTGATCCTGCTCGACGTCATGATGCCGGAGATGGACGGGTTCGAGGCCTGTGCGCGGCTGAAGGAGGACCCGCGCACGCGGGACATCGCCGTCATCTTCCTGTCGGCGCTGACGGAGGCCGGCGAGAAGGTGCGCGGGCTGGAGCTTGGCGCCGTCGACTTCGTGAACAAGCCGTTCCAGGCCGAGGAGGTCCTGGCCCGGGTGCGGACGCACCTGACGATCCGGGACCTCCAGCAGCAGCTGCAGCGGCGCAACGAGGAGCTGGAGCACGAGCTGCGCGTCGCGCAGGAGCTGCTGCGCGAGGCGCGCGACCGGACCGACGGCGTCCTGCTCGGCAGCAGCGCCGTCGTCACGCGC
>CAYUPN010000099.1:0-11531 GCA_964446605.1 uncultured Bifidobacteriaceae bacterium | reverse complement strand
GACGGCGTGCAGCACCTGCCCCACGATCTGCAGCGCGAGCTCGCGGGGCGCCTGCGCGCGCTCGAGGGCAGCCGGCGGCTCGGCGGCCCACCGGATCCCGATGTGCGCGTGATCGTCTCGACGTCGCGCGACGTCGACGACGAGCTGGAAGCGGGTCGGCTGCTGCCGGAGCTGTACCGGACGGTGCGCATCACGATCGACGTCGTGCCGCTGCGCGCGCGCGTCGACGACCTGCCGCAGCTGGCGCCGTTCATCCTCAGGCGGCAGGCCGAGCAGTCGGGTCGCACCGTGCCGATCATCTCCGACGACTCGATGAAGCGGCTGCAGGGCTATCGCTGGCCCGGCAACATGCGGGAGCTGCGCAACGTGCTGGGGGCGGCGCTCGCGGCGTGCCAGGGGGCGGTGCTCGAGATCGGCGAGCACCTGCTCGACAACAGCGTGCGCGTCGGCAGCTACAGCCTGATCGAGCAGCTCGGCGCCGGCGGGATGGGCGAGGTCTGGCTGGCGCGGCACCGGCTGCTCGCGCGGCCCGCGGCGGTGAAGGTCGTGCGCGACGCCGGCGGCGTCCTCGAACGCGATTCGCTGCGCCAGCGCTTCGCGCGCGAAGCGCAGGCGACCGCGGAGCTGCAGTCGCCGCACACCGTGCAGCTGTTCGACTTCGGCGTCACCGAGACCGGCAGCTACTACTACGTCATGGAGCGGCTGTACGGGCTCGACCTGCAGCGGCTGGTCGAGCGCCACGGGCCGGTGCCTGCCGAGCGGGCCGTCCATCTGCTGCAGCAGGCGTGCCTTTCGCTGGCCGAAGCCCACGATCTGCAGCTGGTCCACCGGGACATCAAGCCGGCGAACCTGTTCGTGTGCCGCCTGGGATCGCAGTTCGACTTCCTGAAGGTGCTGGATTTCGGCGTCGTCTCGCGCCACGGGCAGGAGGCGATGACGTCGATCACCGCGGCCGGCGTCGTCCTGGGCACGCCGGCGTTTCTCGCGCCGGAGCTGATCGGGAGCAACGTCGCGTTCGACGGGAGGGCGGACATCTATTCGCTCGGCTGCGTCGCGTACTACCTGCTCACCGGCAAGCCGCCGTTCGAGGCGCGCGACGCGCGCGCGATGCTCGCGCATCACGCCGGGTCGACGCCTGCGCCGCCGTCGGCGACGTCGGAGCAGGCCCTTCCCGCGGAGCTCGACGCGCTCGTGCTCGAATGCCTGTCGAAGGATCCCGGTCTCCGGCCCGCCAGCGCCCACGACTTGCGCGAGCGGCTGGAGCGAATCCCGTTCGCGAGCCCGTGGGATCAGCGCCGCGCGCGGGAGTGGTGGGACCGGTATCAGCCCTGAGCCTTCGACCCGGGTCCGCCCGGGACACCGGGGGTCCGTGGCGCGCAGACGACTTCCCCGTTAGACTCCACACTGCCGGCTCGCCGGTTAATGCCTGCCCGCGCGAGCCGGCCCGAGCGCCAGCGCCGTGTATGCCGGAGGTCTCCATGCGCCTTACCCGCGTCGCCGGCTTTGTCGCACTCCTCGCCGGCGCCCAGCTGGCCGCGCAGCCTTCAGACAGCAGACCCGGGCCCCAGTTCGCCACCGAAACCCCGGCCGTCGTCGTCGACGTCGTCGTGCGGGACCGGAGCGGCACGCACATTACGGATCTGCGGCGCGAAGACTTCCAGCTTTTCGAGGACGGCGTGCTCCAGGAGATTGCCGATGTCACGCTCGTGAACGCGACCGGTGGCGAGCTCTCCTCGGCGGCCGCTTCTCCAACGTCGACGGGCTCGACCAGTGCACCAGCCCCGGCAAGGCCTGGCGACGTGGCCCTCCCCGCGCAGTCTGCCGGATCGTTGACGGCATTTGTCTTCGATCGTCTCTCGCCGGAGGCTCGCACGTCCTCGTATCGCGCTGCGCTGTCCAGTCTCGAGACGCTCCAGGCCGGGGACCGCGTCGGCGTCTTCGTCGCCGACCTCTCGCTCGTGACGCTGGCTTGGTACACCCACGATCCGGCCAGAATCCGGAGGGGTCTGGACGAAGCCGTGCGGCGGGCGACGGCAGTCGCCGGGCGCAGGGAGGTGAGCAGTGCGACGGGCGATGATCATCCGGAAGTGTCCGTCACGGCCGGCGCCGAGTCGCCGGGGAGGAGGGTCGGCCAGTCCGGCCTGATGTCGATGGAGGGCATCCCGGGGGACCGCTGGGAGAAGCTCGAACGCCAGTGGCAGGGATACGCGACGGTCAACTCGCTGATGGAGCTGGTTGCCGAACTCTCCAGCTTTCCCGGACGCAAGAATGTGGTCTTCTTCGCGGAGGGGCTCGCGCTTCCGGACGCGGTGATGCCCAGGTTTCAGAGCCTCGTCGCGATGGCGAACCGCGCGAACGTGAGCTTCTACACCATCGATGCGGCCGGGCTTCGCGTGCACAGCAAGGATGCGGAGACGGGGAGGGCGGTTCGAGGTATCGGAAGGGCCGGTATTTCGCTTCGGCCGGACGGCAGCAATGCCAGCAACACGGCGTTGATGGAGGTCAACGAGGATGTCCTGCGCCGGGATCCTCGTACGTCTCTGACGTTGCTGGCCAGGGACACCGGCGGGTTCCTCGTGGATGGCACCAACGATCTCGCCGGTGCGCTCCGGCGGATCGATGCCGACCGCCGCCTCTACTACCTCCTGACGTACGTGCCTCGGCGCACTGCGTTCGACGGCGAGTGGCGCTCGGTCTCCGTGAAGGTCCCGTCGCGGCGTGCCGACGTGCGGGCGCGCTCCGGCTATCTGGCCGTGCCCATGCCGTCCCAGGTTCCCGTCTTCGTCCACGAGGCTCCTGCGCTGGCCGCCTTGTCGCGGAGGCCTGACGCGGCAGACATTCCCGTACGCGCGGCTGCCCTCGCGTTTCCCGAAGGCGACGACAGCCAGCTGGCGGTGCTGGTTTCAACGCCCGGCAGCGGCGTGGAGTACCGAAAGGATCGCGACGGCAAACACCATCGCACGGATTTTACGATCCTCGCCGTCATCCGCGACGCTGATGGAACGATCATCCGGAAGGGCAGCGAGCACTACCAGCTGGCCGTTCCGAGCACTGACCTGGAGAAGGCCCGGAGCGGCGGCGTGCTCTTCTTCCGACTGCCGACGCTAGCGCCGGGGTCGTACACATTGCAGGCGGCCGTTCACGATGCGTTCACGCGACGGGTCGGCGTCCGCAGCGTCGCGTTCAGCGTGCCGGAATCGTCCGATATCCAGGTGAGCAGCCTGGTTCTGGTCGAGCGCGGCGAGCGGGTGGGCACCGGAGGTTGCGACAGCGCCAATCCGCTGTGCGTCGGCGACGTGCAGCTCTATCCAAACCTCGGATCGCCGATCGACCGGGCGATTGGTGCCGTGACGCTGTTCGCGAAGCTGAAGGTCGCGCGCGGCACGCCGGCGCAGGCCGCGCTGGAAGTCGTCGACCGCGGACGAGTGGTTCGAAGAGATCCGGTGCAGCTCGACGATCCGGATGACGCGGGCCGGGTGCTTCAGCTCATTCGCGTGCCCGTGGCAACCCTCGCCCCAGGGAGTTACACGCTCCGCCTCGTCATCGACGCAGCCGGGACC
The DNA here is from genome assembly GCA_964446605.1 of uncultured Bifidobacteriaceae bacterium. Classification (GTDB taxonomy): domain Bacteria; phylum Acidobacteriota; class Vicinamibacteria; order Vicinamibacterales; family JAENWD01; genus JAENWD01. The sequence continues at coordinate 7,971 of CAYUPN010000099.1, read as the reverse complement.
GCGACAGTTCGCCAGGCGGAGATGACGCTGCGCTGAGACGTCCTCGCATGGCAGTGGATGAAGCCACTGCCGGTGCGCTTCGCGGAGGCTTCTGGCGCCCTCCACCGTGTGATAGCGTCTCCGCGTGCCGGCGCCGCGACAGATCCTTCACACCGTCTTCATCATCCTCATCGTCCTCGTCTTCGCGCCCCCGGCGCTGGCGCAGCGCCGCGGCCCCACGGCCGCGGATCTGGAATCGCTGCCGTTCGAGCCGCGGCGGATGGTGTGCTACCGGACCGCCACGCCGCTGACGGTCGACGGACGGCTGGACGAACCGGCGTGGCAGGCCGTTGCGTGGTCCGAGCCGTTCATCGACATCGACGGCGTCCAGAAGCCGCGCTTCGCGACGCGGATGAAGATGCTGTGGGACGACGAGTACCTGTACGTCGGGGCGGACCTCGAGGAGCCGGGGCTGTGGGCCACGCTCTCGGAACGCGACTCGATCATCTTCCGCGACCACGACTTCGAGGTCTTCATCGACCCGGACGGCGACACGCACGTCTACTACGAGCTCGAGATCAACGCGCTCAACACCGTCTGGGACCTGATGCTCGTCAAGCCGTACCGCGACGGCGGCCCCGCGATCCACGCGTGGGACATCGCGGGCCTGAAGACCGCCGTGCACCTGCGCGGCACGCTGAACGACCCGGGCGATCGCGACGAGAGGTGGTCGGTGGAGATCGCGATGCCATGGAGCATCCTGCGCGAGGCGGCGCCCGGACGGCGTGCGCCGCGCGAGGGCGAGCAGTGGCGCGTGAACTACTCGCGCGTGCAGTGGACGCTCGACGTGCGTGACGGGAAGTACGTCAAGCGCCTGCATCCCGATACCGGCCGCCCGCTCCCCGAGGACAACTGGGTCTGGAGCCCGCAGGGCGTCATCAACATGCACGTGCCGGAGCGCTGGGGTTTCGTGCAGTTCACCGACGCGGTCGCCGGGACGCGCGAGGTCGCATTCGTCGAGGACCGGAACGAGCGCGTGAAGTGGGCGCTCCGGCGGCTGTACTACCGCCAGCGCGACTACCGGGCACAGCACGGCCGGTACGCCGACAGCCTCGACGCGCTCGACGTCGCGACCATCACGGTCGACGGGCTCGAGTTCCGTCCGACGCTGGCGTCCGCGGGAGCGCTGTACGAGATCAGCGCTCCCGGTTTCGACGGCGCGACGGTGCACCTCCGGCACGACGGCCGGGTCTGGGTTACGCGGAACGGACGTCGCTAGGCGCTACGTCCCGTTCGGTGTGAGCCGCAGGAGCTCGCCGTCCTTGTGGTCGGTGATCACCAGCAGCGCGCCGTCGGGCGCCTGGATGACGTCGCGGACGCGCCGCTTCAGGATGACCCGATCTTCCTCCTTCACCCGCTCTTCGTCGACCACCAGGCGCACCAGCCCCTGTGCCGACAGGCCGCCGACGATGGCGTTGCCTTTCCACGGGAAGAGGTCGCCGTCGTAGAAAAGCGCACCGGACGGCGAGATCACCGGCGTCCAGGTCCTGATCGGCGGCTCGTACTCCGCGCTCGTCGAGTGATCGGGAATCGGCGCCTTGTTGTAGTGCGAGCCGTTGCTGACCAGCGGCCACCCGTAGTTGCGGCCGCGGCGGATGATGTTCAGCTCGTCGCCGCCCAACGGCCCCATCTCGAAGACCCACAGCTGGCCTGACGAGGGATGCATCGCGGCCGCGAGCATGTTGCGATGCCCGTACGTCCAGATCTCGTCGCGCGCCCCTTCCTTGTCGATGAACGGGTTGTCCTTCGGTGCGGTGCCCTCGCGCGTAATGCGGACCACCTTGCCGAGATTCGTCCCGAGATCCTGCGCCGGGTCGAACCGCATCCGGTCCCCCGACGTCACGAACAGCGTCCCGTCCGGCGCGAACACGATCCGGTGTCCGAAGTGGCCGCGGGCGACCGTCTTCGGCTCCTGCTTCCAGATCGGCTGAACGTCGGCGAGCCGGTTCCCGTCGAGGATTGCGCGAACCACGACGCCGCCGCGGAGGCGGGTGTCCTGCGGATCGATGCCGCCGGCCACGCGAGGATCCATCTCCGGTTTCGCCGGCGGGTTCGACTGCGGCGTTTCTTCCGTGTAGGAGAGATAGATCCGGTGGGTCTGCGCGAAGTCGGGATCGACCGCGACGTCGAGCATGCCGCCCTGTTCCGTCTCGCCGGCCTTGTACGAGACCGTCGGCACGCTCGCGATCGGCTCGGACAGCGAGCCGTTTGCGAAGATCCGGAGCCGGCCCGGCTTCTCCGTGATGAGCAGGCGGCCGTCGGGCAGGTAGTCCATGCCCCACGGGAACTCGAGCGTGGCCAGCTTCTCCACCCGCACGCCGCCCGTTCTGGACTGCACGATCTCCGGACGACTCTGGGCGACGGCGAGAACGGGCAGCACTGCCGCCGCAAGCATGGCCGCGCGTAGCCAGGTACGCATGGGTCCTTCCTCCTGCCGCGCGAGCGGTGCGAGAAGTGTGCCTCTGAACGGAACCTGAAGCTGGCAGCAGGCGGCTGGCAGCTGGCAGCGGCTCAGCCGGCCGACGGGCGGGCGGTATCAGACGTAGGTATCGAGCCACTCGACCATGCGTCGCCCGGCGTCGGCGGGAACCGCGTGCCCCTGGCCGTGGTTGAGCAGACCGAGGCGCGGCGGCGTGCCGTAGAGGCGGTAGACCGGACGCGCGGCTTCGATGAACGGCCAGCTGGCCGTCCCGTCGGCCGAGTCGCCGCCGACGAGGAGGAATGGGCGCGGCGCAATCAGCGCGAGGAGCTCGTGATGCTCGCGCGCGAAGCCGGGCTGCCGGATGCCGCCGCCCAGGTACCAATCGGCGTCCCAGTTCGACATCGTGGTGCCGATGCCGCCCTCGCTGCTGACCGCGGCCGTGATGCGCGGATCGAAGGCGGCGAGATACAGCGTCTCCTTCGCGCCGAGCGAATGGCCGATGCAGCCGAGACGGCTCGCATCGACATCGGGACGCGCCGCGAGGATGTTGAGTGCGACCTGGCCGTCGAACAGCATCTTCGCCATGCCGAGCGCGCGCGGGTGCCGCGCCCTGAAGCGGCGCGTCTCGTCCTGAGCGGCCATCCGGGTGGTCTCGGGCCAGAGGAAGTTGCGCGGGCAGAACGTCACGAAGCCGCGCCGTGCGAGCGCGAGCCCGAAGTGCTTCTCGGGGACGTCGGAGAGGCCGGCCGGCTGCCGGATCGACTCGGGCGTTGTCGTGTGAAACACGAGCACGCCGGGACAGGGCCCGGCCTGGCAGGGCGGCACGAGCACGTAGGCCTCGGTCGCCACGCCGGGCTCCACCTCGTACCGGACCAGCTGCCGCACGACCTCGCCGAGGGAGTCCTCCTCGATGACGTCGACGGCTGGAGGACGACCGCGATCGACCTCGAGCGTTCCGAGGAACTCGCGCCAGGTCTGCGCGAGCTCCGCCCGTCGCCGCTGCCAGCGCTCGAGCGTCCCGATCGTGCGTCCCTCGTCGTCGACGAGCAGCGGCGGCAGCGAACCGGTGGGCGCGCCCGGCGGAGCCGTGAGCACCTCGGCCAGCCACGGCACCTCCCGGTTCCGTCTGCCCTGCACGCCGGCCGCACCGGACCAGCCCATTGCGGCCACGCCGGCCGCGGCCGCCGCAGCCGTGAGGAACTCCCGTCGTGTGCAGCCCGCGGTGCGATATTCCGACGCGCCCGGTCCGTCTTCGCGCATGCCCATCGGTCTCGGTGCTAGTCTATGACGCCGTGCACGGCCTGCACGGCCGAAGGAGGAGCCCATGACCACTCGCTGTCGCAGGATGGCTGCGCTGACCGCCGCTGCGGCGCTGCTCGTGCCCATTGCCGTCATCGCACAGGACCTGCACCCGTCGCGGCGCCCGAGCCCGCTCGGCATGGCGCGGACGACGATCGGCGACACCTATGTGCGCGTGATCTACGGACGGCCATACCAGCGCGGCCGCACCAACATCTTCGGCACGAAGGACAGCGGCGCGCTCGTGCCGTACGGCGAGCGCTGGCGGACGGGCGCGAACGAGGCGACGGAGATCACGGTGACGGGCGACGTGCTCGTCGCAGGGCAGAAGCTTCCGGCCGGGACGTATTCCCTGTTCACGACGCCGGGCCCGGACTCCTGGACGGTGCATTTCAACTCGAAGCTCGGTCTGGACGGCACCGGCATCTTCGCGAACAATACCTTCACGCCCGTCGACCTCGACGCGACCGATGTGCTCGTCGTCACGGTGCCGTCGAAGCAGCTGCCGGAAGACCAGGACGTCGACCAGCTGACGTTCGAGTTCGAACCCGGCGCGGGCGGCGGCGAGGACATGGTGCTGCGGTGGATTCGCACCGAAGTGCGAGTCCCGATGGCTGCAGGATCGTAACGACCGGGGGGCGACGCACACAGGTCGCCCCGCCACCGGCGCGTCGAGGGACAGCGGTGTCGCCCCGCGGGAAGGGCGCTCCGCACCCGCCGCGCAGGAAACCACACCCGTCGTTCCGGCATCGAAATACCCGGGAGGTGAGTGCGTTGAAGACTCGTGCGGCATCCGTGCTGCGGGAAGCCGTGTTGCTGCTGGTGGTCGCCTGGCTCGTGCCGGTCGTGATTTACCTGTTCGCCCTTCCGGTCGGCGGCCTCATCACCGCTGGCGCAGCCGCGTTGAAGGCGCTGATCGGCGTCAGCTGATCGTTCCTCCGATATTCCATCCAGCGTGCGACCGCGAACCGGCATCCGGGCGGTCGCGCCTCCGCGCTCCACGACATCAATACGCGAGTCGGACACCGGCGTACGGGCCGAGCATCTGAAGGTCCGGGTTGCGCGTGCCGCCTTCGCGGCCGCCGTTGGAGATGTGCAGCCAGCGGAGGCCTGCAATGACCTCCGCGGAGCCTCCAACGCGGCGCGTGACGCCCGCTCCCAGGAGCGCGAGATAGTTGAAGCGCGTCCCCTGGAGCGGCACTTCGGTCGACGACCAGGACACGCCGGGGCCGAGCTCGACGAAGGCCGTCCAGGGAGTGGCGTCGTGCACCTGCCATCGGAGGAGCGGCATCACGCCGAGGACGTACGCATCCCGCGCCGTCACCTGGAACACCCGGATCAGGCGGAGATCCACGAGCACCGCGAGCCGTTCGTGAAACTCCCACCAGACGCCGACGCCGCCACCCGCCAGACGTTCACGGCTCCCGTTCAGGTTCCAGGCTTCCGTCTGATAAGTGCCGGACATCTCGACGCCGATCCGGCGGTCGTCCGGAGGGGCCAGCTCCTCCTCAGCGTCCGTGTGCTCGTCGACCGCCGAGCCTTGGGCCGCGATCGGCACCGCCGTCGAGGACAGCAAAGCGCAGCAGATCGCGGTTCGCATGACGCAAGCAAGCGGCATGCAGTGAGCAGCGGAATGGACTGGCCGGACGCCGCATCGCGCGTCGCAGGCTCAGCCGATCACCCTCTGCCGCCTGCTCCGGCGTTGCCGACGCGCCGGATCGCGCGCGCTCCGCTTGTGGCAAAGGGACCTGGGCATTAGGCTAAGCAGAGGACGCGAACAATCAAGAGGGATCAAGCAGGAATCAAGGGGTATTCATGGCAGACAAGGTGATTGCCGTACTCGGGGCGACGGGGCAGCAGGGTGGCGGACTCGTCCGCGCGATTCTCGAGGATCCGAAAGGCGGCTTTGCCGTGCGCGCGATCACGCGGGACCCGGGCAAGGACGCCGCCCGCGAACTGGCATCCAGGGGGGCCGAAACCGTCCAGGCCGACATAGACGATGTCGCCAGTCTCGAACGGGCACTCGCCGGCGCGCATGGGCTCTACGCCGTGACCAACTTCTGGGAACACTTCTTCCGGGACCCGGCCACGTCGGCGGCGCGCGAGAAGGCGCAGGCGAAGAACATCGCGGACGCCGCACGCCGCGCCGGCGTGCAGCATGTCATCTGGTCGACGCTGGAGGATACGCGGTCGCTCATGCGGCCGGACGACACACGGATGCCCGTCCTCCAGGGCCGCTACCGCGTGCCGCACTTCGACGCAAAGGATGAAGCCAACGCGTACTTCGACGGCCTGCCGACCACGTTGTTCCATGTGTCGTTCTACTGGGACAACCTGGTCACGTTCGGCAGCGCGCCGAAGAAGGGCGACGACGGCGTCTACGCCTGGGCGTTCCCGATGGGAGACCGGAGGCTGGCCGGCATCGCCGCCGGAGACATCGGGAAGGTGGCGCACGGGATCTTCAAGGCGGGCCCCGAGTACGTCGGCCGCCGCGTCGGCGTCGCCGGCGAGATCCTCACGATCGACGAGATGGGGCAGACGCTCTCGAACGTTCTCGGTATCGGTCCGGTGCGCTACGACGCGGTCGAGCCCGACGCGTACCGGCAGCTCGGATTCCCGGGTGCAGACGAGATGGGCAACATGTTCCAGATCTATCGGGACTTCGAGAAGGAAATCCTCGAGCTCCGGAGCGTCGAGACGGCGCGTTCGCTCAACCCCGCGCTGCGGACGTTCGAGCAGTGGGTGGCGGGCTCGAAAGACGAGCTGCTGGCGGCGATGGCCGGGAATCGGTGACTCACCGGACGGCGAGTGTCGAGCCGCGCTCGCGGCCGGTGGCTGCCGCGGATTCCTCCAGCGGCGCCCACGGGCTGCGGGCCGGCACGCTGCCGATGTCCATCACGAGCGCCTGCACCAGCAGGTGGAAGCCGGCGAGCACCAGCATCGCGACCACCACAATCGTGCCGGTCGGCGTCGCCTGGTGCAGGCTCGCGCTATGGAGCCAGGTACGCGTGCCGCAGGCGAGGCCGGCCCCCAGCATCGACGCGCCGGCAATCAGGAACAGCGCGACCGGCGTGAACTCGCGGACGAAGTGCTGCAGCGCCATGCGGCGCACGTACGCGCGGACGAGCAGGAACGGGAACACCAGCGCGGCCCGGCGGATCGAGAGCGAGCTCTTCTCGCCGTTGTAGCGCGCCGGCATCGAGACGTCGCGGGCTACTGCGCCGACGAGGAACGCCTGACAGAGGAGCGAGATCTCGAAGAAGTATCCCGGCCCGAGCCGCGACAGATCGATCTCTTCGAGCACCTGCCGGCGCACGGCGATGTAGCCGTTGGTCGGGTCGAACACGGTCCAGTACCCCGACGCCAGCTTCGACATGAAGGACAGCGCGAGGTTGCCGGCCACGCGCGCCAGCGGCATGCCGGCGAGATGGCTGCGGCGCAGGAACCGGTTCCCCTTCGCGATGTCGGCGTGTCCTGCGGCGATCGGCGCGACGAGCCGTTCCATCTGCGACGGGTCCATCTGTCCGTCCCCGTCGACCTTGACGACGATGTCCGCGCCCAGGTTCAGGGCGGCGCGGAGTCCGGTTTCCATGGCGCGCGCGAGCCCGCGATTGACCGCGTGCCTGAGCGTGACGATCCGCGGTCCCGTCCGGCGAGGCGGCACCCGTACCGGGTTCGCCGAGCCGTCGTCCACGATCACGACGTCGTCGACGAACCCCGGCAGCGCGTCGAGGACTCCGGCGAGACGGTCGCCCACGTCGTAGCAGGGAACGACCACGGCAACGCGGCGGTTCTGATACATGGGGGTGAAGTGCGCGCGGTGCGTGCGCCGCTATACTACTGCACGAGTCGGCCGGGTCCGTTCACGGGGCCGCGAGAATTTCACCACCGCAGGCAGACATCGTGCACATCTCCCGCCGCAGTCTCCTGAAGGCGCCATGCGCGGCCCTGCTGGCCGGCGCCGTGCAGCAGGCCGGCGTATCGAGGGAGTCACGGAAGATGTACGGGCTGATCGGAAAGATGAAGGCCGTTGCCGGGCAACGGGAGGCGCTGATCGGGATCCTGCTCGAAGGCACGCAGGACATGCCCGGCTGTCTCAGCTACGTCGTCGCGCGCGACACGAGCGACCCGGACGGCATCTGGATCACGGAAGTGTGGAACAGCCGCGAGAGTCACGCGGCGTCGCTGAAGCTCCCCGCCGTGCAGGACGC
>CAYUPN010000098.1:9295-13620 GCA_964446605.1 uncultured Bifidobacteriaceae bacterium | reverse complement strand
CGACCTGATCCGACCTGATCCGACCTGATCCGACCCGATCCGACCCGATCAGACCTGATCCGACCTGATCACCCTCCTCCGAACGGGCCCTCGAGCAGATCCGCGTGCAGCGGATACGCCCGCGGCGTGTGCTGGATCGTCACCCACTGGTCGGTCGTGAACGCGTGCACGGCCCACTTCCCGTTGAAGCGCCCGATGCCCGAGTTCTTCTCGCCGCCGAACGGGCTGAAAGGCAGGTCGTTCACGGGCTGATCGTTGACGTGCGCCATGCCCGCCTCGATCCGGAGGGCGACGCGCAGCCCGCGCTGGAGGTCGCGCGTGAACACGGCGCTCGAGAGCCCGTGCTCCGTCGCGTTGGCCATGGCCAGTGCCTCCTCCTCGCCGCGCGCGGGGATGATCGGCGCGATCGGTCCGAAGTTCTCCTCGCTGGCGATCGGCATGTCGTTGGTGACGTCGGCGAAGACGTGCGGTGGCAGCACCTGTCCGCGCGCCTCGCCGCCGACCACCTCGCGCGCGCCGGCCGCGCGCGCCCCGGCGATCTTCTCCTGGAGCCCCTCGAGCTGCGAGCGGTTGATGATCGGCCCGACGACGGTGTCGGGCTCGGCCGGATCGCCAACTTTCAGCGCGCGGACGCGCGCCGCGAACCCGTCGACGAACGCGTCGTACAGCGCCTCGTCGACGATGAAGCGGTTCGCGATCATGCAGATCTGTCCCTGGTGCAGGAACTTGCCGAAGACGGCCGCGTCGAGCGTCTGCTCCAGGTCCGCATCGTCCAGCACCACGAACGGGCTGTTGCCGCCGAGCTCGAGCTCGACCCGCTTCAGGATCGCGGCGTCGGCGACCTGCCGCAGGATGCCGCGTCCGACCGGCGTCGACCCGGTGAAGGAGATCACGCGCGGGACGGGGTGCGAGACGAACGCGTCCCCGATCTCGGAACCGGACCCGACGATGACGCTCAGCACGCCAGGCGGGAGCCCGGCCTCCTCGTAGAGGCGGGCGAGCAGGAGCCCGCCGGTGATCGGCGTGTCGCTCGCGGGCTTGAGGACGACGGCGTTGCCGACGGCGAGCGCGGGCGCGACGGACCGGTTCGAGAGCTGGAGCGGCCAGTTCCAGGGGCTGATCACGCCGACGACGCCGACCGGCTTGCGGTAGACGCGGCTCTCCTTGCCGGGCGCGTCCGCGGGCATGATGCGCCCTTCGACGAGGTGGGCGAGCGCGGACGCCTCGAGCATCACCGCGTGCACCGCGTCCCATTCGAGCGCGGCCTTCAGGCGCGTGCTGCCCGACTCGCGGATCAGCCAATCGACGATCTCGCCGCGGCGCGCCTCCATCACGCCGGCGGCCCGGCGCAACACTTCCGACCGTTCGGCGGGCAGCATCGCGCCCCACGTGCGCTGCGCCTCGGCGGCCGCGGCATAGGCCTGGTCGAGATCGTCACGGCTGGCCTGCGGAATCTCGGCAAGCGTCTCGCCGGTGAACGGGTTTCGATCGCGGTTGACGCCCGTGCCGTGGCCGGGGCGCCAGTCTCCGGCGATCGGCAGCGTCTCGAAGTCGGGGTAGGCGGTTGTTGCCGGGGTCATGGGGCTCCCCTCACGAGTTCACAAGGTGGTTTGCATGTGCCGATGCAGCATGCATGCCTCCCGGCCCGAGCGACGCGGCCCCGGAAGACGCGACGCACTGTCTTAGAGGAGCGGCGACAGAAGACGCAGCGTCGAGTCGCCGAGGCGCGAGGGCCACGGGCGCTTCGCGTACGCCTCGGCCGAGAAGGGAACGCACCGCTCGAGGTCGCGTGCGAACGCCCGCTCGAGCTCGCGGGTCGTCGCCGCGTCGAAGACGACGAGGTTCGTCTCGTAGTTGATCGAGAAGCTGCGGATGTCCATGTTCGCCGAGCCGATGGCGCACACCGTGCCGTCGACGCAGGCGGTCTTCGCGTGGAAGTAGGCCCCCTCGTAGAGGTAGATGCGCACACCCGCCCGCGCCATGTCGGCGGCGTACGTGAACCCGGCGCGGTACGCGGGCGAGTACTCCGCGCCGCGGGGCGCGATCATCACGCGCACGTCGATGCCGCCGAGCGCCGCCGTCTTCATCGCCTCGGCGAGGCTCGTGTCGAGAATCAGGAACGGGGACTGGATGTACACGTGGTCGTGCGCCATCGCGAACATCGCGAGATAGCAGTGCCGGATGGCCTCCCACTGCGAGTCCGGGCCGGCGCTCAGGACCTGCACGGGCACGGCCCCGTCCACGTCCACTTCCGGGAAGTAGCGCTCCGTGAACAGGTTCTCGCCGGTCGAGTTGTGCCACATCGTCGCGAACACGGCCTGCAGCACCGGCACCGGGTCGCCGGTCACCCGGGCGTGCGTGTCGCGCCAACCGGTGAACCCGTCGGGTCCCGTCAGGTGCTTCTCCGTCATGTTCAGCCCGCCGGAGTAGGCGATGCGCCCGTCGATCACGGCGATCTTGCGGTGGTTGCGGTAGCTGAGCGTGTGGAGGTGCCAGAGCGGCGCGAACGGCTGCATGCGGATGCCCGCGCGCCGGAGCCAGCGGATATGGCGGCGGGTCAGCATGAAGTAGCTGCCCACGGGGTCGTACATGATCCGAATCTCCACGCCGGCGCGGCGCTTCTCCGCGAGCAGCGCCGCCACCTCGCGCGTGAACGCATCGTCCGCCCACTCGTAGTAGAGCAGGTGGATCGAGTCGGACGCGGCACGCAGATCGTCGAGCAGCCGCGGGTACTTCTCCGCGGCGTCCTGGAGGATCTCGACCCGGGGGCAGCGCGTGAGCGGCGCGCGGGCGGTGGCCCACAGCATCGACGCCAGGCGCGCGTACTCGCCGTGCGTGGCCGAGAGCGCGGCCAGCCGCGCCGGCTGCCCGTCGACGAGCGCACGCGATCGCCGCGCGAGCGTCGAACCCTGGATCAGGGGCGTGAGCCGGCGCTCGCGGCTGAACGCGTGATGCCCGCGCCCGAACAGGTAGTAGATCAGGAGCCCGCCGACCGGAAACGCCAGCAGCAGGAACAGCCACGCGAACGTCGACTGCGGCTTCCGGTTCTCCAGGAGCAGGAACACCGCGACGCTGAGCGTGTAGGCGCCGAGCGCCAGCAGCAGGATCACGTCGAGAGGCGGCATGCTTGATTCGCGCCGGGCTCATCGTCGACGATGACGGGGCCCGTTCATCGGACCCAGTATGGGGCTCATCGACACGTTCCGGGACGCCGGGCCGATCGTGCAGGCCTTCATCGCCACGATCGGCACGTATCTGCTCACCGCCGTCGGCACGCTGCCGGTGCTGTTCTTCCGATCGGCGCCGCGGCGGCTGATGGACGGCATGATGGGCTTCGCGGCCGGCGTCATGGTCGCCGCATCCTGCTGGTCGCTGCTGGTGCCCGCGATCGACACCGGCGGCGTGGGCGTCGCCGTCATCGGCCTGCTCGGCGGCGCCGCGTTCATCTACGTCCTCGACCAGATCCTGCCGCATCTGCACGGCGAGTTCCCGGACGAAGCGGAGGCCGAGGGGCCGCACGTCGCCTGGCGGCGCTCGGCGCTGCTGATGGTCGCCATGACGCTGCACAACTTTCCCGAGGGGATGGCCGTGGGCGTGAGCTTCGGCGGTGGCGACACCGGTCAGGCGATCGCGCTCGCGATCGGCATCGGGCTGCAGAACGTCCCTGAGGGACTTGCCATCGCGCTGCCGCTGCGGCGCAGCGGCCTGTCGCGCGGCCGCGCCTTCTTCTGGGGCCAGCTGTCGGCCATCGTCGAACCGCCGGCCGGCGCGCTGGGGGCCTGGCTGGTCGTCGGGTCGGCGGCGTTCCTGCCGTATGGCATGGCGGCCGCCGCCGGCGCGATGCTGTACGTGGTGGTCGAGGAACTGATCCCGGAGACCGTGCGCGGCGGCACGCCCGACGTCGCGTCCATCGGGTTCATGGGCGGCTTCGCGGTCATGATGGCGCTCGACAACGCGCTGGGCTGACCGCACGGGCACGCCGGCCGCTCACTGGCCGCGCGGCCGATCGGCGGCGGCCGCTGCCGGCTCGCGCCCGGCCCGCTCCCGCCGCCCTTCCCGCGTCGCCTCCTCGACGGGGCTGTCCTGCATCACCTCGTCGCCGAGCAGGTCCTCGACCCACAGCATCTTCACCACGATCAGCGCGCACGCCGTCAGCGGCGAGGCCACGAGCAGGCCGATGAAGCCGAAGAGCACGCCGAGCAGGACCTGTGCCGCGATGGTCACGACGGGCGGCAGCTCCACGCTGCGGCGATCGACCAGCGGCGTGAGCACGTAGCCGTCGATCATCTGCACCGCGACGTACACGAGCGCGGTGTACAGCGCCA
>CAYUPN010000098.1:0-9195 GCA_964446605.1 uncultured Bifidobacteriaceae bacterium | reverse complement strand
CGGAGGCCGCGCGAGTAGAGCTGCGGCTGCGCGGCGACATAGATGCCGACGACGAGCACGATGACCGCGTTGACGATCCACGACAGCGTGCTGGACGCGAGACCGAACACGCGCGTCAGCGCGCCCGTCCGTCCCGCGACCAGGTCGGTGAGACTGGGAACCTGCTGCAGGGCCTGACGGGCCCACTCGAGGTCCTGCAGCCGCGACTGGACCGTACGCGCCGCCTCCTGCAGCTGATTCGCCAGCGATGCCGCCTGGCTCATGATGCTGCCGACGATGGCGCCGCCGGTGGTGACGAGCAGAACCGCCAGGGCGAGCAGGACGAGCGTCAGCGAGGCGCCGGGCCCGAGCGGCGTGTGGGTCTCGACCGCGCTCTTCGCGAGCCGCAGCGGAATCGAGAGGAGGATGCCCGCGAAGACGAGCAGGAGGAGCGGCGCCGCGTACCAGATGAACAGCAACCCGAGCGCGACGGCGGCGACGACACAGGACGCCACGAAGGCGCGCTGGGCGAAGCGGGTCCATTCGGCCGTCGTGCGCGGCTCGGCCCTTGGGGGCTCGGGTCGCGAGGGGGGCGTCGGCGCATCGGTCGGCATGGGCATCGCAGGCATCCCCGGGAGGGGCGCCTCCTGCCGGGGGCGAGGCGTCCTGAGTCCCTGACCGCCGTCGATGCAACGGCCGGACCGGAGCCGTCGGCCCTCCACGTCCGGCGCTCATCCCGTCGCGCGTTGTGCGACAATCCGAGCCCGTTCATGAGGCTGAGCTCGAACGCACGGCTGGCCGCCGGGTCGCTGAGCCGGCACGGATGCCACGGCATGGCCGGGCTCGTGCTGCTCGCCGCGCTCGCCACGCCCGTGCCCGCGGCGCCGCAACCACTGCCCGAGCCGACGCCCGGACGCGTCGTCGCGGTGGTGACGACGCTCGAGGGGACCGTGCGCCTCGCGGCCGTCGACGTCGAGCTGCGTCTGGCGGGAAGCGGGTTCGTCATCGCGCGCACCGAGACCGACGCGGCCGGCGAGGTCGCGTTTCCGGACGTCGAGCCGGGCCTCTACGTCATCCGCGCGACGCGGCCGGGGTTCCTGACGCGCGACTCGGCGCCGTTCACCGTGCGCAGCAGCGAGACGTCGCAGGTGCTGGTCGACACGCCGATGGCGTTCGTGCTGCCGGAGGTGCAGGTGCGCGCCGAGGCGCCGTCGCCGACCGACAGCGTGCGTCCCGTGTCGGCGAGCGACATGCTGTCGGGCACGCTGTTCGACACCGCGCCCATCGCGGGCGACGACTTCCAGAGCCTCCTGCCGCTGCTGCCCGGTGTGGTCCGCGACGCCGACGGCCGGCTCCGGATCAAGGGCGGGACGCCGGCGCAGGGGGCGCTGCAGGTCAGCAGCGCCAGCCTGAACGATCCGTCGACGGGGGACTTCGACCTGGATCTGCCGGCGCAGAGCGTGCAGTCGGTCGAGGTGCTCTCCAATCCGTTCGCCGCCGAGTACGGCCGCTTCTCGACCAGCATCACGCAGGTGCGGACCGAGCGCGGCACGAACGAATGGCGGATCGAGCCGGGCAACCTCATTCCGCGCTTCCGCGGCTTCTTCAAGGGGATTCGCGCCTTCGAGCCGCGGCTCTCGGTGCGCGGGCCGCTGCGCCGGGATCGCCTCTTCCTCTCGCAGGACCTGCAGTTCCGCTACGTCACGACGCCGGTGCGCAGCCTGCCGGAGGAGCCGGTGATCGACCTGCGCAGCTTCGATTCGTTCACGCGGCTGGACGGCGTCATCTCGAGCCGGCACACGCTCGGCGGCGGGGTCGTGATGTTCCCGCGGTCGATCCGGCGCGTGACCATGAACACGTTCCGTCCGATCGAGACCACGCCGGCGTTCAACCAGGGCGGGTTCTCGGTGGGCCTGCTCGACCGGCTCGCGCTCCGGCCGGATCTCGTGCTCGAGTCGACGGTCGCGTTCCGCCGCTTCGAGATCGAGGTCGAAACGGACAACCACGCGCCGATGGTGTACACGCCGGCGATGCAGGGGGGCGGGTTCTTCAACAACCAGGAACGCGACGTCACCAGCGTGCAGGTCGTGGAGGCGCTCAGCCTGAGCCGGGAGTGGCGCGGGGAGCACGTGATCAAGGTCGGCGCCGACCTGCAGCGCTCGCACTACAACGGCACGAACCTGAGCCGGCCGGTTGAAATCCGGCGGGGGGACGGGTCGCTGGCCGAGCTGATCACGTTCGATCCGCTCTCGATGCAGCTCGTCAGCGGCACCGAGCTGGCGCTGTTCGCGCAGGATCGGTGGCGCGTGGGGTCGCGTGTGACCTTCGAGTTCGGGCTGCGCGTCGATCGCGACGGCGTCGCCGAGCGCGTCAGCTGGTCGCCGCGCGCCGGCGTGGCGATTGGCGTCCTGCCGGAGGGCCGCGGCATTCTCCGCGGCGGCGTCGGCAAGTTCGTCCAGCGCACGCCGCTCAACGTCGACGCCTTCGCGTCGTACGAGCCGCGCATCGTCACGCGCTTCGCGCCGGACGGGACCATCGTGTCCGGGCCGGTGCGGCTGGCGCACCGTGTCGAGGAGCCGCTCCGTACGCCGTACGCCACCGTGGCGAACGTCGAATGGGATCAGCGCTTCGGCCGGCGGGTCCTGCTGAAGGTCGCGTGGGTGGGGCGGCTCGGCCATCAGGACCACATCCTCGAACCGGACCGGGACGCCGGGCTGCTGCGGCTCTCGAGCAGCGGAGACTCGCGGTACCGGGAAGTCGAGGTCACCGCGCGCTATCTGGCGGGGGAGCGCCGCGACATCACGATCTCCTACGTCTGGTCGCAGGGCCGTGCGGATCTGAATCACTACGATCAGTTCTACGGGAACCTGCGCACGCCGATCATCCGGCCGAACGAGTACGGTCCCATCGCCACCGACGTGCCGCACCGCGTGCTGCTGCGCGGGACGATCGGGCTGCCGGCGCAGTTCGACTTCTCGCCGGTCCTCGAGCTGCGCACCGGCTTCCCGTGGTCGGCGGTCGACGAGTACCAGGACTTCGTCGGACCGCGCAACCGCGCCGGACGGCTGCCGAACGTCTACACCCTGGACTTCACGCTGACGCGCCCCTGGCAGTTCCGGAAGTGGCGCTTCCGGGCCGGCATCAAGATGTACAACGCGTTCGGCTCGTCGGCCGCCCGCGACATCCAGGCCAACGTCGCCTCCCCGTTCTTCGGCACGCCCTACAACCCGATCGAACGCTCGTTCGGCCTCGTGCTCGGCGCGGTGCGCTGAAGCGGCGTCCGCCCACACGGGCGTCGCGCACCGGACGGCCGGCGCCCGCGCGAGCCCGTTCGTGCGGACCGGGCGGCGTGGCGGAACTGATACGATGGAAGGTTGGACGGGGCGGACGTCCCGCGTCCATACGGTTCCATGGCTGTTTCCACGCCCCTCCCGCTGCCGCGGGCCGACGAACGTACCGCGTTCCGCGTGCTCGGCGCGCTGAGCGTCTCGCACCTGCTGAACGACATGGTGCAGTCGCTGCTGCCGGCGATCTACCCGATCCTGAAAGCGGCCCTGCAGCTGGATTTCGTGCAGGTCGGCCTCATCACGCTGGTCAACCAGATGACCGCGTCGCTGCTGCAGCCGCTCGTCGGCTACTACACCGACCGGCGGCCGCGGCCCCAGTCGCTTGCGGTGGGCATGGTGTTCACGCTGTCGGGGCTGATCCTGCTGGCGGGTTCATCGCGGTTCGCGCTCGTGCTGGTCGCCGCCGGGCTCATCGGCGTCGGGTCGTCGATCTTCCACCCCGAGTCGTCGCGCATCGCGCGGCTGGCGTCGGGCGGACAGCACGGGCTCGCGCAGTCGCTCTTCCAGGTCGGCGGCAACGCCGGGTCCGCCATCGGACCGCTGCTGGCGGCCCTGATCGTCCTGCCGCGCGGGCAGTCGAGCCTCGCCTGGTTCGCCGTCGCGCCGCTGGCGGCGATCCTCCTGCTGTGGCGCGTCGGCGGCTGGTACAGCCGACGCGTGTCGCCGGGTGCAGTCCGCGCGGCCGTCGCGGCCGCTCCGGCGCATCACCTGCCGCGGCGGCACGTCCTGCAGGCGCTGGCGGTGCTGCTGGTGCTCGTGTTCTCGAAGTACATCTATCTGTCCTGTCTGAGCACCTACTACACGTTCTATCTGATGGAAACCTTCGGCGTGTCCGTGCGCGCCGCGCAGCTGCACCTTTTCGTCTTTCTCGGCGCCGTCGCCGCCGGCACGTTCCTGGGTGGGCCGATCGGCGACCGGATCGGCCGCAAGTACGTGATCTGGGGATCCATTCTCGGCGTGCTGCCGTTCTCGCTCGCGCTCCCGCACGTCGGGCTCGCGATGGCGGGCGTGCTCAGCGCGGTCATCGGCCTCATCCTGGCCTCGGCCTTCTCCGCGATTCTGGTGTACGCGCAGGAGCTCGTGCCCGGCCGCGTCGGGACGATTGCCGGCCTGTTCTTCGGCCTGGCGTTCGGCATCGGCGGCCTGGGCGCGGCCGGGCTGGGTGCGCTGGCCGACGCCACGAGCCTGACGTTCGTTTTCCGGCTCTGCGCGTGGCTGCCGGCACTCGGGCTGTGCGCGGCGCTGCTGCCTGACCTGGACCGGCCCCACGCCTGACGCGTGCGGAGCGGAGTCCAGCTCCGCGTTCCGGGTTCGAGCGGGGGCCGACGCTTCGACTCAACCGGGCCGTCGGCGGCTGCGGACGTGCGGCGCCAGCCCGCGGCTGGCGCGTTTCGTGCCTCACCCATGCAGGACCGTCCGGCGTCTGCGGATGGCCGTTCGGTGTAATGATCCGGCGTGTCCTGCGTCGGACGGGTGAGAGCCCGAGGAGGACCCATGGAACGCGATGTGGTGTGCGGGATGGACGTCGACCCCGCCAGGGCGGCCGGCACCAGCCAGTACAACGGCAAGACGTACTACTTCTGCTCGACGGGCTGCAAGGCGAAGTTCGACGCGAATCCGTCGCAGTACGTGAAGTAGCAGACTGATCCGCCGGGCCGGTCAGCGCCGGCCCGGCTTCATCGAGTGAGGTCATGGCGACGATCCGGGAGCAAGCGGGGCCGCACGCGGTCGATCCGGTCTGCGGGATGACCGTGGATCCGGCGCACGCAGCTGGGCAGTACGAGTACCGCGGACAGACGTACTACTTCTGCAATCCGGGCTGTCTCGAGCAGTTCCGGCAGGATCCGGAGCGCTATCTCGGCCGGGACGCCGCAGCGGACCCGATGGCCACCTCCGCCGACGCCATCGATCCGGTCTGCGGGATGACCGTGGATCCGGCGCACGCGGCGGGGCAGTACGAGTACCGCGGACAGACGTACTACTTCTGCAACCCGGGCTGTCTCGAGAAGTTCCGGCAGGATCCGGAGCGCTATCTCGATCCCGATCGCCGGAGCGCGGCCCCGGCGGCGCCGCCGGGAACCGAGTACACCTGCCCGATGGATCCGGAGGTCCGCCAGATCGGACCCGGAGCTTGCCCGAAGTGCGGCATGGCGCTGGAGCCGGTGTCGGTCGCCCCGGTGACGCGTACCGAGTGGACCTGCCCGATGCATCCCGAGATCGTGCAGGACAGCCCCGGCTCGTGCCCGATCTGCGGCATGGCGCTGGAGCCGCGCACGGTGGCCGTCGAGGAGCGCAACCCCGAGCTGGAGGACATGACGCATCGCTTCCGCGTCTCGCTCCTCCTGACCGCGCCGATCCTCCTCGCGATGATCGGCGATTTCGTCCCGTCGCTCGCGGTGCACCACCTGGTGCCGGCAGGCACGTTGAACTGGATTCAGTTCGCGCTGGCCACGCCGGTCGTGATCTGGGGCGGCCGCCCGTTCTTCGAGCGGGGCTGGGCGTCGATCGTCAACCGTCACCTGAACATGTTCACGCTCATCGCGCTCGGCGTCGGCGCGGCGTACGCCTACAGCGTCGTCGCGACGCTCGCGCCCGGCGTGTTCCCGGCGTCGTTCCGGATGAACGGGCAGGTGGCCGTCTACTTCGAGCCCGCCGCCGTGATCGTCGTGCTCGTCCTGCTCGGACAGGTGCTCGAGCTGCGCGCGCGCAGCCGCACGAGCTCCGCGATCCGGAGCCTGCTCGGACTCGCGCCGAACACGGCGCGCCGCATCGAGGCGGACGGGACGGAGCGTGACGTCCCGCTGGAGGCCGTCGCGGTCGGCGACCGGCTGCGCGTCCGTCCCGGCGAGCGCATCCCCGTCGACGGCGTCGTGCTCGAGGGCGCGACCGCGGTGGACGAGTCGATGGTGACCGGCGAGCCGATTCCGGTGGAGAAGGCGGCCGGCGCACCGGTGACCGGCGGCACGGTCAACGGCACCGGCACCGTGGTCATGCGGGCGGAGCGCGTCGGCGCCGACACGCTGCTCGCGCAGATCGTGCGGATGGTCGGCGAGGCGCAGCGCTCCCGCGCGCCGATTCAGCGGCTCGCCGACGTGGTCTCGTCCTGGTTCGTCCCGATCGTCGTCGGTGTGGCAGTCGTGACCTTCATCCTCTGGGCGGCGTTCGGCCCGGAGCCGCGGTTCGCGTACGCGCTGCTGAACGCGGTGGCGGTGCTGATCATCGCGTGTCCGTGCGCGCTCGGACTCGCCACGCCGATGTCGATCATGGTCGGCACCGGGCGCGGCGCCGAGCAGGGCGTGCTCATCCGGAACGCGGAGGCGCTCGAGACCTTCGAGCAGGTCACGACGATCGTCGTCGACAAGACCGGCACGCTGACCGAAGGGAAGCCGGCGCTCGTCACCGTCGAACCGGAAGGCGGGGCCGGGGAGGACACGCTGCTGCGGCTGGCCGCGAGCCTCGAGCACGTCAGCGAGCACCCGCTCGCGGCCGCCATCGTCGGCGGCGCGCGCGATCGGCAGGTGCCGCTCGCGGCGGTCGCGGATTTCGAGTCGCGGACCGGACGCGGCGTGGTCGGTCGGGTCGAGGGGCAGCGCGTCGCGGTGGGCAGCGCGCGCCTGATGGCCGACGAGGGCGCCGATGCCGGCGGCGCGATCGAACGGGCCGAGGCGCTGCGCCGCGACGGCCAGACCGTCGTGTTCGTCGCCGTCGACGGCCGCTTCGCCGGCCTGCTCGGCGTCGCCGATCCGCTGAAGCCGACGACCGCCGACGCCATCCGATCGCTCCACCAGGCAGGGCTGCGCGTCGTCATGCTCACGGGCGACAGCCGTACGACCGCCGAGGCCGTGGCGCGCCGGGTCGGCATCGACCAGGTCGAGGCCGAGGTCCTGCCGGATCAGAAGGCCGAGGTGATCCGCCGCCTGCAGGCGGGCGGCGAGCGCGTGGCGATGGCCGGCGACGGCATCAACGACGCGCCGGCGCTCGCGCAGGCCGACGTCGGCATCGCGATGGGCACGGGGACCGATGTGGCCATGGAGAGCGCCGGCATCACGCTCGTGCGCGGTGACCTGCGGGGCATCGTCCGCGCGCGCCGTCTCAGCCGCGCGACGATGCGGAACATCAGGCAGAATCTGTTCTTCGCGTTCGTCTACAACGCGCTCGGCGTGCCGGTCGCCGCCGGCGTGCTCTATCCCTGGTTCGGCGTGCTGCTGAGCCCCGTCATCGCCAGCGCGGCGATGACGTTCAGCTCGGTCTCGGTGATCGGCAACGCGCTGCGCCTCAGGCGGGCCACATGAGGCCATGATCGCCGAACGCATCAACGCCGAGCGGATTGTCCTCGCCGGATGGGGACGCGCGATCCTGATGCAGCTCGCGCATCCGCTCGTCGCCGCCGGCGTCGCGGACCACAGCACGTTCCGCGCGGGGCGTCTGGCGCCGGTGGTGCGCCTGCACCGCACGGTGCGCGCGATGACGGCGTTGACCTTCGGCACCGACAGCGAGCGGCGCGACGCGCTCGAGGGCATCCGCCGGATCCATCGCCGGGTGCACGGCGAGCTCCCCGCGCCGGTCGGGCCGTTCCCGGCGGGCACGAGGTACTCCGCCGAGGATCCGGCGCTCCTCACCTGGGTGCATGCGACGCTGCTCGACTCGCTGCCGATGGCCTACACGCTGCTGGTCGGGCCGCTCACCCGGGAGGAGCTCGACGTGTACTGCCGCGAGGCGGCGCCGGCCGCGCGCGAGCTCGGGGCGTCCGACGACGTGCCGCAATCGAAGGCCGAGCTCGACGCCTATCTCGCACGCATGGAGGCGAGCGGCGCCATCGTGGTCGGACCGACGGCGCGCGAGCTCGCGGCCCGTGTGCTCGCGCCCCCCTTCGGACCGCTCGCCGGGCCGGTCGTCCGCGCCAACCGGCTCGTCACGACGGCGCTGCTGCCGCCGAGGTTGCGGCGGGAGTACGGGTTGCCGTGGGGTCCGGCCGAGCACCGCGCGTTCGCGCGCCGCGTCCGGCTGCTGCGCACGGCGCGGCGGCTCACGCCACGCCTCGTCCGTTGGTGGCCCGAGGCGCGCCGCGCACTCGCGCAGGGACGAATCGCACTCGGTCCGGTCCGCGCCTGATCCACAATATCGGGCGCGCCGGGGTGCGCGACGGAGGCCACATGAGCGGAGTGCGGCTGCTGGTGGGAACGCGCAAGGGGGCGTTCGTCCTGACGTCGGACGGCACGCGGCGCAACTGGCACGTGAGCGGCCCGCATTTCGGCGGCTGGGAGATCTATCACCTGAAGGGATCACCTGCCGACCCGGATCGAATCTACGCCTCGCAGTCGTCCGGCTGGTTCGGCCAGATCGTCCAGCGCTCCGACGACGGCGGGCGCACGTGGGAGGCCGTCGGCAACGCGTTCGTCTACGACGGCGTGCCGGGCACGCACCAGTGGTACGACGGCACGCCGCACCCGTGGGAGTTCAAGCGCGTGTGGCACTTCGAGCCGTCCCCGACCGATCCCGACACGGTCTACGCGGGCGTCGAGGACGCGGCGCTCTTCCGCACCACCGACGGCGGCCGCAGCTGGCACGAACTGCCGGGCCTGCGCGGGCATGGATCGGGCGCGCACTGGGCGCCCGGGGCCGGCGGGCTCTGCCTGCACACGATTCTCATCGACCCGGCCAACGCGAACCGGATGTTCGTCGCGATCTCCGCCGCGGGCGCCTTCCGCACCGACGACGGCGGCGCGACGTGGAAGCCGATCAATCGCGGCTTGAAGTCGGAGGGGATCCCGGACCCGGAGGCGGAAGTCGGCCACTGCGTCCACCGCATCGCGCTGCACCGGTCGCGGCCCGACGTCCTGTTCATGCAGAAGCACTGGGACGTCATGCG
>CAYUPN010000097.1:0-13711 GCA_964446605.1 uncultured Bifidobacteriaceae bacterium | reverse complement strand
CTAGAAGGCTTCGAGAATCGCGCTCACCACGGACTTGGCGAACTCCGTCCCGACGCGGTCGAGCGCGTTGACGTCCTGGCCGAAGAACGCGTTCGGATCCAGCGCGTCAGCGCCGGCCGTCGCGTCGTACTCCTCCCGGAACGCCCAGCGCGGGTTCTCCCAGATCACCCGGTTGCCGGTGACGTCGCGGAACTGGATCTTCGCGATGACGGTGATGACGTAGCGGCTCGCCTGCTGGTCCTCGGAGAAGCTGCTCGGCGCGATCTGGATGGACAGAATCTCGCCGTTGAGCACCGCGTCGACACCGGCCGTGTCGGGCTGCACCTTGTACTTGCCGCGGCTGATGAACTCCGTGCGAACGCGCTCGGTGAACACCTGCCCGACTTCGTAGAACGGCGTGGTGTTCGTGAACGGCGGGATGCCGATCACCCGGATGTGGGCCGGCAGGAACGATCCGCGTCCGGCCAGCGAGTAGCCGCAGCCGGCCGCCGTGCCGGCCGCGGCGGCGGCGAGCGCCCGCGCGAGCAGCTCCCGCCGCGTCATCCGACCACCACGCTGACCAGCCGACCCTGGGCGACGATCACCTTCCGCACCGTCTTCCCCGCGATGTGCGACTGCACGCCGGGGTCGGCGAGCGCGGCCTCGCGCAGCTCCGCCTCCGTCGCTTCCGGCGAGACCGTGATGCGCCCGCGCAGCTTGCCGTTCACCTGCACCGGCACGACCACCGATTCGGCCTTCGCCGCCGCCGGGTCGAACGACGGCCACGGCGCGGCCGCCAGGCCGCCTTCATGGCCCAGGCGTTCCCACAGCTCCTCCGCCGTGTGCGGCGCGAACGGGGAGAGCATCAGGACCAGCGCCTCCATCGCCTCGCGCAGCACGGACCGGCGCTCCACGCGCTCGCCGTCCCCACCCGCGTTCCGCTCGTCGGGCGGCGCGAACGCGTAGAGATCGTTGACGAGCTCCATCATCGCGGACACGGCGGTGTTCAGGTGCTGCCGCTCCTCGATGTCCGCCGTGACGCGGCGGATGGTCTCGTGCGTCCGGCGGCGCAGCGTCCGCTCGCCGGACGACAGCTCGAGGGCGTCTCCCCCGGCCGCGGTCGGCAGCGGCACGCCCCTGACCGCCTCGCACCAGGCGTCCACGAACCGCCAGACCCTGGCGAGGAAGCGATAGCTGCCTTCGAGACCGGCATCGGTCCACTCGATCTCGTTCTCGGGCGGCGCGACGAACATCACGTACAGCCGCAGCGCGTCGGCCCCGTACTTCCGGATCATCGTGTCGGGGTCGACGACGTTGCCCTTCGACTTCGACATGACCTTGCCGTCCTTCAGCACCATGCCCTGCGTGAGGAGCTGGACGAACGGCTCGTCGTGATCGAGCAGGCCGAGATCGCGGAACACGCGCGTGAAGAAGCGCGAGTAGATCAGGTGCAGGATCGCGTGCTCGACCCCGCCGCTGTAGAAGTCGACCGGCAGCCAGTACTTCACCTTCGCCGGGTCGAACGGCAGCTGGTCGTTGTGCGGGTCGGCGAAGCGATCGAAGTACCAGGACGAGTCCACGAAGGTGTCCATGGTGTCCGTCTCGCGCCGGGCCGGCCCCCCGCACTTCGGGCAGGTGGTCTCGACGAACTCCGGGACCTGCGCGAGCGGCGAGGCCCCGCGTCCGGTGAACTCGGTGACGCGGGGCAGCACGACCGGCAACTGGTCGTCGGGCACGGGCTGGATGCCGTCACGCTCGCAGTAGACCATCGGGATCGGCGTGCCCCAGTAGCGCTGCCGCGAGATCCCCCAGTCCTTCAGCCGGTACTGGACGGTGCCCTCTCCGATACCCTTCGCCGTCGCGTGCGCGGTCATGCGCGCGCGCCCCTCGGCCGAGGGGAGGCCGCTCCACTCGCCGGACTCCACCAGCACGCCGTCGTCGGAGTACGCCGCCTCCAGCGCGGCCGGGTCCGCGGCCTCGCCGTCAGCCGGCCGCACGACGACGCGGATGGGCAGGTCGTACTTGCGCGCGAACTCGAAGTCGCGCTGGTCGTGCGCGGGCACCGCCATCACCGCGCCCGTGCCGTACTCGCCGAGCACGAAGTTGGCGACCCAGATCGGCACCTGCTCGCCCGTGAACGGGTTGACGGCGAACCGCCCGGTGAACAGCCCTTCCTTCTCGACCTCGCCGGAGATCCGCGCGGTCCGATCCTGCGTCCGGAACCGGTTCACCTGCGCGCGGAACGCCGCGCCGTCCTCCTTCGCGGCCGCGATCGGCTCGACCAGCGGGTGTTCCGGCGCGATGAGCACGAACGTCGACCCGCAGATCGTGTCGATGCGGGTGGTGAACACCTCGATCGACTCCGTCCCGCCGATCGGCTCGGCCAGCCCGAACCGGACGCGCGCCCCTTCCGAGCGCCCGATCCAGTTCCGCTGCATCGTCACGACCTTCTCCGGCCAGCGCGTCAGCGTGTCGAGCGCGGCGAGCAGCTCGTCGGCGTAGTGCGTGATCTTCAGGAACCACTGCTCGAGATCCCGCGTCTCCACCGTCGTGCCGCACCGCCAGCAGGCGCCGTCCACCACCTGCTCGTTGGCGAGGACCGTCTGATCCACCGGGCACCAGTTCACGGTCGAGCGCCGGCGGTACGCCAGGCCGCGCTCGAACATGCGGATGAACAGCCACTGGTTCCAGCGGTAGTACTCCGGCGTGCAGGTCGCGATCTCCCGATCCCAGGCGTAGCTGATCCCGAGCCGCTGCAGCTGCCCCTTCATGTGGGCGATGTTGTCGAACGTCGAGACCTCGGGATGGATGCCGTTCTTGATCGCGGCGTTCTCCGCGGGCAGGCCGAAGGCGTCCCACCCGAACGGGTGCAGGACGTTGAAGCCGCGCATGCGCTTCGTCCGCGCGACGACGTCGCCGATGATGTAGTTGCGGACGTGTCCGACGTGCGCGTGGCCCGACGGATACGCGAACATCTCGAGGCAGTAGAACTTCGGCCGCGACGGGTCCTCCGTCGGCTCGAAGACGCGCGCCTCGGCCCAG
Organism: uncultured Bifidobacteriaceae bacterium; assembly: GCA_964446605.1. GTDB lineage: Bacteria > Acidobacteriota > Vicinamibacteria > Vicinamibacterales > JAENWD01 > JAENWD01. Next base: position 10,690 of record CAYUPN010000097.1, on the reverse strand, counting down.
CGCGCCTGCCACTTGCGGTCGAGATCCTGCGGACGATAGTCAGCCACGTAAAAATTATAGTTCATGCCATCGGCCGGCCTGGGCCGCGCGCAGCGCCGCCAGCGCGCGTTCCGCGCGCCCCGTCGGCCGCCGCAGCGCGTCGTCCGGATGCGTGGCGGGCTCCGCCCCCTCGAGCACCTGCAGGGTCGCGTCCAGCGACGCCGCGAACGCGTCGAGCGCGTACCCGCCCTCCGTCGCCAGCACCAGGCGCCCGCCACACAGCCGATCCGCCGCGTCCCGGAGCAGACCGGCGATGCGCCGGAAGCCCTCGCCCGTCACCCGCATCTGCGCGAGCGGATCCCGCTCGTGCGCGTCGAACCCGGCGGAGACCAGCAGCAGCTCCGGCTCGTACTCGTGCAGGACCGGGAGCACCGCACGCTCGAAGACGGCCAGATAGTCGCCGTCGGTGGCGCCGGCCTCGAGCGGCACGTTCACCGTAGTGCCCGCACCCTCGCCCTCGCCGATCTCGTCGGCGGCGCCGGTGCCGGGATAGAACGGGAACTGGTGCACCGACACGAACAGGAGGCGCGGGTCGCCATAGAAGATTTCCTGCGTGCCGTTCCCGTGATGCACGTCGTAGTCCACCACCGCGATCCGGCCGACGCCCTGCGCAAGCGCGTGGGCGGCCGCCACCGCGACGTTGCTGTAGACACAGAAGCCCATCGCGCGCGCCGACTCCGCGTGATGCCCAGGCGGCCGCACGAGCGCGGCGGCCCGCCGCGTGTGCCCCGCGAGAACCGCGTCGACCGCCTGCAGGACCGCGCCCGCCGCCAGCGCGGCCAGATCGGCTGTCGCCGGCGACGTGTACGTGTCCGCGTCCAGTGCGACGGCGGAGCCGGCCGTCTCCTCGATGCGCCGGACGTGCGCTTCGGTGTGCACCCGCCGCAGCTCCTCGCGCGTGGCACGCCGCGGCGCACTCACCTGCACGCCGCGCCTGGCCGCCGCGTCGGCCAGGGCTTCCAGCACGTCGCCGCGCTCCGGCGACTCGGGGTGACCGGGGGGCGTCAGGTGGTTCGCGAAGTCGGGGCTTGAGATGACGAGCATGTCGGATCAGGTCAGATCGGGTCGGATAGGAATCGAATCGGGTCGGATCAGGTCTCGCCCAGCAGCCGCAGCGCCAGCGGCTTCAACGCCATCAGCCGCTGTTCGAGCTCGACGCGCCTCGCCTCGAGCTCCGCATCGTCGGCATCCGCCGGCACGGCCATCGGCTCCCCCATGACGACGGCGATGCGGCTGAAAGGCAGCGGAATCTGCGTCGCGTCCCAGCTCGGCGCGGTCCAGTGCCTGGCGGCCTCGACATGGAACGGCAGAATCGGATTGCCGGTCACCTTCGCCAGCCACACCGCGCCGGGCTGCGCGACGAGCGCCGGGCCACGCGGTCCGTCGACGGTCACGCCCACTGCATGCCCCTCCTCCATGCGCCGCTTCGCGCGCAGCGCGGCGCGCGCGGCGTTGCGCGACGTCGATCCGCGCGCCGTCGTGTACCCGAACCGGTGGATGATCTTCGCAATCCACTCGCCGTCGAAGTTGTCGCTGGTGATCACGACGATGTCCCGGTGGCGGTAGTAGTAGATCGACGGCAGGATGCGGCCGTGCCAGAAGGCCATCACCGGGTAGCGTCCGGCGGCCAGGATGCCGTCCAGGTGCTCCTGCCCCGTCACACGCCAGCGCCAGCTGCGCCCCAGCAGCGCGATGGCCGGATAGCCGAGGGCTCCGATGATCGAGGCCTGCAGCCGCTTCGAACGCGAGCGGGTCCAGGCCGGTTCCGCGCGCGTCGTCACAACCCGTCGTACTGCGGCCCGCCGCCTCCCTCGGGGGGCACCCAGGTGATGACCTGGTAGGGATCTTCGATATCGCACGTCTTGCAGTGCACGCAGTTCGACGCGTTGATCTGGAGGCGCAGCCGGTCTCCCTCGCGCAGCATCTCGTAGACGTGCGCCGGGCAGAAGCGCTGGCACGGATGCCCGTACTCCGGGCCGCAGCGCGTGTAGCAGACCTCCGTATCGACCAGCAGGTGCGACGGCTGATCCTCTTCGTGGCGCGTGCCCGAATAGTGGACGTTCGTCAGCTTGTCGAACGTCAGCACGCGATCGGGGCGGACGGCGTTCGACGGCTCGAGCGACGCCGGATGGTGGCTGTAGTACTCGTCGAGCGTCTGCATGCGCTCGTGGCCCGCGCGTCCGCGGATCCGCTCCGGCCAGCGTCCGCCGGTCAGCACCGTCCAGGCCGAGAACGCCAGGCCCGGGATGAGGCCGTAGCCGAACGCCTGGTGCACGTTCCGCACCGGATAGAGCTCCGCGCGCACGCTGCTCGCCGCGATGCGCGCCTCGTATGCCTGCAACCGCCCGGCCGAGGTGTCGCCGGCCCGCACCGCCTCGAAGGCCGTCTCCGCCGCCAGCATCCCGGTCTTCATCGCCAGATGGATGCCCTTCAGGCGGAACGAGTTCAGGAAGGCACCGGCATCGCCCGCGATGAGCCCGCCGTCCATCCAGCATCGCGGCACGGTATGCCAGCCGCCTTCGGGCAGCGCCTTCGCACCGTACTTCAGCAGCTGCCCGCCACGCAGCAGGTCGGCGACGAACGGATGGAGCTTGAACCGCTGGAAGGCGGCATGCGGATCGAACAGCGGGTCGTGATAGTCGAGGCCGACGACGAGCCCTACGGCCACGCGTCCCTCCGGCAGCGCGTAGATGAACCCGCCGCCGAACTCCTCCGCGCGGAGCGGGTGTCCGAGCGTATGGATGACGGTCCCGGCCTCCAGGCGGCCTGGCCGGATCTCCCAGAGCTCCTTCACCCCGATGGCGTACTGCTGCGGGTCGCGCCGCTCGTCCAGGCGCAGCGTGGAGACCAGCTGCTTCGTGAGGTTGCCGCGCACGCCGTCGCAGAAGAGCGTCACGCGTGCGCGGATGTCGACGCCCGGCTCGAACACCGCACGCCGGCCGCCGTCGCGCGCGATGCCGCGATCGCCCGTCCGCACGCCCGCGACGCGCCCGTCCTCGAACAGGATGTCGGTGGCGGCGAACCCGGTGAAGAGGTCGACGCCGGCCTCTTCGACCAGTCCGGCGAGCCACTTGCCGAACCGGTTGAGCGAGATGATGAGATGGCCGTGATTGCGCAGCGGCGGCGGTGTCGGCACGCGAATCTTGCCGCCGGCGTCGAGCAGGTAGACGCGGTCCTCCTGCACGTCGGCCTCGATTGGCATGCCGCGCTCGCGGTAGTCGGGCACCAGCTCGGCGAGGGCCGAGACGTCGAGGACCGCGCCGGAGAGCAGGTGCGCGCCGGGCTCGCGACTCTTCTCGAGCACCGCGACGGTCAGCGGGTCCCCGCCGTGCTGGCGCTGCAGCTGCGCCAGCCGGAGCGCCGCCGACAGCCCGGCCGGACCGCCGCCGACGATCAGGACGTCGACCTCGAGGACCTCGCGCTCCATGGTGCCGCTCTTCCGTGATCCGTCTTCCGCGTCGCCGCGCGCCATGCGGCGGCTACCGCGCGCCGCGCGTGGCTACGAGCCGCGCACCGCGGCCGTGAACGCCGGGAGGAACTCGAACAGGTCGCCGGCGTAGCCGTAGTCGGCGACTTCGAAGATCGGCGCCTCCGGATCCTTGTTGACGGCGACGATCGTCCGCGCCCCCTTCATCCCGACGACGTGCTGGATGGCGCCGGAGATGCCGACGGCGACGTAGAGCTTCGGCGCCACCGTCTGGCCCGAGCTGCCGATCTGGCGCTCCATCGGCAGCCATCCCGCATCGCAGATCGGACGCGACGCGGCGACTTCGGCGCCGAGCGCGTCGGCGAGCTGCTGCGCGAGCGCCAGGTGCTCCGGTCCCTTGATGCCGCGCCCGACGGCGACGATCCGCTCGGCCTGCGACAGGTCGACGGCCTGCTTCGCTTCGCGGAACGGGGCCTCCGGCTGCTGCCGGATGGCGCCGGCGTCGATCAATACGTCCTGCGTGCGGATGGCGGCGGGCGCAGCGCCGCGGCGCGCGCTGTCGGCACGGAACGCCCCGATCTGGCAGGTCAGCAGCCAGGGCGTCTCGCCGAGCGGCCGCACGTCGGCCGCGAGCTTGCCCTGGTACATCGGCCGGGTCAGCACGACCGAGCCGCCCTCGCGGCGCACGGCCGTGCAATCGGTGACGAGCGTCCGATCGAGACGGGCGGCGAGTGCGGGCGCGAAGTCGCGGGTCTGGTACGTGTGGGGCAGCACGACCCACTCCGGGTTCGTCCCGGCAATGAGCGCCGCGTGCCCGAGCACCCAGCCGTCGGCGGTGTAGGCCTGCAGCGCGGGCGATTCGAGCACGACCACCTCGCGCACATCCGCCGCCGCCAGCTCCGACGCCGCGCTTGCCGCCGATGCACCGGCGATCGCCACGACGACGGGCGCGTCCCCGCCAAGCTGCTGGGCCGCCGCGATGGCCTCCCACGACGCGCGGTTGACCGTGCCGTCCTTCTGCTCTGCGATGACCAGAATCATGTCCGCTGCCGCTCCGCGAGAATCGATTAGCCGCCCGCTAGCCGTCGATCGCGCGCGCCTCGTCGCGCAGCCGCCGCACGAGCGCCGCGGCCGCCTCCTGCGGCGTCCCGTCCAGCATCTCGATGCGCTTCGACTTCGCGGGCACGTGGAGCGACAGGATCTCGATCCGCGGCCGGACCGGCGCCGCCGGGGCGACGGTGCGAATCTCCTTCTTCTTCGCGGCCATGATGCCCTTCAGCGTCGCGTAGCGCAGCTGGTTGATGCCGCTCTGGATCGTCAGCACGGCGGGCATCGGCATGGCCACCCACTGGAACCAGCCCCCTTCGAGCTCGCGCTTCACGCGGACGCGCCCGTCGGCGATCTCGACGTCCATGATGATCGTCGCGTGCGGCCGATCGAGCCGCGCGGCCAGCGCGACGCCGGTCTGCGCGTGTCCCTGATCGTCGGACTGCAGCCCGGTCAGCACGAGATCGAACGCCCCGTCGCGCATCGCCCCGGCGAGCGCCTCGGCGATGGCCATCGCGTCGGCCTGGCCGAGCGCGGGATCGGCGACATGGATGGCGCGGTCCGCGCCGCGCGCGAGCGCCTCGCGGATGACCGGCAGCACGCGGTCCGGTCCCGCGGCACAGACGACCACGTCGCCGCCGTGCTGCTCGCGCAGGCGCAGCCCCGCCTCGAGCGCGTACGCGTCCGGCTCGTTGAGCTCCCAGGCGGCGTCCTGCTCGCGGATGCTCCGCCCGTCCTCGGCCAGCCTCGGCTGCCACTCGCGCGTCGGGACCTGCTTGATGCAGACGGCAATCTTCATCGTCGCTCCGGTCCCCTCATTCTAATGGAACGGGCCGAGAGGCCACAGGCCGCACGGGACCGCACGGGATCCCGGAAACCGGAATGCTCCGTGCCGCCTCCGCGTCCTCCGTGGCCGCGGCCGGTGATCGGGGCGCTTTACCCCTCGAAGCGCCTGAAGAGCAGCGCCGCGTTGGTGCCGCCGAACCCGAACGAGTTCGACAGCGCGTAGGTGACCTGCGCCGTGCGCGCGGTGTGCGGGACGTAGTCCAGATCGCACTCGGGATCCGGGTTGTCGAGGTTGATCGTCGGCGGCAGTTCCTGGGTGTGCACCGCGAGCGCGGTGATGCCCGCCTCGAGGCCGCCGGCGGCGCCGAGCAGATGGCCCGTCATCGACTTCGTCGACGAGATGGCCAGCCGGCGCGCGTGCTCGCCGAAGCACTTCTTGATCGCGAGCGTCTCGAGCCGGTCGTTGTGGGGGGTCGACGTGCCGTGCGCGTTGATGTAGTCGACCGCCTCGGGCGGCACCCCGGCGCGCCGCAGCGCCATCTGCATGACGCGCACGGCGCCCTCGCCGTCCTCCGACGGCGCGGTGATGTGGTAGGCGTCGGCCGACATGCCGTAGCCGACGAGCTCGGCGTAGATGCGCGCGCCGCGCGCCTGGGCGGTCTCGAGCGATTCGAGGATCACGACGCCCGATCCCTCGCCGATGATGAAGCCGTCGCGGTCGCGGTCGAAGGGACGGCTGGCCTTGGCGGGCTCGTCGTTGCGCGTTGACAGCGCGCGCATCGCGCCGAACCCGCCGACCCCCATCGGCGTGATGGCGGCCTCCGAGCCGCCGGCGATCATCGCATCGGCGTCGCCGCGCCGGATGATCTCGAACGCGTCGCCGATCGCGTGGGCCGAGGCCGAGCACGCGGTGCAGGTCGCCGAGTTCGGCCCCTTGGCACCGAACCGGATGGAGACCTGCCCCGAGGCGAGGTTGATGATCGCGGAGGGGATGAAGAACGGCGAGATGCGGCGGGGACCGCCGTCGAGCAGCGCGCGGTGCTCGCGCTCGATCGTCGAGAACCCGCCGATGCCGGAGGCGATGTAGACGCCGACCCGGTCCGCGTTGGCGGGCGTGATCGACAGGCCGCTGTCGTCCATCGCGAACTGCGACGCCGCGATGGCGTACTGGATGAAGATGTCCATCTTCTTGACATCTTTCTTCTCGACGAACTGCAGCGGGTCGAAGTCCCGCACCTCCCCCGCAATCTGCGTCGAGAAGTTCGAGACGTCGAAGCGCGAGATGCGCCCGATCCCGCTGCGCCCCCCGAGGAGCGCGCTCCAGTTCGCGCCGGTGCCGATGCCCACGGAGGACACCAGCCCGATCCCGGTCACGACAACCCGCCTGTTCAATCTGCCTCCACGGCGGCCGCGGCCTGGGGCCGCGCTCGCCTACTTCTTCTTCCCGTGCGTCTCGATGTATTCCACGGCTTCCTTGACGCGCGTGATCTTCTCGGCGTCCTCGTCCGGGATCTCGATCCCGAACTCCTCCTCGAAGGCCATCACCAGCTCCACCGTGTCGAGCGAGTCGGCGCCCAGATCGTCGACGAACGAGGCGTCCGCCGTCACCTCTTCCTCGTCCACGCCGAGTTGCTCCACGATGATGGCTTTCACCTTGTCCGCAACCGCCATTCCTTCCTCCTAGGTGTACATCCCGCCGTTGACGGCCAGAACGTGTCCAGTAATATACGACGCCTCGTCCGAGGCAAGAAAGCACACGGCGTGCGCCACGTCCTCGGGCGAACCGAGCCGCCGGAGCGGAATCTGCTCCGTCCACGCGTCGCGCGAGGTCTCGCCGAGCGCGCGCGTCATGTCGGTCTCGATCATCCCGGGGGCCACGACGTTCACCGTGATCCCGCGCGAGCCCACCTCGCGCGCCACCGACTTGCAGAAGCCGATCAGGCCGGCCTTGGAGGCCGCGTAGTTGGCCTGCCCGGCATTGCCCATCTGGCCGACCACGGAGCTGATCGCGATCAGGCGGCCGTGGCGCTGCCGCAGCATCGGCTTCAGGGCCGCCTGGGACAGCGCGAATGCCGCCGTCAGGTTCGTCGCCAGCACCGCGTCCCAGTCCTCGCGCTTCATCCGCAGCAGCAGCTGGTCCCGCGTGATCCCCGCATTGCTCACGACGACGTTCAGGCGGCCGTGCCGCTCGACGATGCCGGCGATGGCCGCCTCGATCGCGGCAGGGTCCGTCACGTCGAGGGTCAGCGCCTCCGCCTTCAGGCCGGCAGCCGACAGCGCGTCGGCCACGGGCCGGGCGTTCTCGCCGCGCGCCGCGGCGACGACGTGCGCCCCGCGTCGGGCCAGCGCCTCGGCCGTCGCGCGGCCGATGCCGCGGGACGCACCGGTAACGAGCGCAATCCGGGACGAAAGGTCAATCATGTCGCAGGAAATATCCGGGCAGGGAAACGACAGCGGGGCCGATCAGAGCGCTACCTCCTGCAGCAGCCGCTCGACGGCCTCGAGGCCGGCCGGCGCCTCCAGCGACGCCACGCGCGCCTCGCGATCGATCTTCCGCACCAGACCGCTCAGCACCGTGCCGGGACCCACTTCAACATACGCGCGGACGCCCGCGGACGCAAGCGTCGCGACGACGTCCTCCCACCGGACCGGGGCCGACACCTGCCGGACGAGCGCCTCGATGGCCGAGGCCGCATCGGTCTTCGGCGCGGCGTCGACGTTGGCGACGACCGGCACCCGCGGCGCCGAGGCCGGCAGCGCGCGCAGCTCCGGCGCGAGCCGCTCCTCCGCCGGCCGCATGAGCGCGCAGTGAAACGGGGCACTCACGGGCAGCGGCACCACGCGCCTGGCACCCAGCGCCTTCGCCCGCGCGCCGGCGCGCTCGACGGCCGCCGTGGCGCCCGCGATGACGACCTGCCCCGGCGCGTTCAGGTTCGCCGGCGCGACGACCTCGCCCTCGGCCGCCTCCTCGCACGCCTGCGCGACCCGGTCGCGATCCAGGCCCAGGATGGCGGCCATCGCCCCCGCGCCGACGGGCACGGCCTCCTGCATGTACTGCCCGCGCCGCCGCACGATCCGCACGGCGTCGCTGAACCCCAGCGTGCCGGCGACGACGTGCGCCGAGTACTCGCCCAAGCTGTGGCCCGCGACGTACGCGGGCCGGATGCCGCGCAGCTCGAGCAGCCGCGCCGCCGCGACGCTGACGGTGAGAATGGCCGGCTGCGTGTTCGCCGTGAGCCGCAGGCGCTCCTCGGGCCCCTCGAAGCAGAGACGGCTCAGCGGCTCGCCGAGCGCGGCGTCCGCTTCGTCGAAGACGGCGCGGCACTCGGGCACATCGGCGAGCGCGCGCCCCATGCCGACCTGCTGCGAACCCTGTCCGGGAAAGATGAAGGCAATCACGATGTGGTCACGGGGATGCCGGCAATGCCGGCGGCCAGACGATCGACGAGCCGCTCGCGGGAGTAGCGGGCCGCCAGCGTGATCGCGTTGCGGACGGCCTTGGCGGACGAACGGCCGTGGCCGACCACCACGACGCCGCGCACGCCCACGAGCAGCGCGCCGCCGTACTCGGTGTAGTCGACCCGGCGGCGGAAGCGCCGGAAGGCGCGGAGCGACAGCAGATAGCCGACGCGCGTGGTGAACGTCGCGCTCAGCTCGGCGCCGAGCAGCGTCTCGACCATCTCCACGAGCCCCTCGCTCACCTTCAGCGCGACATTGCCGGTGAACCCGTCGCAGACGATCACGTCGGCCGCGCCCGCGTAGACGTCGCGCGCCTCGATGTTGCCGATGAACCCCACCGGCGCGGCGCGCAGCTGGCGATGCGCTTCCCGCGTGAGCTCGTTTCCCTTGCTCGCCTCTTCGCCAATCGAGAGCAGCGCGACGCGCGGGCGCGCGACGTCCAGCGCCGTCTGCGCGAAGACCGCGCCCATCACCGCGAACTGCACCAGGTGCGCCGGACGGCATTCCGCGTTGGCGCCCGCATCGAGCAGCACGGCCGGACGGCCGCGCGTCGGAATGGTCGCCGCCAGCGCGGGCCGGTCCACCCCCGGCAACAGCCCGAGCTCGGTGCACGCCGCCATCACGGTCGCGCCCGTGCTCCCGGCCGAGAAGACCCCGGACGCCCGGCCCGCGGCCACCTCCCCCATCGCGACCCGGATCGAGGCGCCGGGCTTGCGCCGCAGCGCCGCCGCCGGCGGCTCCGCCATCCCGACCACGTCCGGGGCATCGACGACGGTCATCCGGAGCGCGGACGCATCCGGATGCCGCGCGAGCTCGGCGGCGAGAACGGCAGACGGGCCGGCGAGGCGAAGCTCGGAGGCAAGATGGCGGGCGGCAGCAACCGCGCCGTCGACAATCGGGCCGGGAGCGGCATCGCCGCCCATGGCGTCAATCGCGATGGCGGAATCGGACGTCGCGAGGTCGTCTGGCACGCGTGGCATCGGCGCCGGCCGGAGCCGGCGCGCCGGAGCGGGTGAACCGAGGCGTCAGACCTCGTCGACGGGGCGGACCTGGCGGCCCCGGTAGTAGCCGCAGTGCGGGCAGATCTGGTGCGGCCGCTTGAACTCCTTGCACTGCGGACACTCGCTGAGCGGCACCGGCGCCAGCGCGTCGTGGGTCCGCCGCTTGGCGGTGCGGGTCTTGGAATGGCGTCGCTTCGGATTAGGCATCGGGTTTCTCGTTCAGCAGGGCCCGCAGACCGGCCAGGCGCGGGTCCTCCCATCGCGGCTCGCACGCGCAGGGCGCCGTGTTCCGGTTCGCCCCGCACTCGGGACACAGGCCCAGGCACTCCTCCCGGCAGAGCGGCTTCATCGGCAGCGCCAGGTTCAGCTGCTCGCGCACCAGGGCGCCCAGATCGATGAGCCCTTCGGTGTAGAAGGCGGTGTTGACGTCCTCGTCGCCGACCTCGACCTCCTCCTCGCCTCCAGGCGCGTCGGCGATCGGCAGGTAGCGGAGGTCGAACTCGGTCTCGACCTCCACGACGACCGGCTCGAGGCACCGGCTGCAGGCCAGCTCCAGGCGCGTCGAGGCCCGCCCCGCAATCTGGACGGTGTCCTTCTCCCGGCTCACGATCGCGCGGAGCTCGACCGGGACGACGACCCCGTAGTCGTCGTCGGGCGGCAGATCGGATGGCGCGACCATCCGATCCAGCGGTTCGGAGCCCTCACGGAGCCTGGCGATTTCCAGTTGCAGCATGTCCCCACGGCCCACCGGGATGCGGAAAGGCCGACCTGAAAGTATAGCATTTCCGGGGTTGGGCTTGCCGTCCGGACCGGTCCGATTCGGGTCGGATCTGATCGGGTCGGATTGGGTCGGATCAGGTCTGATCAGGTCCCGCCCGCGCGCGGGCGCCCGCGGCGGCTCGGGTGTGGTAGGGGCCCGCCCCCCCCCCCA
>CAYUPN010000096.1:4522-13791 GCA_964446605.1 uncultured Bifidobacteriaceae bacterium | reverse complement strand
GTCGGATCAGGTCGGATCAGGTCGGATCAGGTCGGATCAGGTCCCGCCTTCGCCCGCGCGCGAACGTCCGCGCGGGCTTCGGCGGTGGGTCCGGCCCTGTTGCTACGGTTTGACGCGATGTCATATCGCTATCGTCCCGAGGTCCTGGAGGCGCTGGCGCGTCATGGGCTGGTACCAAAGCCCGGGACGCCGCCGCAGCTGCTGCGCGACGCGTTGAACGGTCTCTACCGGTACGAGATCCGGCGTCTGCGGCGGCGGCTGCTCCGAAAGGAATTTCCGAAGGACGAATACATCGGCCGCGTGATCGAGCTGCGGCGGAAGTACCTGCTGCTGTCGATGCCGCTGGGGGAGTGGACGCTGGATGACCAGCCAGGCCCGCGTTCCGGGGAATGAGCCGCTTGCTCGTGGAGGAATGAGATCCTGCGGGTTCCTGAAGCGTTGACGCTCCGGCGCGGTTTCATCCTGCTGCCGGCGATGGTCGTCCTGATGGTTGCGGCGCCGGGCGGAGAGACGGGCCCCCTGCTGACGCGGGCCGAGCGGACCGGCTTTGCCGAGACCAGCCGGTACGAAGACGTGCGCCGGGTGCTCGAGGCGCTGTCGACGCGGCCGGAGGTGCACGTGACGACCTTCGGCTTGAGCGAGGAGGGACGCGAGCTTCCGCTGGCGGTCATCGCGGCCCCGAAGGTGCGGGACGCCGCGACGGCGCGAGCCGCGAGCCGGCTGCGCGTCCTGGTGCTCGCGAACATCCACGGCGGCGAGGTCGAAGGCAAGGAAGCGGCGCTCATCCTCGCACGCCGGCTCGCCGGTGGGGACCTCCGCCAGCTGCTGAACCGGCTCGTCGTCCTCGTCGCCCCGCTCTACAACGCCGACGGCAACGAGCGGATCAGCGTCGATCATCGCCCGGAGCAGTACGGGCCCGTCGGTGGCGTGGGAACCCGCGAGAACGCACGAGGGCTCGATCTCAATCGGGACTTCATCAAGCTCGAGTCCGCCGAGTCCCGTGCCCTCGCACGCCTGCTGGCCGACTGGGATCCGCACCTCATCATCGATCTCCACACGACGAACGGCTCGTTTCACGGCTACCACCTGACCTGGGCGCCTCCGCTCGCGGTCGGCGTCGACTCCCGGATTGCCGACGCGACGCGCGACCTGCTCGCGTCCACGCGCCGCGCGCTGGCGAACCGGGGCTGGCGCACCCACTCGTACGGCAATTTCACCGTCGACGGGGCGCTCGACCGCGAGCGCGTCCGGGTAGACGAGGGGGCCGGACCGCCAGCCTGGCGGACGTTCGATGCGAGGCCACGCTTCGTGACCAACGGCGTCGGGCTGCGGAACCGCCTCGCCATCCTGTCGGAGGCCTACAGCTATCTCGGGTTCGAGCGCCGCGTCCGCGTGACGGAGGCGTTCGTGGAGACGGTGCTCGCGCTGGCGGCGCGCCGCCACGGCCAGCTCGTTGATCTGGTGACGCAGGTGGATGCCGGGACCGCCGCGGCCGGCGCGGGGGGCACGCTCGGACCGCTGGGCACACGGGGCCGGCTGGCGCTCGGCGAAGACGGCGCGGTCCGCATCCTGGTCGGCGAGGTCGAGCACCAGCCCCACCCGGTGACCGGCCGCCCGATGACGCTCATGAAGGAAGGCAGCGCGCGCCCGGTACTCATGCGCGACTACGATCGATTCGCACCGGCCGACGCCGTTCCTGCGCCGCGCGCCTACATCGTCCCCGCGACGTCCGGCCACCTGCCGCTCGTCGAACGCGTCGAGGCGCTGCTGGCGCGACACGGGATCCGGACTGCACGGTTGCCGTCGGCGCGCGCGCTTCGGGTCGAAGCGGTGATCCCGGACGCCGTCGAACGCACCGACCGCGTGTTCCAGGGCCATCGCGACGTGCGCCTCGCCGGCGCGGTCCGTCGCACCCGGACACTCCAGGCTCCGCAGGGGTCGCTGGTCGTGCCGATGGGCCAGCCGCTCGCGCGTCTGGCGTTCCACCTGCTCGAGCCGACCTCGGACGATGGAGTCGTGACGTGGAATCTCGTCGACGAGTGGCTCCGGGCCGGAGCGGAGGTGCCGATCTACCGGGCTCTGGAAGGCGTGGACGGTCGGTGAAGCCGCTGCCGGCCTGATCCGGCGATTACGCGAGCGGCAGTCGCGCCTGTTCCGGGCCGCCGTTGTTCGCGTCGAGCAGCTCGCGCACGCGGCGCACGAGCTGTCCCGGCGTGAACGGCTTCTGCAGCAGCGCGGTGCCGGGGAGCAGCCGGCCGTGTCGCGTCAGCGCCATGTCCGAGTAGCCCGAGATGAAGAGCACCTTGATCCCGGGACGCTCGGCGAGCAGCCGCTCGGCGAGCTGCGGGCCGCCCATCTGCGGCATGACGACGTCGGTCACCAGCACATCGAGCGGCTTCGGCGTCTGCAGCGCCAGGTCGAGCGCCTCGAGCCCGGTCGAGGCGGCCAGCACGCTGTAGCCGTGCTGCCGCAGCGCGTCGGCCGCGAGGTTGCGGACGAGCAGCTCGTCTTCCACCAGCAGCACGGTTTCGGTCCCGCGCGGCGTCTGCTCGATCACGCGCACCTCGCCGGCATCGAGCGGCGCGGCTGCGCCTTCCGCGCGCGGCAGGTAGATCCGGAAGGTCGTGCCGACGCCGCGCTCCGAATGAACCCAGATGCTGCCCTTGTTCTGCTTGACGATGCCATAGCAGGTGGCCAGGCCGAGGCCGGTGCCCTTGCCGACCTCCTTCGTCGTGAAGAACGGCTCGAAGATGTGGGCGAGCACCTCGTCGTCCATGCCCGTGCCCGTGTCGGAGACGGCCAGGAGCACGTGGGGGCCGGGCTGGACGGTTGCGTGCTGCCGCGCGAACTCCTCGTCCAGGTGCACGTTGCGCGTCTCGATCACCAGCGTGCCGCCCGATGGCATGGCGTCGCGCGCATTGACGACCAGGTTGACGATCACCTGCTCGAACTGCCCGGGATCGATCCGCACCCGCCACGGCTCCGGGTCGAGCACCGTGACCAGCTCCACGTCCTCGCCGACCAGCCGGCGCAGCAGCCGGTCCACCGTGACCACCAGCCCGTTCAGATCGACGATGCGCGGTTCGATGATCTGGCGCCGCGCGAAGGCGAGGAGCTGGCGGGTGAGATCGGCGGCGCGTGAGGCGGCGCGCGTGATCTCGGCGATGTTGCCCCGGGCCGGGTCGTTGGCCCCGACGTCTCCCTGCGCCATCTCGGCATGGCCGAGAATGGCGGTCAGCAGGTTGTTGAAGTCGTGGGCGATGCCGCCGGCCAGCCGCCCGATGCCCTCCATCCGCTGCGAAAGCAGCAGCTGGTGCTCGAGGCGCCGCAACTCGGTGATGTCCTGGCCGATGACGAGGACCTGCGGCGCCCCCGTCTGACCGGTGAGGCGCGTCGCATTCCAGAGGAACGACTTCTGCGATCCGTCGTCGAGGACGAACGTCGACTCGCGGCCATGGAGCGGCTCCCCCCCGCGGATGCGCTCGAGGTCGGCCGCCACGGCGCTGCGCTGCGCGGTCGGCACGCACGCATCGAGATACGGCCGGCCGAGGACGTCCTTCCTGGAGACGCCGAAGAAGGCCTCGGCCTCGCGGTTGAACTCCGTGATCGTCCCGTCGGTGCCGATCACCACGATGACACTGCCGGCGAGCTCGAAGAGTGAGCGGTACCGTTCCTCGCTGGCCCGCAGCGCCTGCTCCGTGCTCATGCGCGGCGAGACGTCGATGGCGATGCCTCCGATGAGCCGCGACCCGTCGTCCTGTTCGATGGGGAACTTCAGCGTCGTCCACCAGTGCGGGTGCCCTTCGTGGTCGGGGCCCTGCTCGGTCAGCTCGACGGGCCGGCCGGAGTCGAGGACGGTTCGGTCCGACTCTGCGAAGGCCTTTGCCGTCTCGGGCGGCCACAGCTCCGCGTCGGGGCGCCCGATGAGCTCGGAGGCGGGCCGTCCGAACTGCGCGGCCCACGCAGCGCTGCCGAACACGTAGCGTCCGTCCGCGCCCTTCATGAACGCGATGGCAGGCGAGTACTGCATGAAGGCCTGGAACCGGGCCTCGCTCGAGCGCTGTTTGCTCTGCGCGCGCCACCGTTCCTGCACCAGCGCGGCGAGCACGAGCGCCGTCAGCCCGATCGCCGTCATGAAGCCGGCCACGAGGACGGCCTCGGTGCGGCTGGCGGCATGTGCGAACGGCCCCAGCCCGCGCCCGGTGCCGAGCAGGGCCTCGAGGGCGATGATGCCGATGACGGCCGTGACGCCCGGTTGCCCGAAGCGGATCGCGCTCCAGACCATCAGCGGGAAGCTGAGATACGCGACCGGCAGGACGACGTGAATGGGCCAGCCGGGTGTCGTGAAGACCATCGCGCCGATGGCGAAGGCGGCGACGAGCAGCGCGGCGAGCTCGAAGCGGCGCCGGAACCCGGTCAGCGGCGGCCGGTTCGCCACCCAGACGAGCAGAATCGGGGTGACCGTCAGCATTGCGAGCGTGTCGCCGGCCCAGAACGTCAGGAAGACGAGCGCGTAGCCGGTTTCACCGGAGGGCGCGAGCGCGATGAGATTCCACGCGCCGATGACGGCGGCCACCGCGGCGGCGATGCCGACCGCACCGCAGTAGCGGACGACGGCGCGGACCGTGCCGAACGTCGGGTCGAACGGTTCGCGGCCGCGCGTCAGCAGGCGGACGGCCAGCAGTGCTTCGGCCGGCGCGTAGATCGCGGGCGCGATGGCCGAGGCCAGATGTGGCTCGCTGAGGGCGGCGGCCAGGACCGCGCCGGCGGCAATGCCGGGCCAGCGGTTGTGCCCGCGCAGCAGAAGCGCGGCGAGCGCGATCCCCGAGGGGGCCCACACCCAGCTCGCTCCCGTTTCGGTGAACGGAAAGAACAGACGCAGCTGCGCACCCGCGGCATACGCAGCAGCGAGCAGCGTGACGTCGACGAGCCAGGCCGCGCGAGTGCCGGCGGGGGCGCTGTGCATGAAGCTCGACCATGATAGCGACATCCCTGCACGGAACGTCGGTCGAGTTGCACACTAAATTGTCAGCTCGAGCGGCTGACGATTGTGATTGGTCCTGGAATTGCCAGCCGGCGGGTCGCGCGTTGTCGGAGCCCGCGCAAATTGCGCGTCGCGGAAGGCGTGCTACGCCTGCCGCCGCAACGCGTCCAGGATCGCGGAGACGAGATCCTCCGGAATCTCGCGCGGCACGTCGGCCTCGTCGACGAAGAAGGCGGAGCGGCAGAGCCGGCTAGTGGCGGTGTAGGTTTCGAGATAGCGGACGCAGTTGGGGCAGCGATGCAGATGGACTTCGAAGCGGGCCCGCACCGAGCCTTCCAGCTCGTCGTTGACGTAGTCCATCAGGAAGTCCGCCATCTGCCGGCAGGTGAGCGACGGTCTGGAGCTCATTGATCGCCTCGGCGGAAATGCGCGTCGAGCACATCGCGCAGCGCCTGGCGCGCGCGATGCAGCCGGATCTTGACGGCGTTCGGCGTGATGCCGAGCGTCTGTGCGGCCTCGTTGGTGCTCAGTTCCTGGATGTCACGCAGAATCACGACGTCCCTGTAGTTCTCCGGCAGGTCCAGGATGGCGTTGCGCACGAGCTGCCGCGTCTGCTCGCGCCCCGCCAGTTCCTCGACGTCCTCGCTCCAGCTGCCATACCGGATCGCGTGATGCCCGTCCGGCAGGAATGCCGGCTCGCGCAGCTCGAGCGGTTCCTCGGGCTTGCGCCGGCGCGTCCGCAGCTTCATCAGCGCCGCGTTGACGACGATCCGGTGCAGCCAGGTCGAGAGACGCGCCTGCCCCTCGAAGCCGTCGATCGAGCGGTACGCGTTCAGGAACGCGTCCTGGACCGCGTCGCGTGCGTCCTCGTCGGTCGGCAGCATGCGGCGCGCCACGGCGAGCATCCGGGGCGTCTGCGTCCGGACCAGCGTCTCGAACGCCTTCGGATCCCGGGCGCGCAGGCGCCGCACCAGCGCCTGCTCGTCGGCTGCCGCCTGCGCCAGCGCCGCTTCGTCGGCCATGCCGACACGCTAGCACAAGCTCCCCGGAACGCGCACATCGCGGGCGCTACCGTCTGTGATGACGGCGGGGCGGGAGAGGTTACGGGGGCGCGGCGAGCCGGTCGCGGCGCAAGTCCCCGATCGCGAGTCAGCCGCCATCGAGCGGTCGCCCTTCCCGTTTCCCGTTTCTCGATTTCCCGTCCTTCTTCCGCAGGTCCTGCGGCCCGGGTAGTAGATCGACACTAGCCCGAACAGCCGGGCTGACCGGGTAATATCCTTCCTTTGGCCGGAGGAGCAGTCGATGCGAGGTGCAGCAGTCGCGGTGTCCGGGGCGCTCGCCCTGGCGGTGATGGGCGGGGGAGCCCTGGAAGGACAGGGCGCCGGGGTGACCTTCACGGACGTCACGGCGGCCGCGGGCATCCGGTTCACCCACAACAGCGGGCGTGCGGGGAAGAAGTGGCTGCCCGAGACGATGGGCAGCGGCGGCGCGTTCGTCGATCTGGACGGGGACGGCTGGCTCGACATCGTGCTCGTGAACGGGAAGGACTGGACGCCGACGCCCGGCCGCCGCTCGCTGCACGGGCTGTACCGGAACAACGGCGACGGCACCTTCACCGACGTGATTGCGGGCAGCGGCCTGGACGTCGAGATGTACGGCATGGGGGTCGCCTTCGGCGACTACGACAACGACGGCGACGAGGACCTCTACATCACCGCCATCGACGGGGACCGGCTGTTCCGCAATGACGGGGGCTTCAAGTTCCGCGACGTCACGAAGGCGGCGGGCATCGCGAACGCCGACTTCGGGACCAGCGCCGCGTTCGTCGACTACGACCGGGACGGCCGGCTGGATCTGTTCGTCGCGAACTACGTGAAGTGGTCTCCGGCGACGGACAAGTACTGCTCGCTCGACGGGAAGACGAAGTCCTACTGCACGCCGGAGGTGTACGAAGGAGTCGCGTCGAAGCTGTACCGGAACGCGGGCAACGGCCGGTTCACGGACGTCAGCCGCAAGGCCGGCATCGCGAACGCGGACGCGAAGGCACTCGGCGTCGCGCTGGTCGACTACGACGCGGACGGCTGGATCGACCTGTTCGTCGCGAACGACACGCAGCCGAACCAGCTGTTCCGGAACAACCGCGACGGCACCTTCACGGACAACGCCGTCCCCGCCGGCGTGGCCTTCTCGGAGGACGGCGTGGCCCGCGGCGCGATGGGCGTCGACGCCGCCGACTTCGACCGGTCGGGACGGCCCGATTTCCTGGTCGGCAACTTCCAGAACCAGATGCTCGCGCTGTACCGGAACGAGGGGCAGGGGCTCTTCATGGACGTCGCGCCGCCGTCCGTCGTCGGGCGCGTGAGCATGGCGTACCTGGCGTTCGGGGCGTTCTTCTTCGACTACGACCTCGACGGCTGGCTCGATCTCTTCGCGACGAACGGCCATATCGAGGAGAGCGTGACGGCGGTGCAGCCCAAGGTGACGTTCGCGCAATCGCCGCTCCTGTTCCGGAACCAGGGGCAGGGCCGCTTCGAGCACGTCACGCAGGCGGTCGGTCCCGACTTCGGGAGGCCGCAGGTCGGGCGCGGCGCGGCCTATGGCGACTTCGATCGGGACGGCGACCTCGACATCCTGATGGTCAACAATCATGGTCCGGCGCGCCTGCTCCGGAACGACGGCGGGAATCGGAACAACTGGATCACCATCCGCACGCAGGGGACGAAGGCCAACCGGAGCGGGATCGGCGCGATCGTGCGCGTGCAGAGCCCGCAGGGGACGCAGTGGCAGATGGTGCGGAGCGGATCCAGCTACTGCTCGCAGAGCGACCTGGCGCTGACGTTCGGCCTGGGGCGCGACACGGTAATCACGGCGATCGAGGTCGAGTGGCCGGGCGGCGGGAAGAGCCGGCTGACCAACGTCAAGCCGAATCAGATTCTGAAGGTCGTGCAGGAGTAGATCGGATCGGATCAGGCCCGCCGAAGCGCGGCGCGAAGGCGGACGGATCAGTAGCGGCGGCGGCGGGCGGGCAGGAGGACCAGCCCGACGAAATACAATCCGAGCGTCGCGAATGCCAGGTAGCCGGTCACGGGTCCGTCCGGGGCCGGCGCGACGCCGAGCGTGGCACCGTCGATGAGCGCCAGCAGTACCCGCCGCAACAGCCCACCGTCAGCGTTGTAGAGCGCGGCCAGCACGACGAACTTCAGCAGGAACGCTCCCCCGAGCACGACCGCCAGGCTGCGGAGCAGCCGGGGCCGATCGGGATCCGCGGCCAGCGTGTTCCAGAGCAGCAGCGCGAAGAACGCCGTGAACACGAACGCGAACAGGCCCGAGGCCGGCGTGAGCAGCGTGAACACCTGCGACGTGGCGACGAGGAGCGCCAGGAGCACGGTGACACCGGATGCGTTCTCCAGCGGGGCCCGCCAGTCGCCGACGAGCCGTGACGGCTCGAGCGCGCCCGACCGGACGAGCGCCGCAATCAGGAACACCGCCAGCACCAGCCCGACGAGCGACGGTGGCACGAGCGCGATCGTGCCGGTCACCGCCACGCGCACGCCCCCCATGCCGGCCACGGTGAGCAGCAGCAGCGGGAGCGTGATGGCCTCGCGCCCGACGGGCAGCGCAACCGGGCCCGTCGGGCGGCGGTAGATCTCCCCCTGGACGAGATCCGCCTGCGGCTCCGGCACCGCCGGGATGTCGCGTCTGTCCTGAGACCCGGTCACGGCCGCTCCCGCATCAGGCGCGCCGGGTTGAAGTCCGAGAGCTCACGCGTGAGCCCGCGCTCGAACTCCGCCTGCAGCTCTTCAGCCGTCCGCAGCGCCAGGTCGTCGTCGTCCACGCGGATCGTGCCGCCGGGCGCCAGCTGCCGCGCCCGCGTGAGCGCCTCCAGCCCCTGCCTGTACAGCGCGTCGTCGCTGTAGACGCGCCCCCAGCCCTGACGGAGGAACGCATACGCGACGTAGAACTGGACGACCGGGTTCTGGCGCGCGGGATCGGCCTGCGCAAACGCGTCGCGCGCTTCGACGAATCGATCCTGCCGGAAGTACTGGAGGCCGGCGTCGAAGCGCTCGCGATCGATCCGGTAGGCGCCAACCGCCGATGTGAGGGTGCCCCCTGCCTCCGAGAGCGTCGAGGGTTGCCGCACGTAGACCCGCACGAGCGCGCCCGCGTAGAGGAGTGTCAGGCACAAGCCGGCGATGCGAAGGCCGGTCGCGTTCACGGGAACAGGATACGGCGGACTGCCGTCAGCGGCCAGCGCCCGTACAGTACGGGTGCCAGACACCCGTAC
>CAYUPN010000096.1:0-4422 GCA_964446605.1 uncultured Bifidobacteriaceae bacterium | reverse complement strand
CCCGTACAGTACGGGTGCCAGACACCCGTACCGGTACGGGTGTCAGACACGCGTACGGTATCGCTACTCGCGCAGGACCGCGGCCGCATCCAGTCGCGCAGGTCGCCGGAAAGGCCGAGGGCGGGGACTTTCCGGGTCGCGGAGGCGTCCTGCGGGTCTGGGGCCGGCCGGAGACGAACGGTCGAATCCCGGATCCGGTCAGCAGAGATCGAGGGGAGACGGGTTCCGCCGGGCCGGTGGGGGTGGGAAGCGGGACGCCTCCGCGTGCGGATGCGGAGGCGTCCCGTCCGGTGTCAGAACTCGTACTTCAGCAGGAACTGCATGCAGCGTCCCGCGCCGCCGTCACAGGTCGCGAGCGTGCTGTTGTACCGGCCGAACGTGGTGTCGATGTCGGGGAACATGTCGACGTCGGCCACGTCGAAACGCGGCGTGTTCGTCAGGTTGAACATGTCCCACCGGAACCGCAGCCGGTGATCCGACGACCAGGGCATCGACCACGACTTGCCGAGGCTGAGGTCGACGGTGAAGTAGCCGTCGCCGCGCAGCAGGTTCCGGATGCCGGACTCGCCCGGCAGGATGTTCCGGAAGTACGTCAGCGCGTTCTGCGGATCGCGGAACGTCGACGGATTGCCGTCGATGACGTCCTTGAAGGCGCCGGACTCCGGCAGCACGCCCGGCGTCTTCAGCGCGGCGTTGCCCTGCAGGTTCCAGTTCGTGGACCAGCACGAGCGGCAGTTGTAGACGTTGAACGGGAAGCCGGACGTCCACCGCCACAGCCCCGCGACGCTCCAGTCGCCGATGATCGCGTTGACGAACCCGGGCGCCTCGTTGCCGATGGCCCGGCCGCGGCCGAACGGCAGTTCGGCGACCCAGTTGACGTTCAGCTGGTGGCGGACGTCGAAGTCCGAGTACGACCACTGCTTGTCGATGTCCCACGAATCGACCATGAACCCGGAGTAGCCGCCGGCGCCGAACGTGGTGAAGAAGCTGCCGCGCTCGACCGCCGAGCCGTGGTCCTTCGAGTGCGCCAAGGTGTAGTTCAGGTCGAACTGGTACCCGCGGCTCCATCGCTTCCGGAACGTGAGCTGCATCGCGTTGTATTCGGACCGCGCGAGCGAGCTCTGCACCGCCAGGGAGTCGTACTGCGAGTTGAAGTACGAGAACGGGCCGAACCGGGTGCAGGCCGGCTCACAGAACTGGTCCATCAGCCAGAGTGCCGTGATCCAGTCCGGCTCGACGGCCATGTAGAGATCGGCGATGTTCTGTGTCGCCGTAAAGCCGCCGAAGGCGGCGTCCGGGAACAGGTTCTCCCAGTACGGGATCGGCGCCATGTTCTCGACGCCCTGCGCCCTCGCCGCGTTGATCAGCTGCTCCGCCGCCGAATAGAAGTCCACGCCCGACTGCGGGTCCGTGAGGTTCTGCGGCATCATGATGTCGCGGCGCATCAGCAGGTTCCGGCCGAGCCGCCCGACGTACGCCGCCTCGAAGCTGAAGTCGCCGCCGAGCTCACGCCCGACGATGACGGAGAAGCTGTGCGCGTACGGCGTCTTGATGGAGCTGTCGAGGGCGGACGTGATCACGCCGCTGTACTGCGCCGGGGTTTGCGGGAACGCTCCCGGCGGTGCCGGAGGGTAGGTCTCGGGGACGCTGTTCACGCCCGAGAACCGGACCTCCGGCATCGTCTCGTACGCGAGGCCGAACGGGCTGCCGATGTTCGTCGAGAGCCCGAACGAGCCGACTTCGTCGAACTGCGTCGCGAGCGCCTGGCCGATGCGGTCGTAGACCAGCGAGTAGCCGCCGCGCACGACCATGCGGCCGTTGCCGGTGATCCAGCCGAGCAGGCCGCTGTCGTATCGCGGGGTCCACGCCAGCGCCACGCGCGGCGCCCAGTTGTTCTTGTCCCAGTCGTAGTAGCCGACCTTGCCGTTGGCCGGGCCGGCCAGATCGAACTTCACGAGCGGCAGCTGGTTGTCGGGAATGCCGGCTTCCATGTTGCGGCGCCGCATCTCGGCCAGATCGCCGAGGTTGATGTCCGGCGCCACCTGCAGGCCGTTGACCTCCCACGGCGGCGAGAAGAGGCTGTAGCGGACCCCTGCGGTCAGCGTCAGGTCGTCCGTCATCTTCCAGCTGTCCTGGACGTAGAACTCGTACTCGTTCGACCCGTACTTGCGGAAGGTCGGCTCGCCGATTGGCAGCACGCTGCCGTCCGGGTTGTAGTTGTAGATCGCGTCGGTCTGCGAAATGATGCCGAGGATCGGGATGTAGCCATCCCCGTACGACGCGTTGAAGCCCGCGGCCACCGGCGGCAGCGAGTCGCAGACCGCCTGCACGGGACCGCAGTTCGTGCTGCCCGGCCGGAAGTTCCGCCCCACGCCCGACACCCAGGAGCCGTTCGCCGTGCCGAAGAGGTACGAGTTCGCGTTCGTGTAGCGCGGGATGCGCGTGAAGCGCAGATTCGTGCCGACCTTCAGCGTATGCGATCCCTTGATCCAGCTCAGGTCGTTGACGATGTTGTGCGTCGGCGTCTCGCGGCCGTTGCTGGACGTCAGCGGGATCAGGTCGTCCATGAACCGG
This sequence comes from uncultured Bifidobacteriaceae bacterium, assembly GCA_964446605.1. Taxonomy (GTDB): domain Bacteria; phylum Acidobacteriota; class Vicinamibacteria; order Vicinamibacterales; family JAENWD01; genus JAENWD01. The sequence continues at coordinate 1,848 of CAYUPN010000096.1, read as the reverse complement.
AAGCTCACCGCGTTGGAGGTGAGCTGGCCGACCGTGTCCTCCTTGATGCGGGTGAAGCCGTACCGGAGGGTGTTGATCATGTTCGAGCCGAGCACCCAGTCGTGCCCGACTGCCAGGCCGGCGCTGCCGACCTCGCGCGTCGTTCGCGGATCCTGTCCGGGGAACTGCTGCGTGGTCGCGATGGCGTCGTCCTGGAGGTTGAAGCGGCCGAAGAAGCTGTGGCTCGTCGAGTGCCGGTAGTCCACGCGTCCGATGAACGTCTTGAAGTCGTTCTCGATGGGCGACGCGAACCGGTAGCCCATGATGTTGTGGCCGTCCCGGCCCACGTCGTTCGGCAGCGGGTACTGCTTGAACAACTCGGACGCCGCGGCGCTCGGGCCGATGCCCAGCGGGTCGAGCGCACGCAGCAGATCCGGTCCCAGACCGAAGAAGCCGGCCGGCACCGCGTGGCTGCCGCTGAAGCCGGCCACCGAGCCGCCCGGGCACTGCGCCGGATTCGCGCACCGGTACAGCAGCACGCCGTCACGGAAGCTCTCCGAGGGAACGCTGCGGAGGACCGGTGACTCCGAGAGCTCGTTGAGCCCCTCGTAGTTGCCGAAGAAGAACAGCCTGTCGCGGACGATGGGGCCGCCGAGCGCGCCGCCGTAGATCTTCTTGTCGAGCCGCGGCGCCTTGCTGGGCTCCCCCTGCGAGAGCTGCGAGAGCTTCAGGAAGTAGTCGTTGGAGGACCAGGCGGTGTCGCGCTGGGCCCAGTAGCCCGATCCGTGGAAGATGTTCGTGCCGCTCTTCGTGACGAGCGATACCTGCGCGGCGCTCGACCGGCCGGCCTCCGCGCCGAAGTTGCTCGTCGTGACCCGGAATTCCTGGAGGGAGTCGAGCGTCACGCGCACCGCGCTCGAGTACGCGGTGCCGAACTGCGGGTCGTTGACGTCGACGCCGTCGAGCGTGACGTTCGACTGGTCGGCGCGCGCGCCGCTGACCGCGCCGTTGCGCGGATCGTCCAGCGTCGTGTTCGGCACGTAGACGGCGCCGGCCTGCAGGCTGAGCAGCCCGACGACGTTGCGCGCTTCGAGGGGCAGCGATTCGACCTGCTTGCCGGTGATGACGTTGCCGAGGCTCGCGTCGGTCGTGTTCAGCGGCGAGACGATCGACGTGACTTCGATCATCTCCGACTGCGCGCCGAGCTCCATCGGCACGTCCATGCGGGTCCGCAGATCGACCGGCAGGTCGATGTTCTCGCGGACCGCCGTGCGGAAGCCCTCCAGCTCGATCCGCACCGAGTAGGTGCCCGGAGGCAGCGCCAGGATCTGGTAGTCACCCGACGAGTCCGTCGTCGTCGAACGGGTGATCCCGGTCGCCTCGCTCGAGACCGTCACCGTGACGCCAGGCAGGACGCCGCCCTGCTGGTCGGTGACCTTGCCGAAGATCGCTGCCGTGCCTGTCTGTGCCCCTGCGCCACCGGCAGCTCCCAGCACGGCCGCTGCCACGAGCGCGCAAAGACGCGCCGCCCATCTCGCTGACACCCTCACGCCCACCTCCTCGGGTCGACACACGCCCGCTTTCCCCGTCGGAGCCGCCTGGGTGGTCCGGTCCCCGTCACGGACGTGGGACGAACAATCTTGGGGCCGGGACGGACGGGGAGGAATGGCTGAGTAGATACGCTCGACCGGCCGGGAAGTCAACTGCTATCTGGCCCGAAATGGCCTTTTCGGCGAGGCCACATCGAGCGTGTGTGCAACGTGGCTCCGGGCATGGCTCAGGGGCCGGGCAGGACGGATGACGCTGGTTTGGGGACAAACGTTGGGAGATGCCCGGACCTGATCCGACCTGATCCGACCTGATCCGACC
>CAYUPN010000095.1:7573-14240 GCA_964446605.1 uncultured Bifidobacteriaceae bacterium | reverse complement strand
GATCAGGTCTGATCAGGTCTGATCAGGTCCCGCCTTCGCGCTGCGCGCTCGGCGGATCAGGTCTCGCACGCGCTCGCTGATCTTTGCTCGCGCGCGCGATCGGGTCGGATCAGGTCCCGCCTTCGCCCTCCTTCGCCCTTCGGGCTACGGAGGGCTTCGGCGGATCAGGTCCAGGACATCCCGCTGCGTCTGTGGTGATCCGCAGCGCTGCGTGCGTCGTGTCGGTGGGGAATCTTGCCCCGCTCGCGCGAAAAAATCACCCGGCGCGGCGCCTGGTGCCCGCCCGTGGTCGCCGTGCAGGCACGCTCGCGGCGACCCGCTCGATGCGGCCGCACATCACGTCGCACAGCAGGAACACATCCTCGTCGGCCAGCCCGTAGTACACGAACAGCCCCTCCTTGCGCCGGACGACGAAGCCCATCGCATGGAGGATCTGCAGGTGCTTCGACAGGTTGGCCTGGTTCAGCCCCGTGCGTCCGACGAGCTCGCCGACACTGGCTTCCCCGGCACGGAGCGTGTCCAGAATCCGGAGCCGCGCCGGCTCGCCGAGCACGCGGAAACGCTCCGCTACCTGTTCGAAGAGCTCCTCCGTCATCTGCATCGTCGTGTCGCTTCCGCTCCGGTGACTCAGCGCCTGGCCCCCGCCGTTTGTGCGGTACCCTCCTCGACGGGCAGGCCGGACTCCATCCACTCCCGGAACCCGTGCGTGAGGTTGCTCACGCTGGTGAACCCGGCCGCGTCCAGCAGGCTCGCGCCGATCGCGGAGCGCGTCCCGCCCTGGCAGTGGACCAGAACCGGACGGTTGGCAGGCAGCGAGTGCAGCGCCTTCGGCAGCTGGCCGAGCGGGATGTGCCGCGCGCCGGCGATGTGTCCGGCCTCGTACTCCGCCTGCGAGCGGACGTCGACGACCTCGACCTCGCCCGCGCGCACGCGCGCAGCCGCCGTCCGCGCGTCGAGCTGCTCGATCGTCCGCAGCGTGCGGCCTTCGAGCACGTCGCTGCCGAACCAGCCGGCAATCCGGTCGAGTCCGATGAGCGCGAGCTCGCGCACCGCCTCGACGACGCGGCGCTCCGCGCCGTCCTTCGCGACCAGGTAGATGTCTTCCGTGTACGGCAGCAGCCACCCGGCCCATGTCGTGAACGCGCGGGTCAGCGGCAGGTTGATCGTGCCGGGCACGTGGCCGGCGGCGTAGGCGTCGACCTCACGCGTGTCGACCACCCTGGCGCCGGACGCCAGCAGCGCGTCCAGCCTGTCGGCCGTCAGCCGCGGCGGCGCCGTGATCCCGCCGAGCAGCGCCGGGCCTTCCTTGTTCACCTTCTTCATCACGGCGAAGTACGCCGGCGGATCGGGCTGTCCCTCGAGGACGTGCTGGACGAAGGTCTCCTCGTCGTCGATTCGGAACGCCCAGTTGAAGCGCCGCTCCCAGCCGAGCGTGCTCTGGGGCATCGCGCCGAGCCCCTTGCCGCACGCGGACCCCGCGCCGTGGCCGGGCCAGATCTGCAGATAGTCCGGATACCGCTCCATCACCCTCAGGCTCCGGAACAGCGTCCGCGCCCCCGCCACCATCGTTCCGGCGACGTTGGCGGCGCGCTCCAGGAGGTCGGGGCGCCCGACGTCGCCGACGAAGATGAAGTCGCCCGTCAGCGCGCCGACGGGCTCGTCGGCCGTGGACGTGTCGGTGACGAGGAACATGAGGTGCTCGGGCGTGTGGCCCGGCGTGTGGACGGCCTGAATCCGGACGCTGCCGACGTCGAACGTGTCGCCGTCCTTCAGCAGCACGGCGCCCGCGTCCGGCGCGAAGGCGTACTTCCAGTTCTCGTCTCCCTCGTCCGACAGATGGAGGCGTGCGCCGGTGCGCGCCGCCAGTTCGCGGCTGCCGGAGACGTAGTCGGCATGGATGTGCGTCTCGGTGACATGGGTGATCGTGAGCCCCTCCGCGTCGGCCGCACGGAGGTACTGGTCGATGTCGCGGTTGGCATCGACGACCAGCGCCTGCTTCGTCTCGAGGCACCCGATCAGATAACTCGCCTGGGCGAGCCGCTCGTCGAAGAACCGCCGTACGAGCATGTTCATGTGCTTCTCCCGGGCCCGAGGCCCCTGATATCACCGTGCTGCATCAGCCCATTGGCGCCCGCCCCGGACGCTCCGGACGGGGCGCCGGGGCCGGCCCCCGCGCCATGGGGGGATGTCCGGTCCTGCTGCCAGCGCGTCGAATCGTCCTCGGGACGTCACAGTGTGCGCCCGCGATTGTACGGCAGGCGGCCGAGCAGCACTCATCGTGGTTCCAGGTGATCAGTGCACGGTTCCGCCGCCGATTCGGACGCTCATAATCAACTAGTCAACCATACACGAATAGACAACCCGATCGCAGCTCCGGCAGGTCATCGCTCCGCGTCCCACACCGGCAGTGACCGCTGCCGCTGTCACGAAACCCCGGCCCCGATGTCCCATAATTGAACCGTGCTCGGATTGCTGCTGTGCTGGGCTGTCATCGCGCTCGTCCTCTTGCCGCTGCCGGCGATGGGACGCCCCGAATCCTCGAGCCGCCTGAGCGGCTACCTGGAGCCGATCGTCCAGCTGTCCAGTTCCGAGCTGGCGCGGCTCGAGCGTGGCGAGCCGGTGACCCGCCTCCTCGAATCGGACGCGTCGAAGGAAGTGGCCGTGTTCGGCGCCGTGTGGATCGACGCGCCGGCGTCGGCCTACGTCGAGGCGCTGCACGACATCGAGTCGCTCGAGCACGGGAAAGCCTTCCCGATCACGCAGAGAATCAGCGATCCGCCGCGCGCGTCCGACTTCGCGCGGTTGCGGCTTCAGGACAAGGACCTGTCGGATCTGCGGAAGTGCCGCGTCGGCGACTGCAAGTTCAAGCTCGGCGAGGCGGCGGTCGAGCGCATGCAGCGCGAAGTCGACTGGCGCAGCCCGGACGCACGGGCCCGCGCCGAAGCGGTGTTCCGCGACCAGGCCCTGGACCTGGTCCGTGGCTACCGCCAGGGAGGCAACGCGCGGCTCGCGGTCTACCGCGATGATCCGACGCCGACCTTCGTCGCCGACGAGTTCCGGGCGCTGCTCGACCGCATGCCGTGGGTGGAACGGATGTGGCCCGCGCTGCATCGATTCCTTCTGGACTATCCGCGCGCGTCGCTGCCCGGGGGCGACGACTTCCTGTATTGGCAGGAGACCGACTTCGGCCTGAAGCCGACGATTCGCATCAGCCACCTCGCGATCTGGCCGCGCGGGCACGAGACGGTGGTCGCGTCGAAGATGCTGTACGCCAGCCACTATTTCTGGACGGCGCTCGAGATCCGGCTGCTGCGGCCGGACCCGGCCCGCGGCGAGGGGTTCTGGTTCGTCAACATCAGCCGGAGCCGCGCCGACGGTCTCGATGGCTTCCGCGGCTTCTTCATTCGCGGGCGCGTGCGCAGCGCCGTGGAGAAGGGGTTGCGCACTTCGCTCGTCGCCACGCGAGCCCGCCTCGAGGGGCGCGCACAGGCCTCGGCGCGGTGAGGCCGTCGTCACCCGCGGGCACTCCGGCGGCGGACGCGGTGCGCCTGACCGCGCCCATCTCCCTCTCAGTGGATACGAGTCGATGATTTCACGCATCGAGGACTACGCGCTCATCGGAGACTGTCAGACGGCGGCGCTCGTCAGCCGCACCGGTTCGATCGACTGGCTCTGCTTCCCGCGCTTCGACTCCGGCGCCTGCTTCGCCGCGCTGCTCGGCACACCCGAGCACGGACGCTGGCTGCTGGCCCCGGCGACCGACGTGCGGGAGGTGCGGCGGCGATACCGGCCCGGCACGCTGGTGCTCGAGACCGAGTTCACGACCTCGTCCGGCGTCGTCCGGGTGATCGACTTCATGCCGCCGCGGACCGACACCCCGGACCTGATTCGCATCGTGGAAGGCGTGCGCGGCGAAGTGCCGATGCGCATGGACCTGACGATCCGCTTCGACTACGGCGCGGTCGTCCCCTGGGTGCGCCGCACGGAGCGCGGCATCCGCGCGGTGGCCGGGCCCGACACGCTCCATTGCCGCACGCCGGTGCCGCTGCAGGGCGAGTCGTTCCACACGACCGCGGACTTCACGGTGAAGGCCGGCGAGCGCGTGCCGTTCGAACTGGTCTGGAGCGAGACCCACCGCTGGGTGCCGCCGCTGCGCGATCCCGTGTCCGAGCTGTACGACACGGAGGAGTGGTGGCGCGCCTGGGCGTCGCGCTGCACGTACAGCGGCGAGTGGCGCGAGGCGGTGCTCCGCTCGCGCATCACCCTCAAGGCCCTCAACTACGCCCCCACCGGCGGCTGCGGCGGGGCCGCGACGACGTCCCTGCCGGAACACATCGGCGGGGTGCGCAACTGGGACTACCGGTACTGCTGGCTGCGCGACGCGACGTTCACGCTGCTGTCCCTGCTCGAGAGCGGCTACACCTCGGAGGCCGCGGCGTGGCGCGAGTGGCTGGTGACGGCGGTGGCCGGCACCCCGTCGGCGCTGCAGATCATGTACGGCGTCGGCGGCGAGCGGCGCCTCACGGAGCTGACGCTCGACTGGCTGCCGGGGCATCGCGGCTCGGCGCCGGTGCGCATCGGCAACGCCGCCTGGCGGCAGCATCAGCTCGACGTCTACGGCGAAGTCATGGACGCGCTGTACGTCGCCCGGCGCGCGGGGCTGCCCGCCGACGACGATGCGTGGCGGGTGCAGCAGGCGATGCTGGACTTCCTCGAAGGGGACTGGTGCCAGCCGGACGAGGGCATCTGGGAAGTGCGCGGGCCCCGGCGGCATTTCACGCACTCGAAGGTGATGGCGTGGGTGGCCGTCGACCGCGGCGTGAAGACGATCGAGGAGTTCGGGGTGCCGGGAGACGCGGAACGCTGGCGCCGGCTGCGCGCGCAGATTCACGAGGAGGTCTGCCGCCAGGGCTTCAACCCGGAGGTGAACAGCTTCGTCCAGTACTACGGGTCGCAGGATCCCGACGCGAGCCTGCTGATGCTGCCGCTCGTCGGCTTCCTCCCCGCGCACGATCCGCGCATCGTCGGCACGGTCGAGTACATCCAGCGGCGGCTGAAGCGCGACGGCTTCATCGATCGCTACGTCACGCGGCCCCACGTCGACGGCCTGCCGCCGGGCGAGGGGGCGTTCCTGCTCTGCACCTTCTGGCTGGCCGACAACCTCGTGCTCCAGGGTCGCCGGGCCGAGGCGCGCGAGATCTTCGAGCGGCTGCTCGACCTGCGCAACGACGTCGGGCTCCTGTCGGAGCAGTACGACCCGGCTGCGCGCCAGTTGCTGGGCAACTTCCCGCAGGCCTTCTCGCACGTCGGCCTGATCAACACGGCACAGAATCTGAAGCGCCACGACGGCCCGGCGAAGCACCGGAAGGGCGAAGGAGAGCCCGACGTAGCCGACGTAGGGGCAACGTAGGGCCGAACGTCAGTTCGGCCAACAAGAAGGACCGCTCGGATGACCGGCTCGCGGTCGCGCGGCGCGCTCGTGGGCCGGAAGCTGCGCCACGAGCGCGCGTTGCGAACTCCGAGTCGTTCCGCCGCGGATCAGAACGCGGACGCGCCGGCTTCCGCGACGGCCTGATCCTGATCGCCGGTCCCGCCGCTGACGCCGACGGCCCCCACCACCTTGCCATCGCGCTTCAGCGGCACGCCCCCCGCGAAGATCATCACGCGCCCGCGGTTGGACACGTGGATGCCGAAGAACTGCCCGCCCGACTGGCTGAAGGACGCGAGTTCCTTCGTCGAGATGTCGAACGCCCTCGACGTGAAGGCCTTGTTGATCGAGATGTCGATGCTGCCGATCCAGGCGCCGTCCATGCGGACGTGCGAGACGAGATTGCCGCCGCCGTCGACGACGGCGATGTTCATCGGCTGCCCGATGTCGGCGGCCTTCTTCTCGGCCGCCTGAATCACCCGACGCGCATCAGCCAGGCTCACCATGGCGTGCTCCTTCCCGGCGGGGAGCGCACATCAGGATAGCGCCGGCCGAATTGACGAGATTGTGTTCCGCCAGACCGGCCCCCGACTCATCTGGCCGCTATTCCGGCGTGTCGGCGGCGCATACCTGCGCTATGCTTCGTGGCGCACCCGGCGAGTTCGTGCACGCGCGCCAGGAACCGGCTGTCGCGGCATCCCGCCCGCTTTCCCGCACGGAGTCACTCCCATGCAGCTGAACCCGTATCTGACGTTCCAGGGCCAGTGCCGCGAGGCGTTCGAGTTCTACGCGCGCGTGCTCAAGGGCACGGTGGACGGCATGTTCACGTTCGAGAACACGCCGATGGCGGAGGATGTGCCGGCCGACTGGCGCAACAAGGTCATGCACGCGAGCCTGCGCGTGAAGGATCAGCTGCTGATGGGATCGGACGCGCCGCCGGGATCGCACGAGCCGATGAGCGGCTTCTCGGTCTCGGTGCAGGTCGCGGAGCCGCAGGAGGCCGAGCGCATCTTTCACGAGCTGTCGGAGCAGGGCGCCGTACGGATGCCGATTCAGGAGACGTTCTGGGCGCTCCGCTTCGGCATGTGCGTCGACCGGTTCGGCGTGCCGTGGATGGTGAACTGCGAGAGGCCTGATCAGGTCTGATCAGGTCGGATCAGGTCGGATCAGGTCTGATCGGGTCCCGCCTCGCCCGCGTGTGGTCGCTCGCGGGCTGCGGCGGATCAGGTCGGATCAGGT